>DATLCA010000040.1:0-14972 GCA_035526605.1 Pyrinomonadaceae bacterium | reverse complement strand
CGGGGCGTTCGTGGCCCCTTCGATCAATCCCGATCTGCGCCGGATGGCCGATGCCGGCGAGATCTATTTTCAGGACGAAGCGTCGCAGCTCGTGGCGGCGGTGGCTGGGCACAATCCGACGGGCCGTCTTCTCGACTTATGCGCCGCGCCCGGAGGAAAGACGACGCAGATCGCGAGAGCATATTCGGGAGTCGATGGGACTTTGATAGTCGCCGGCGACTTGCACGAGTCACGGGTCAACCTTCTCGGATCGACGTGCGAGCGCCAGAACGTCGATTCCGTCAACATCGTCCGGTATGACGCGGAAAATTTACTGCCTTTCGCGGATGAGAGCTTCGATACGGTCCTTGTGGACGCACCTTGTTCCGGAACCGGGACGATCCGCCATAACCCGGAGATCAGATATTTTTTGGATCCATCAGACTTCGCCGGCCTCGCAAAGAAACAACTTCAAATCCTGCGGAACGCATCATACCTGGTGCGACCTGGCGGGCGGCTAATCTATTCGACGTGCTCGATACAGTTTGAAGAAAACGAGCAAGTTTGTGAGGCATTTTTGGGCACGGCAAGCTCTTTTGAGCAGACCCGGCCGCATGTGCCGGAAAGGATGTTGACGAGCACGGGTTTTGCTCGAACGTTTCCTCATCGCGACCAAACTGACGGATTTTTTATCGCACAGTTCAGACGACGGGGGTAAAGCCGTCTAAGTTCCGTGTTAAGTCAAAAAATGCTAGACTTTCGCTTTGGTTTACTGAGCAGATGAGCATTATTTCTAAAAGTTTTTCCGCTTTAGGCAAGCTTGCGGTCGTCGCCGTTCTTTTGGCCGGATTTTTGGGCGGGGCCGCCGGCGTTGTTTACATGTCGCTCACGGGCGCCGAGATTAAGGTGCCGGAGATCGTCGGCAAGGATTTCGTCCAAAGCGAAAAGGAGCTTGCGGCTCTCGGTCTCAAAATCAGAAAGCGGGCCGATCGAGTTAGCACCGAGCAGATGAATACGGTGCTCGAGCAGCTGCCGAAAGCCGGAGATACGGTAAAGACCGGGCAGTGGATATCCGTCGTCGTAAGCAAGGCTGGGATCACGAACGAAGAGACGCCGCCTTCTTTGAAAAAGGATATCGATGCCGACGACTCCGAGACCATCGAGGGTATGATCTCGGATAAACCGAAGAAGAAAGCAAATTCGAACAGCAACAAGAAGAAGGTCGACACGACCCGCGACGTGATCGCCAATACACCCACATCGTCTTCGAATTCCGACGCTCCGGCGATCGCAAAGCCGAAACCCGACGACAGCGAAAAGAAGCCTGAGAAACCGAAAGAGACGGCCAATCCGCCAAAATTAACGAGCCCTGCGGTCGAGAAACCGAAGAAGGAACAGCGATAGCGGCCGATCGCCGATGCAACGGAAAACGTCCTAACTGCAACAAACTGGAAGCAAAATTGGTTAATGTTTGAAATAGCTCCGTCGATTCTCTCCGCAGATTTTACAAGGCTCGCCGACGAGATCGCCGCGGTTGAGAGTGGTGGCGCAAAGGTCCTTCATGTCGACGTGATGGATGGGCACTTTGTACCGAACATCACGATCGGGCTGCCGGTCGTCAAGTCGCTTCGAAAAGCGACGAAGCTAACGATCGACACGCATTTGATGATCGAGGAACCAGGCCGCTATGCGGTGCAGTTTGTCGAGGCCGGTGCCGATATGGTTTCCGTCCACGTCGAGGCGGATGTGCATCTGCAGCGGACCTTGGTGGCGATCCGCGAGGCTGGCGGAAAAGCGGGAATCGCGATCAACCCGGCCACTCCGCTTTCGGCTTTGGAAGAAGCACTTCCTTACGCGGACTTTGTGCTTCTGATGTCGGTGAATCCGGGCTTTGGCGGGCAGTCGTTTATCCCCACATCGCTCGACAAGCTGCGCCGCCTGAAAAAGATGATCACGGACCGGGGTCTGGATACGCGGATCGAAATAGACGGCGGCATCGATGCCCGCAACATTTCTGAGATTGTGAAGGCTGGTGCCGACTTTATCGTAGCGGGTTCTGCGGTGTACGGGCAGGGCGATCCGACGAGCGCGGTTAGGGAGTTGATCGACAAAGGCACGGATTGGGTCTAGATAAATTCGAGAGGAATTATGTTTTTTACTAAACGAGATATTCTCGCGTCGTTTCTTATCGTCGTCAGCTCACTTGCGACCGGCGTTCTCGCACAAAAGCCGGGCGACGGCTCAGTCGCACAGCGCCTCGAAGTGATGCGTCAGAAGCTGGAAACGGTTCGACGCTCGGCGGCGAGTGCATCTTCCGTGCTGAAACAGGAAGCCAAAGACGAGAAATCCGGAAAGGACGACAAAGAGAACCTCGACACGCCCTATGCACGGCTGAAATCGGTCGAGAAAGAAGCGTCGGCACTGCAGTCGGAGGTTAATACCCTGCGCGGAAAAGTGGACCGTTCGGAGAAGTACGAGGCTGGGGACATCGACAGGCTGGAGACCGAGGTGACCGACTTGCAGCGGCGGGCGGATGCCGTACAGACGGAGACCGCAGGCGCCCGGGCGAATCCGATATCGTCTGTGGGACAGGCTCGCGAAATCAAAAAGAAAAAGAAATTCCTCGGCATCTTCGGGGGCGGTGGAAATGACGAATTCGACGAGCTCATCGGTACCGTCACTCCAGGCCGCGATCGCGAGCTGTTCATCGTCGCGACCCGCGAAGTGCGTAAGAAGAATTTCGACGTCGGCCGCCTTCTTTTCCAAACGATCATTACGACTTATCCGGATTCGCCCTATCTTCCAATGTCCAAGCTCGCGGTCGCCGACTCCTTCTATCTCGAAGGCTCCACAAGCGCGCTCATCCAGGCGATCGCCGCTTATCAGGACTGGCTGACATTTTTCCCGACCCACCCGCTTGCGGATCGGGTGGTCTTGAAGATCGCGGAATCGGAAATGCGGCAGGTCGGACTGCCGGACCGCGACGCGACGCGTGCGAAACGGGCGGAGACACGGCTGAAGGCCTTGATGCAGCAGTATCCGAACTCGGTCCTCCGGCCTGAAGCTGAAAAGCGTCTCGTCGAGGTTCAGGACAATCTGGGGCTCCACGGTCTTTACGTGGCGAATTATTACTACACCCAGGCGGTCGAACAAAAGAAGGGCGGGCTCAAGGGTGCTCAATCACGTTATCGCGAGATCGTGGAAAAATATCCGAACTTCAGCTTCGCGGACGAAGCGCTCTACAAACTGGCTGTAACTTACCTTGTGGAAGAAGAGACGGATCAGGCGGCCCGGTATTTCCAGAAAATAATCAGCGATTTTCCGAACAGCGATTGGGTTGAGAAATCTAAGGAGCAGCTGGGACTGATTGGAGCTACGATTCCGGCGGTGAATCCGGAACGTGCGAAAGTGCTGCCCCCGGAAAGCGTGTCCTTCTTTCAAAATTTTCGGAACCAGCTCTTCGGGATCTACCCGATGACGATCGACAAGAACGGCGTGCTGATGACGAAAGATTTCGACAAAGAAAAGTTCGAGCTGATCGATCAGATAATTGAAAATCAAGGCGACATCCTCACGAACCAGATCCCGCAGGCTCTGACGACCGTGATCTCTCAGAGGCAGGCGGCGACGCCCGTGCAGCAGACTCCCCGGCAGACGCCGCCGCAAGAAAAATAGAATCGTGCCGGTGATTGTTCGATATGATAAAAAGCGGTTCTCTTCCGGACCGCTTTTATTATTCGCTTCCGGCGGTTTAAATGCTTCACGCTTTACCTATCCAAAATTGAAATGAGTCTGAAACCCGTCCTACTTAGCATATTGGTTGTGGCCTCCGTCAGCGGCCCCGCTTTTTCTCAAACCCCCTCTCCATCTCCGGCCTCAACGCCGCGGGTTTCGGATCAGCTCTCCAGGGTTCTTGCAGGATTAAGAGCGGACTCGATCACACCCCGGGAACAAAAGGAGAAGGCCTACGCGAAAATGCTCGAGGGCCAGCGTTACATCTGGAGCGGGGACCGCATCCGGTCAGCGACCGGACGGCAGAACAACGTCAGATTAGCGAAACAGGCTTTTCAGGAATCGGTCGAGCTCGACCCGCTACTTTCGGAAGGCTATACGGCGCTTGCGGAGCTCGCGATCAACGGGCAACCGCAGGATGCCGACGAGGCGATCCGCCTCGCGCTCCTTGCCATAAAGGTCAACCCCAACAACTTTGGAGCACGCCGCATCCTCGCACGTCTGTACTCGTTCCAAAGCCGTCTTTCGGGCGGGACGTTCGTTGCGGAGCCGGGCACGAAAGCGATAGCGGAATGGAAGCAGGTAGTCCGGCTCGATCCGCGCAACGCCGAAGCGTGGGCTCTGCTGAGTGAACTTTATGATCGGACCGGCCGGACCGAAGAAAGCATCGACGCTCTCAGGAAATGGCTCGCTTCGGCGGCACCGGTCGAAACGCGGTTTTATCAGATGCTGATGGGCGGGGCGAGTCTGGCGCCGGAGACGGCGTCGATGAAACTGGGCGCGGCATTTTTGAAAGCGGGCCGGACGCGTGAGGCGATCGAGACGATAGGTGTTCTGGTCGCCGACGATCCGGACAACGCGCCGGCTGTCGAACTCTTGCAGGAAGCGGTCGAGAACGCCAGTCCCGAAATGGCTGCTCTCGCCGTCGAATCGTTGAAGCAGGCGGTCTACGCGAACCCCGAGAACGTTCCCCTCATAAACCTGCTGGCCCAAGTACAATCCAGATCGGGGAAGGTGGAGGACGCGACAAAGCTCCTTCGCGACTCGTCAGCCAGGCTGCTCGCCGGTGACCGAGCGTCTGCGGCGATGCTTCAGATCGCACTCGGCGACATGATGGCACGAGCCGAAAAACCGCAGGAAGCTATTGCGGCCTACGAGGCCGGGCTTGTCGCACGGGGACTCGATGGTGCGGACCTGGTTGCCGAGGACGAACGCGAGTTCGCGATGCACGTCTTCGGAAAAATGATCCAGATCTTTAAGAGCTCGGACCGGACCGGCGAAGCTAAGGACGTGATCGAAAGAGCTCGCAAACTTCTGGGGCCACAGGACCTTTTCGCGGACCGGGAAGCGATCTCACTTCTTCGCGAAACAGGAAATCGCGCCGGAGCTCTTGCCGCCGTTAAATCGGTCCGCGCACGGGTCCCCAACGATTACGGATTCATCCGCCTCGAAGCCACTCTTCTAACCGAAACAGGGAAAGTCGACGAAGCGGTCGCACTCATAAAAAAGCTAATGGAAACGCCTGTGCCTCCACCGGCGACATCGATTGCCGGTGCCGGTGAGTCTATCGCGGTTGCCGTGCCTGCTTCCGACGCGTTTTCCAACTACTTATTCATCTCCAATCTCTACACCCAGGCAAACCGGGGCAAGGATGCCGCCGACGCCGCAAATCAGGCCTACGCGGTCGCTCGGGGTGCCGAGCGCAAGCAGATCGCGCGGCTCACGCTCGCCACCGCGCAGCAGATGTCGGGTGATGTGAAAGGGGCCGAGGCGACGCTGCGGGAACTCCTCAAACAAACTCCGGGTAATCCGATCGCGATGAACAATCTGGGTTACTTCCTTCTCGACCGTGACGACCGGGTTCAAGAAGCTTTCGATTTGATCCAGCAGGCGCTCAAGATCGATCCAACCAACCCGTCATACCTCGACAGCCTCGGATGGGCATATTACCGGCTTGGTAAGCTGACGGAGGCGGAGAAAAGTCTGAAGGAAGCCCTTCGCGTGGACTCGAGCTCGGGAACCATCCATGAGCATCTTGGTGACGTTTATCATAAGCAGGGAAAGGTCGATTTGGCTCGCGCTTCGTGGAACAAAGCAACGAGTTTGTTTTCGGATGCGGCTGATCTTGCAAGGGTGAAGAAGAAGTTGGTTTCGAAGAAGTGAGTGCGAGCCGGGTTGGGAGTAGCCGTTGACGTCACCGCTTTATCGCGCCGACAAGGCGGAGATGTGCTAACTTGACGCTCCTTTAGGAATCATTTCCGTCTCTCACACCCTGCACGGCATAAACTAAAAAAGCTGCCTGATCTCTCAGGCAGCTTTTTGATTTTCAACTGACTAAAACCTACGGTTTCGGGGTCGGGCTGGCCGCCGGCGCGGGATCCTCGCCCCCTCGCTTCTTGAGTTGAGGCGGTCCTTCGGAGCTCGACGTTCCCTTGTCCGCATCCGCCGGATCAGTTCCTTCCGGCTGGCGGCGTTTCAGGGTGGGCTTCTGATCACCATTCTCGTCGATGTCGGCGGTCACACCGGCTCGGGCATTTGTGATCTTCAACAGGTAAGCCTTGACGCGCTGAAATTCCGAAGTGCTAATGACGTATTCTTCTTTCTCCGGAAACCGCGAGACCAGCGCGAGGCTCGCATCACGTCGATCGATCGACTGGGGATGGGTCGCGAAGATCTTCGAAAGGGTTCCCGGCTTTTTCTTGTTCTTCTGGCTCAGCTTCTCGAACATGGTCGACATCGCCGTCGGATCATATCCCGAGGCGTAAAGGTACTGGACACCAAGAACGTCAGCTTCCGACTCAGCTCCGCGGCTGAACTGCATGAAACTGAGAAGCTGTGCAAACCCGCCTGCGTTCTGTGCGATCGCACTGGCGATGCCGCCACCGAAGAGGATAGTGCCAAGCAAACCGTACTGTATCGCCTGCATCTTGCCCTGGTTCTCCATGGCGTGACGGGCAGCGACGTGGGCGATCTCGTGGGCCATGACGCCGGCGAGCTCGGCCTCATTATCCGCCGCGAGTATCAAGCCCTTATTGACGAAGAAGAATCCTCCGGGCAGTGCGAAAGCGTTTACCTCGTCACTGTCGATAACCTTGATGGTAAACGGGATCTTGGCGTCCGAGTGAAGGACAACATTCTGGCCGACACGGTTGATATATTCGGTTATGAGCGGATCTTCAACGAGTTTCGCCTGTTGTTCAACTTCGAGAGCCAGCTGCCGTCCCAACGCGACTTCTTTTTCTTGCGAACCGCCAAGCCAGCCGAACAGCTTATCGCTTCCACTGTTGATCTTCCGTTTTCCGATTTGGGAAGGGTCTTCCTTTGGAGACAATGTTTTAGAAACCGGCCCCTGGGGTGTCTTATCGTCCGCCTTCACCGCCTCGGCCTTTGTCTCTTTTTTCGCAGCTTTTGCTTTTTTATCGTCTTTAGCCGCTACTTGCGCCTGGGCAGAGACGGGGAGGAACGAAATAGCGCTAAACCAAACAGTCATAGCCAGTGAGAGTGCGCTAAATTTTCGAATCGATTCTCTATGCATTTATTGCCTCCGGAACTTCTTCAATCGGATGAGGTAAATAGTAAACCCTGGTTAGTTACAAAATCAACGTCCGTATGATGCGGGAAATGCGGTAAGAGTTGCGCTTGTCCCCAAAAAACCTGAGATCGGAGGCCCTTGTCCCTGAGGCGGCGGTCCCCAACTCAGTGGTCGAACAGGTGAGGCGGGAAGTCACCGTCCCAGGTATATGCCTCTATGCTTGATATCGGGATTGGGACCGTGCATTTACGGGGCTTCTGACGAGCGTGCATCGCCGGAGAAAAGCCTTTATCTTTCCGGCTCAAAGCTGGTAAAATAACCGCGGCGAACAATCCGCGCGTTCGCAGTCCGACATTTCCTCCGCTCCGGAGCCCAAACCAGCACACCGCCTCCAACGTCAAATGACACGCATCCAGGAAAAAGTAAAAGATATTGTAGAGGTCCGCGCCCACAAGAACCTTCGTGACTTTTCGGCGGATCCGGCCGAAACGGTCGCCGGATACTACTTCACGGACGGTACTTCCGATCTGATGGCCAAGTGGCTGGATCAGGTGGCCTCGGTTCAACCCGGCCGCGGATCGGCATTTGCGCTTGCGGGATACCGCGGCGTAGGCAAGAGCCATTTTCTTGCCACCCTGGGAGCCCTCGTTTCGCACCCGGAGCTCCGCTCACGCGTTCTCGATCCGCACGTCGCAGCGGGTGCGCATCGTCTCACGCGTCGACATTACCCGCTCACCTTTGTTCGGCGCGGACTGCACGAAAGCCTGTTCGATGAGTTCACGGAAGCGATAAACCAGAGTTTAGGCATCGACTGTTCGCAGTTTGGAGATTCCGTCGCGGAGATCCTCGGTGCCGCTGCCGAAAAGGCCGGCGAGCTTCCGCTCATTCTCCTGATCGACACCGCCTACGAACGCGGTTCTCGGGTGACGAGGGATGACGGACCGTTTTTGAGTGAGATCGCGGACGTGGCGAAAACGCTCAATATTTTTCTTGGCGTAGCGCTCGACGACGACATCGCCGGTGCCGACGGATCAAACCTTGGCATCTCGCGCAGCTTCTCGATCGACTATCTCGATCAGGAGCATCTCTACAAAGTCGTAAACACCTACGTTTTTCCGAAGCATCCGCAGGCCCAGGCGGTGTTGTCGGAGGTCTACGAATACTTTCGCGAAGTGCTGCCGAACTTTCGATGGAGCGAGCAGAGGTTCTCGTCCCTCTACCCTCTGCACCCCGCAACACTCGAGGTCGCTCCTTTCGTTCGGCTCTACGTCCACGATTTTGCGCTGTTGGGATTTGCATCCGCGGCGGCCGAGCGCATCTTGGGCAGGCCTGCAAACTCGTTGATCGGGCTGGACGAGGTTTTCGACAATGTAGAAAAATCGCTTCGGACAATATCGGATCTGCAAGGAGCATTCAAAGCTTATGACCATCTGAATACGGCGGTCGTGGGGAAGATACCGGTGCTTCGTCGAATGCAGGCGAAGCTCATCCTGAAAGCGCTGCTTATACTCTCGCTGGACGGACAGGGGACGACGGCGGGCGAGATCAGTGCCGCGATGCTCATCTTTGACGAGGAGGATCCCGCACGGGCACTCACGATCGTCGACGACCTGATACGAAAGTTCGCGGATGAATTGCCGGAAGACATCCAGATACTCGCGGAAGATGGGCGCGAAACGAGATACGGATTCACCGTAAGCAGCAAAGATGGCCTCAACGAAGCGCTTTCCGCGGCGATCATCAACGTTCCGACGACCGTCGTTCCGAAAGTCTTGCGGCGACTAATGCAGGAGCGATTCTCGGACAGCACTCTTTCGGGCGGGGCCGATGATGATCGGCAGGACTGGATGGATTGCCACGTCGAGTGGCGAGGCGGTCACCGGGCCGGACGCGTTTTCTGGGTCGAAGACGACAGCGTCGATCTCGGCGAGCACGGTGCGACGAGCGACCTTGAGATGGATTGGGAAGTGGTGATCGATCTGAAGGACGAAAAGGCGGTTCCGTTCGAGCCGGCGGCTGGCGTTTCCCGCGTGATGTGGAAGCCTGACCAGCTTCGCAAAGAGGAGACCGAAACGATCCTCAAATATTTCGCATTGAATTCGCAATCGGACCTGCGGGAACAGTTCAGCGAACAAATCCGCGCGTCTCTGCACTCACACGCCGTGCGCGTCGGAAAGATCGCGAATCGCGTCTTCCTCGAAGACGGAAAACTGACCATTGACGGTTTCGATTACAACTTCACGGATGAGGCCAGGTCGTCGCAGACGCTGGTCGATCTGTTTTCGGTAATGCTCGAGCCTTTGTTCGAAACGCGCTACCCCGGGCATCCTGAATTCCCACGCCCACTCGGCTTGGCCGAGGTTGGCGCGCTCGTCGCCGATCTGCACAATTCGTCGCGTCAAAATCTGCCCGAGGTCCAGGAGCTTGCACGAAGCTTTGCATTGCCGATGGGACTAGTCTCGGAACAGGACGGCGTCCTGGCTCCGCAATCCGACGAGGCTCTGGCGGCGCTCCCCGCAGCGTCCGACGTACTGGCGAAAGTCGCGGCCGCACCGGCCGGTGGGACAGTTTCGTTGAAAGAGATCTACGATCATTTTCGACAGGAGCCGCGCGGGTTCGTCCGCGAGGCTCAGCACCTCCTGCTCACGGCGCTGGTCGCGCAACGGCAGATCGATTTCGTTACCTCGAAGGGTGACCGTATCAATCAACGGTCTCTCGACCTTAAGATCATTTGGGACGATATTGTCGGGATCGCGAAACCCGCCGGCCCGTCATTCTCGGCTAAGAAGCTTGCCCGCTGGGCGGCCGTTGTTTCGGGCGATAGCAATATCAAGTCCCTTGAAGATGAAACCGGCCGCGCGGCGCTGAAGGGCGCGCTCGAGCTGTGGAACGTCGAATGGCATAAGGCCCGGGTCCTGAAAAGATTCAACGAGCTGCCGGATGATGTATTGAATGCCCGCATTTGGAACCTTGCTTCCCGCTGCTCGAAAACCCTGGGAGCGACGGCGGAGATAATTAAGGCGGGACTCGACGGCGCGCTCTCTTTCGAAGAGTGCCTTAACCGCATCGCCGACACGTTTTCTGATTCTGAAGAACAGTTCCAGCGCGCGCAGAGCGAGTTGGTCGTGATCGACAGTTTTATAAAGGGCACGCCCACGCGAGCCCAGATCCTCTCCTATCTCTCGGGTTGCGAGGTCACCGACGTCGACGAGATCGAAGAAATGCGCGAGCAGCTCTATCAACTCGTCGACGGGAGTTTTTGGAATCCGAGCGACGCCAGCAACCGGGAGCTCGGATACCTGTGGATCAAATTCCAGCGCGACTTCGCGGATCACTTCTCCGCTCGCCACGACGCGGTAATGCGATCGCACACGCTGCAGGCCGGCTACCACGAAATCCTCGGGAGCGATGAATGGTGGGAATTCGAAAACCTCGCCCGGGTCTCTATCTTTGATCCCCGACCCGCTGCGGACATTCATGAAATTCAGCGTAAGTTCGAGGAGCTCGATTGCAACTTTGGGGTTCGGGAAGCATTGCAGGAACGACCGTTCTGTCGATGCTCGTTCGGCCTCGCTGCCGAACGCCGCTGGGAGAAACTTCCCGAAACGCTTTCAGATACGATCCACGGTGCTCTCCGCTCCTATCGCGAAACCCTACTCGGGGAACACAAGCTTGTCGTACCGCTACTCGAAAAGCTCGAGCGCCGTCCCTCCGACAAAACCGTCTCCGCTGCGGCGAGAGAGTTGGTCGCGTGCTTGCAAAAGAAAAATCTACCCGAGAGATTCTCGTTGATCCAGATACAGGTTTTACAGAAGGTGCTCGGCACATCGGGGGACCCGTCCGGCGATCCCCGGAGGTATGATCCCGACGCTCCAAGTCTTGAGGCGGAGATGGCGCCCGACTACTCCGACGAGGTCGTTTCTGTCTGATCACCCGCGATCACTCACTGTCTAGTTTTCGGATTTTCCACTATATTTTATGGGTATGCAGAGCGTATCCATAATAGGGGTCGGCCGTGTCGGCGGGGCTCTGGCAATTGCACTCTCGCGCGCGGGTTTCGGCATTGACTATCTGATCCACCGCGATGCTGCAACGGTACAGGCCATTTCATCTTTGCTGCCCCCATCGGCCGAATTCGTCGAATGGTCGACGCAGTTGCCCGATTTGACGTCCGACGTCTTGCTGATCACAACCTCCGACCCGGACATTGCTCTCGTCGCGGCCGGGATCGGGGATCGATTGCGAAAAGGTTCCGTTGTTATTCATACGAGCGGTTCGCTCTCGTCGGAGTCACTCTCGGTCTTGGCCGACGCGGGGGACTTTACTGGCAGCATGCACCCGCTCGTTTCGATCAGCGATGCAGTGTCGGGGGCGGAGAATTTCAAAAATGCGTTCTTTTGCGTGGAGGGCCACGAGAGGGCCGTGACCGCCGCCCGCGCCATCGCCGCATCCCTCGGTGCCAGACCTTTCGCGATCGACCCCGAGCACAAGTTTCTCTATCACGCTGCCGCAGTAATGGCGTGCGGCCACCTCGTGGCGCTGGTCGATATCGCGACCGAGATGTTGTCGAAGTGCGGGCTCGAAAAGGGAACGGGAAAAGAGATACTGCTACCCCTGATTTCCAGTACGATAGTCAACCTCCAAACGCAATCGCCCGGAAACGCGCTTACGGGAAGTTTCGCTCGTTTCGACGTCGACGCGATCGCGCGGCATCTCGCGGCGCTGGACCGCGAAATGTCCGACCCCGTAAGGGACGTATACCTTCTCTTGGGCGAGCGTTCGCTCGAGCTCGCCGCGTCGAGGAATCCGAATTCGCCCGAGGTGCAGAAAGTACGGGATCTTATTTCGATGGCGAAAAGAAAATGCGGGTGATAAAATTAGACACCCGAAGCGTATGGCGAAGAAGAAAGAAGAGTTCTTGCAGGAAAAGGAGATTTTTCTGGACCACATTCAGAAAGCGGGCCTCCGGCGGACGGGACAACGTGACCTTATCCTCGAGATCTTTCTTCGCACCGAAGAGCATCTGACCAGCGAGGATTTATATTGGCTTGTGCAGAAGCAGGACGCCTCGGTCGGCCACACCACGGTCTACCGGACGCTTAAGCTTCTGACCGAGGCGGGACTGGCTCGGGAAGTCCGGTTCGGCGACAACAAGACTTACTACGAGCATCACTACAACCACCAGCACCACGACCACATGATTTGCACCGAGTGCGGGAAGGTGATCGAGTTCTTTTCGGCCGCGATCGAGGACCTGCAGGATCAAATGGCGGACAAATTTGGGTTCCGTCCCACGCATCACAGTCTTCGTATGTGGGGCGTCTGTGAAGATTGCCAGAAGATGGAAAGCGAGATGCCGAGTGCACCGTCGGGTGCGCAGCCGAAAGTGCGAGTGAAGACCGCCGTCGAACATTAGTGAAGCGAGAAGTGAAAATGTTAGAAGCTGAGATCAAATTTGAACGTGAAGGTCGTGAAGGACTAGTCGCCGTCGGGACTTACCTGATCGATGCTGCAAAGCGGTTCGGGATACACTTCGATGAGGTATGTGTTCCCGAGGCCGGTGCGCACTTTTGTTCGATCGTTATAACGTCGGGTTCGGATTTGCTGTCCGACATGACGAAAGCCGAAACGGAATATTTTTCGACGAATTCCCGGAAGTCGAACGAACGGCTCGCTTGCCAGGTAAAGATCGAAAAAGCTGGAGAGGTTGAAATTATGACCAAAGAAAAAGCACAGGAGCCGACTGTCGACGAAACCGCCACCACCGCCGATACGAGCGAAGAATACAAAAAAGCATTTGCCGAAATGCCGCTTGAAAAGAAGATCGCCAGTTTGGTTCAACTCGAAACGATAGCGTTCGGCGAGACCGTTTCATTTATCATCAACTCGCCGTTCAAGATCGGGGAAAAGGTGATGGACGTGATGGCGGAATTCGGATTCAAAAAAGAGGAGCGGGAGAAAGAGGCAGCGCGGCCCGCCGAGCATAAAACGGAAACTTCTAACGGGAAGTCTGAAGAAACAAAAGCAGGTCAGGTATAAGGCGAGCGGCGAGCGGAGTAACTCTCGACGGTATGCTGGAAATTGAATTAACGTGAGCGACACGCAGCTTCAAAAACGGGACGGAGGGGGCCTAAAAGACAGGGGACAATACCTGGTCGCCTTTGGGGTCGTCGCGTCCATGCTTTGGGTTGCGCAGTTCCCGATCTTTGTAATTTTCTTCTTCGGCATCTTCGCTTATTTTTTGCTGCGGATGTTTTCGTCCGGCTCGCGCAGCGAGACGAGAGAGATCTTCGAGTTCTATCTGACAGCGAATGAGATGCTGCGTGACGACGAACGTCGATGGTATGGGTTCGAGCTCAACGAGGTGATCAGGCGCGGGGAAGATATTGTTCGCCGAATGAAATCGGCTCCGCCGCTGGTTCACTTCACGCTCGGCGCTCTGCAGAACAGAGTGGGAAACCACAAAGCAGCGATCACAAATTTGACATACGTTGTCGAGAACTCGTCATCGGATGAAAAGTCTTTTCTTTCGCCGTCACCCGAGCTGCAGAGTTACGTAAGGGTTTTGCGGAAGATAGAACGGGAGCCCACGGAAGCTCCGCTTACGTCGGCTGCGGTACGTGCTCTCGAAAGGGCGAGGAAGTTGCGGGCAAAAACTTTGTTGGAAGAAAGTCGGCAGCAGTTTGCCGCGATACCCGTGGTCGTCGAGCCGCTCAAAGCTTTGGAGCCGGTGGAGGCGGACGGACATGGTTACGAATCAGCGGGTGCGACAATGCGGGACGCGTCTTTCTCCGTAGTTGATGATGGAACGGCGGAAGTCGATCAAAGCGGAAGTGTGACCAGTTCTAATTCTAACGGCGCATCGGAAAAGCATTCGAAGCGGGACCCGTTCGTGGATCGGCAGTCGATCTCGGAGGTCCTTCACGACATATACGACAAGAACGTTCAGTGACGTTGGGCAAAAAAATGGCTGCGGAGCAACCGCAGCCATTCCTATCTTGAGCCGCCGTGCCTTTTTGCACGGCGGCTCTTTATTTCACGCTCTCAGTGAACATTAAAGTTCGCGACCGGGTAGTCCCCGGGGGCGCCGAGCTGGAATGTACTTAACGCTCCCGTACCGCTCCTACGCACCCAGAAGGTTCCGGTTGTGCCACGCCAGACTGCCTGGTCGGTCTTACCGTCACCGTCATAGTCGCCTTGCGCGGCTAAATCTGACGCTATGAGACCGAATCCGCCGCCCTGGAGCGTCCCGTTTCCGCTCGCCAGCCAGTACCAGATCATCTGGCCGCCACTCGCCCGCGTAACCGCAAGGTCCGTCTTCCCGTCGCCGTCATAGTCGCCCGGCACGACCACATCGGTGGGGAATCCGAAAGTGGTGACCGAGACCGTTCCGGGTCCGTTCAGTGCGAGCCAGAATGCGGCCGCTCCGCCGCCTGCGTCACGCTGCACGCAGAAATCGTTGCTGCCGTTCCCGTCGTAGTCGCCCGGAGCGGGTGTGTCGCCGTTGACTCCCCACCGCACAACGTTCACGGGACCGTTCGCGGTGGTCCGGTAATACCAGAAGCTTGGCTGCCCGGCGGAGGCGCCACTGCGATACACTGCCAGGTCCGCTTTGTTGTCGCCGTTGTAGTCTCCGACGACCGTCGGATCGTCGCCGGTCTGACCAAATGCCTCCACGCGCGCCGTGAAGCCGTTACTGTTTAGTATGTAGTACGCGGCAGAGGTCGGA
>DATLCA010000039.1:0-2081 GCA_035526605.1 Pyrinomonadaceae bacterium | reverse complement strand
GGGAGCTTCTTCCATCGAGGCACCCTCCGCATTCGGATCGAGAAGTCGATTCAACTCTTCCACCGCCGTCTTCGAGATCAGAAGCTTCTCGTGATAAAGAATGTCGTAGATGTTCAGGCCGAAGCTGTTGGTAACTTTCGTC
Organism: Pyrinomonadaceae bacterium; assembly: GCA_035526605.1. Taxonomy (GTDB): domain Bacteria; phylum Acidobacteriota; class Blastocatellia; order Pyrinomonadales; family Pyrinomonadaceae; genus OLB17. The sequence goes on along the minus strand of DATLCA010000039.1, from coordinate 1,939 downwards.
TTTTCGACGTTACGCGACGACAGAACCAGATTTGAATTGTCGAGCGAATCTACGATCAGCGTCTTTGCACGCTTGCCATTTTCAATCAAGCCCAAGGTACCAATCGCTTCGAGAAAATCCTTTGTCTTCGGAGCGGCGAAACCCAACTCGTCGATGATGATCACGTTCCCTTCGCGAAGCCTTTCCGAAAGAGCCGAACGCAAAGCACCGCGGCGCATTTTCTTCGGCATCTTGTATGACCAGTCGCGCGGCTGCGGTCCGTGGACGTTGCCGCCGCCTTTCCACAACGGCGAGCGAAGCGACGCGATACGTGCGCGGCCGGTGCCTTTCTGCTTCCAAAGCTTTCGGCCCGAACCCGAAACGTTTCCGCGAGTTTTTGTCGCGGAAGTTCCCTGCCGGCCGTTTGCCTGGTAGTTCATCAACGCAGCGTGGATCAACGATTCGTTCAGCTCAACGCCGAACACCGCATCAGCCAGACTTACTTCGCCGACTTCCTTATTCTTCAAATTGCGAACCTTTACGGTAGGCATAATCTCACTCCGTTCGAGTTTCGAGTTCAGGGTTTAGAGTTCCGGGTTTCTACTCGAAACGCGAAACTCGGAACGCGAAACTTCTTAGCTTTTCTTAACAATAACCAAACTTCCGTTCGCTCCGGGCACCGCACCGCGAACCATCAACAGATTGTTCTCGGCATCGACGCGGGCAACCGTCAAACCTTTAACGGTCACACGTGCGTCGCCCATGTGTCCGGACGAGCGCGTTCCTTTAATAACGCGTGACGGGTACGCTGACTGGCCGATCGAACCGGGAGCGCGAACGTTCATCGAACCGTGCGACTCCGGACCGCGTGCAAAGTTGTGACGCTTTACCGTTCCCGCGAAGCCGCGTCCTTTCGATTTGCCAACGACCTCGATCTTGTCGCCGTCGGCAAAGACGTCGACCTTGACCTGATCGCCGATCGCCGCTTCGGGCTCGTCCGTCAGACGCAACTCTCTCAAGATGCGGGTCGGGGGAATACCACCGCCGGTTTTCTCGAAATGTCCGCGAAGCGGCTTCGTCACATTCTTCAGGCGAATGGGTGCGTCCTCGACAAGCCCCAGCTGAACCGCGTTGTAGCCGTCACGGCCCGCCGCGCTTTTCATTTGGACAACGACGCAAGGCCCCGCCTTGATCACGGTGACCGGCGTTACCGTTCCGTCCTCCGCGAAGATCTGCGTCATTCCAAGTTTTCTACCAATGATTCCGCTAATCATAATTTTCGATTTTCGAGTTGCGATTTTAGATTTGCTGACCGTTCGGTCAATCACAAATCGGCAATCGCAAATCGCAAATTCCCTTAGCTTCTACCGAATGCCTTGATCTCTACGTCGACGCCGGCCGGAAGGTCGAGTCTCATCAACGCGTCCACCGTTTCCGCCGTCGGATCGAGAATGTCCATCAAACGCTTGTGCGTTCTGATCTCGAACTGCTCACGCGATTTTTTATCGACGTGCGGCGAACGAAGAACCGTCCACTTATTCTTGATCGTGGGTAGGGGGATCGGTCCTGCGATCCTCGCCCCCGTACGCTTCGCCGTATCGACGATCTCCTGTGTCGACTGGTCGAGCACGCGGTGGTCGTAGGCTTTCAGCTTGATGCGAATTTTTTCGTTTAGCATATCTTTGTTTTGAGTCCCGCGTTTAGGCGGCCTCTTCTAACAGCCTGCCGCCTAAAGGCGGGACTCCAAACTTATTCCATCACTTCCGAGACGGTGCCGGCCCCGACGGTGCGGCCGCCTTCCCGGATCGCGAATCTCAATCCCTTCTCCATCGCTATGGGTGCGATCAGGGTGATCTCCATCTGGATGTTGTCGCCCGGCATCACCATCTCGACCCCCGCGGGCAGGTTCGCGACCCCGGTCACGTCCGTGGTGCGGAAGTAGAACTGCGGCCGGTACCCG
>DATLCA010000038.1:0-9012 GCA_035526605.1 Pyrinomonadaceae bacterium | reverse complement strand
ATTACGAATACAAGATCGCGGACAACGATGAAACGTTTGATAAGGGTGAGGCCGAAAGTTGGGAAGCCGAAGCCGCCCGCTTCGATGCGATCATGACCGAATGGCGGGAGGTTTTGTCTAGCGCGGATAAATCGAAATTGAAAGAGCTCGCCCCGCCGAATAATGAGATGAAGTGGAGCAAACTGATCGCAAACATCAACGCTCACAACGCACATCACGGAGGGCAGATTGTGTTGCTGAGAAAGCTACAGGGAAGCTGGAACCCGCGCGGTGGAGTTAGCTAAATTGAAGCTTCGTTTCTGGACCAACGCTTCCATTCAAAAATTTCCACGACATCATGCAAAACGACGCTTCGTCTCACGCCGAATTATTGCGGGATTACCGGCGCAGCGCAGCTAACCATTGCATCGCGTTTCCTCAACGACAGTGTCCATAAGTTTCAACGCATGGATCCCTTTCTTCGCTTAAAGTAGGACACGGATGGTTAATACCCTCGCGTGCGGGTGGTGGGCCGGCGCCTGGCCGGCCCACGTTCCGAGGCTTAGAGTAGTGGTTCAGACTGTATCCGTGTTGCCGTGGCCGTTCCGCTTGAGGTGAATACGAGTGTCCCGTCTGGTGCGTATATCTTCACGACAAATGGGCCGCTCCAGGTGTCGCCGGAGGCGTTCAGGGTCACGGTCTGCTGCATCCTCGCGCTGCCGGCCGAACTCGAATCCGGGTTGTAGAAAATCTGCCGAAATGTCACGGCATAGGTTCTCGAGTTTCTATCGCCGATTCGTTGCCACACGCCAAACTGCGGACTGCCGCTGGGGCTGGCAGCTGCGTCACCGTCACCGCTAGCGACAAAGCCGCCGTCCGCGGTAAAGTTCATCAAAACTCTGAAGGGAGCAGGCCCGGGGCCGATGGTAGTCACAACACCCTCCCAACTGCCGGTTGGACTGGTCCACTGCGGTGGGTTGGTCTGGGCAGCCGCCGTGATCGCTGCAATTGCGGCGATGAATAACGCGATAAAGATCTTTTTGGTAAACATTTTGTTTTTTCTCCTTTCTTTAATTTGACCCGCGCCGAATGCGCGATCCTTTCATCGATGTCACCGTTTGCGTGCTTGCGGGCCGGCGACGATTAAAGCCTGAAACTACTTCTTTCCTGCGTGGGCCGTTGCCGTTTTTTCGGCCGGGCTTCCGCGGTGTGTTAAGTTCGGTCTTCGCAACCTGGTTATTTAAGGAACCATGTCTTGTCCGAGGTGGACTATACTTTCGGGGCGTTCGTGAAGTCCTCTGAAAGTTCTCGGATATTTCTCGGAAAGTTCTAGGCGCGTTTGAGTCCGGGTTTATGGGCGAAAATCAGAAATACTTTTTCGAATTCGATGAGTACCGGCTGGATCCGATCGAGCAGCGGCTGACGCGCGCGGGCAAGGTGGTCCCCCTAAAGCCAAAGGCGTTCGAGACGCTTTCCCTGCTCGTCGAGAATGCCGGTCATCTTCTGGCGAAAGACCGTTTGATGGAAATGCTTTGGGCGGACGCTTTCGTCGAAGAAGGCAACCTCGCTGACAACATTTCCAAGATCCGACAGGCATTGGGCGACAGCCGTAAGACGCCGAAGTTTATCGAGACCGTTTCGGGACGTGGCTACCGCTTTGTCGCCAGGGTCGAGAGAGTCGAGGCGGGAGATGTTCAGGTACCACCGGGCGCACCGGGATCCAGTACGGCTGTCGAAACAGAAGAGAGGCCGGTTTCTCCTGAAGAATCTCCTGGTCATATTTCGGCGGACGGGATACGGGCAGGGGTGAATGCAGCTCAGCCGATCGCGACACCGATGCCGGACACAGCTCCGCGACCGTGGAGGGGGCGATCTTTGATCGTGGCGCTCACGGTCCTTGGTGCCCTCGGCCTTCTCTTCTACATTTGGTATTCCGGCCCGCCGCAGCCGTCTGGAACGCCTGCAGGAGCGCAGTCGATCGCGGTGCTTCCTTTCAAACCGCTAGTGGCGGCAAACCGAGACGAGGCGCTCGAATTGGGGATGAGCGACACGCTTATCTCCGGACTTAGTCGCCTTCGGCAGATCGTGGTGCGGCCTATAAGCTCCGTGCGGCGATACTCGGATCTCGAACAGGACGCGCGGGCGGCGGGTCGCGAACTAGCAGTGGAATCGGTGCTCGACGGCAACATCCAGCGAACCGACGATCGCATTAGGATTTCAGCGCGGCTTGTACGAGTGGAGGACGGCACGACGCTGTGGGCCGAGACCTTCGACGAAAGATTTACGGATATCTTCTCGGTTCAGGATTCTATCGCTCAAAAAATAGTTGCGGCGCTGGCTTTGCAGCTGAGCGGAGAGGAACGAAATCAACTGACGAAAAAATATACCGCGAACACGGAGGCCTACCATCTCTATCTGAAAGGTCGGTTCTTTTGGAATAAGTTGACGCCCGACGGGCTGCAGAAAAGCCTCGACTTTTATAAACAGGCAATCGAGACGGACCCGGATTATGCCCTCGCGTACGCCGGTCTCGCGGATTCGTACAATCTTCTCGGCAGCTACGGATTCTGGCCGTTGAAGGATTCACATCCGAAAGCGCGCGCGGCCGCGGAAAAGGCGCTTGCGTACGATGACGCTCTCGCTGAAGCTCACACCTCGCTTGCCGCCGTGCTCGACGATTACTACTGGGACTGGACAGCTGCCGAGAAACATTTCAAGAGAGCAATCGAGCTGAATCCGAATTATCTTGTCGCGCGTTACTGGTATTCGGAACACCTCTCGCGGATGGGGCAACACGACGAAGCCGTTGACGAAGCGCGGCGGGCGCAGTCGCTTGACCCGCTGTCATCGAATGCTGACGCACATGTCGGATTGGCTCTGTATCGAGCGCGCCATTTCGATGAAGCGGCCGCGGAACTTCAAAAGGCGTTGGAGTTCAACCCGAACGCCCTAGACGCGCACTTGTTTCTCGGCTTCGTTTACGTCCAGCAGGGAAAGAAACAGGAAGGTATTGCCGAACTGCAGGCCGTCGCCAAACTATCGGATCAAAACCCGAGCATGCGCGCGCTTCTCGGATACGCATATGCGTCGGCCGGGAACACCAACGCGGCGCGAGCGATTCTTAGGGAATTCGATTCTCAAACAAATAAGCAGCCGGTCTCTCAAGTTGAAACGGCAATGATCTATATCGCACTTGGCGAAAATGACCGGGCGTTTGAGTGGCTGGACAAGGCCTTCGAACAGCGGGCCTGGCAACTACGTTTTTTGAAAGTCGAGCCCATCTTCGACCCTCTTCGGGGCGATCCACGATTTGCCGACCTGATGCGTCGCGTCGGTCTAGTTCCTTGATGAGCTCTTGTCGCATCCTTCGCGGGGCAAAACAATCTGGACGCTCAATACAATTTGCGCACCTCATTGCGCAACCGGCTCACCACATCTTTTTCCGCCGGCGTTCCATCGGGATAAATCACGTTCGTGTTGAAGATTATTATCGATGCCTGGCGTGAAGCAGGCTCGAAATCGATATAGCTGATGAACCCGTTTTGATCCCCGCCGTGTCCGAGGAAAGTTCGCCCTTCACGCCGGTTAAGAAAATAGATCAGGCCGATATCGGTGGTGAATCCGTTGTTGCCGTTTGCGTCAATGGCGGTTGGTAGTTGGGGTTTCCACATTTCTTCGAGGGACGAGCGCCTGAGAATGCCGTCGTAAACCGCCCGCTGTTTTTTCATCACCCCGTCAGCCGAAGCGGCTGCCACCCCTCCTACCGCAGGAGGGATGCTTTGAGCGCCGATCAAAAAATTCAGATACTTCACCATGTCGGCGATCGGTGAATTCAATCCGCTATTCGACACCGTGATCCCGGTGTTCGCGTCGAAGCGGCCCTCGGTGCGCTTGCCGTCGCGCATGTAGTAGGAATGCGAACGGTACTTGAGCAGGTGATAAGGCGTCGCGTCGAAATAGCTCGAGTACATCTCAAGCGGCTTGAGGATATTCTTGTCGACGTAGACTTCGTAATCGTCGCCGGTCAGCTTTTCGATAATACGTCCGAGAAAAATGATCCCCGGATTTGAGTAGCTGAATTTGCTGCCGGGCTTGAACAATATTTCCGTGAACGGAAACATCGCGACGAGCTGGTTATATTCCGTCGGCTCGAAGGGTTCCCAATCTTTTCCTTCGTCCCACGGCCATGTTGGATTTCGAAAGCCTGCCGAGTGCGTCATCAAATGGCGGATAGTTATGTCGTCCATCGAGCCAAAGCCGTTGTGAACATCGCGGAGCTCGGGCAGATATTTTGTGACCGGATCATCCAGCTTCAGCAAACCGCGATCGCGCAGCTGCATGATAGCGATGCCTGTGAATTGTTTCGTGTTCGACGCCCAGTGATAAATCGTCTGCGCATCGACTGGCTGTTTCTTTTCCAGATTTGCCGATCCGTAATGGCGCTCGAACAAGATCTTGTTGTCTTTGAGAAAAACAAAACTGCTCCCCACGATCCCGGCATCGGCGAGCTCTTTTTGAAATACCGCGTCGAACCTTTTGAACTTTTCCGCCTGTGAATAAATTTTGTACTCGCTTGCGGCCATGACGATGAGGATGAGGACTACGATCGCGGCTTTCATCAACTTACCTCGCTGGTTTGATTTCGGAAGACTTCAAAATAATAATTAGGTGCCTTTCCCTTTACAAACTCGTGTTCTGGTTTCATCTCATCATCGGGTTACTGATGTTTGTGGTTTTCGTGACCACGGGGAAATTCATGCGCATCGATTTCCCGGACAAGGGCGATATCCCGCAGGAGCTGCGTCTGCTGATGCGCTCGCGGCACATTTACATCTTGTTCTCATCGTTGATCCACCTTACCTTGGGCACATACATTCGGATGAGCTCGGAAGCGGCGAAAAGGCTGCTGCAATACTCGGGATCGCTAATGCTGACGGCGTCGAGCGTGCTGCTTGTTTGGGCGTTCGTCACAGAGACGTATTCGCTGCAGCATTTTTCCGACATTAGTCGATACGGAATTTATACGGCGCTCGCCGGCGTGGGATTGCATCTGTTAGGCGGGATCGCGAAGCGGCAGTAATTAAAATGGCCGTTCAGCCCGCGGCCTTCGACCGAAACGGCCGGTCGAAGACGGGTCGCTTAACGACCTGAGAAATTTAACCCGAAACAATCCCGGTCGCTTCCGCTCCCGGTTCTGACTTGTATACAATCGCACTAATGAGCTCTTACGATTCACTTTCCGAAACTCAACAGTTCGCCTGCCGTGTCGTCGCGGATCACGCTCGATCGACTGCGTTCTCGATCGCGGACGGCATCCTGCCGGGCAACGAGGGGCGCAACTACGTCCTTCGGAAGATCATGCGCCGCGCGATCTATCACGGCCGTGAGCATCTTGGTTTGAAAGATCTGTTCTTCTACAAAGTTTGCGATTTCGTCATCGATCAGATGCACTCCGCTTATCCGGAGCTTGAAGCCCAACGCGAATTCATCGGCAAGATGGTCCGGCTCGAGGAAGAGAGATTCGGCAACACGGTCACTGTCGGGCTGAAGAAACTCGACGAGCTCGGCTTGTCTTCGGAGACACTCTTTTCCGACATCGCCAAGCTTTATGACACCTACGGGACGCCGCGGGATCTGATCAGGGTTTACCTTGAAGAAAAGGGAATTACGTTTGAGGAAGACGATTTCAACTCGAGATTCGATGAAGCGCTGCAAGCCGCTCAAAGGCAATCCGGCATCGGGCACACGGAACGCAAATCCGAGATAAGCCCCATCTATGCAGAGATGCTGGATAAGGTCGGCCCGGGAAAATTTCATGGCTACGACGCTACACGTCTCGAAGAGACCGAAGTTGTCGGCATCGTTAAGGGCGACAGCGAAATAGATTCCCTCAACGCCGGCGACGAAGGGTTGATCGTTTTGAAAGAGACCCCTTACTACGCCGAGGCCGGCGGCCAGGTCGGCGACACGGGTATTCTTGTAGGAACGGGAAATAGGGCCGGCGGTTCTGCCGATACCGATGCCGACACCGTAACCAAGATTAATGTCGTTGATACTTTTTCGCCGGTCTCGGGCTTGATCCTCCATAAATCGAAAGTGGAGAGCGGCGCGATAAAAGTCGGAGATAAAGTAACGGCCCTCGTCGATTCAGATAAGCGCGATGCGACGCGGCGAAATCACACAGCCACACACTTGGTTCACGCCGCGCTTCGGGAAGTTCTCGGGACGCATGTGAAACAGGCCGGGTCGGTGGTTGCGCCGAATTATCTGCGATTCGATTTCACCCATTACCAGCCCATGACGGAAGAACAGATCGTCGAGATCGAAGATCTCGTCAATCGGTACATCCTTGAGAACCAACCGGTGACGACGAACGTCATGGCGATCGAGGAAGCCATGAGCGGCGGTGCGATGGCGCTGTTTGGTGAGAAGTATGGCTCCGACGTCCGGGTGCTCAGCGTCGGCGACGGAGTGTTCTCGAAAGAGCTGTGCGGCGGAACACATGTCAGAGCGACCGGCGATATCGGATCTTTCAAGATCACGGCGGACGAAGCGATAGCCTCCGGCGTGCGGCGGATTCGAGCGATCACCGGCTTTGACGCGTTCGAACGTTTTCGCGAAGACGAGCGGCTGATAGACCGAAGCCTCGGCGCGTTGAAGACGCAGCGAGACAATCTCCCGAACGCGATCGAGCGTCTTCAGGAAGAGCTGAAGCGGACGCGGAAGGAGATGGACGATCTCAAGCTAAAGATCGCGACCGGTGCGATCGGGAATGCATCGTCTAACGGCGATGAAGCTCGCGACGTGAACGGTGTAAAGGTATTGGGCAAGATCGTCGACGGGCTGGACGGAAACGGCGCTCGGCAATTATCGGATACGCTTCTTGCACGTTTGAAATCGGGAGTGATAGTTCTCGGTCGCGAAGCCGACGGCAAAGTCAGCATCATCGTCCGCGTGTCGGACGATCTGACCGGAAAGGTAAAAGCCGGCAACGTTATAAAAGAGATCGTCCCGATCGTCGGCGGCAAAGGCGGCGGCCGTCCGGACATGGCCGAAGGCGGCGGCACGGAACCGGCAAAACTTTCCGAAGCGATTGACGCCAGCTACGCAGTGATCGAGAAGATGCTGGCGTAACCGCTAATTTGATTTTGGTTTGATCGTAAGCGGGATTGGCCGCCTGCACACGAACGATCGGCTTTTGCTGCCGGCGATATAAACGGCGCAAACTAAGCCGAGCGGCATCGGCTTTTGCAGCGTCGCCGACACACGATTTAATCCGTTATTCACTTCGTAAGTACAGAAGATCGTGCGCCCCTGAGCCGAAGCGCTCTCGAAAGCGATTCGTTTCATCCCGTCCATTCCCGAGTTCCAACCATCAATGGACCGCAGCTCATAAGTAACCGACGAGGGACACGTGATCGTGACATCCTGCGGATCGCCGCGACTAGATAGCTCTCTATCAACTGTTCCTTCGACCGTAACAGCTGAGGTGAACATCACCAACAACATCGATGAAGAAGTAATTAATTTCATAAAATCACTTAACGTTTTGGCAGCTAATCTTGGAGACCGAAAAGTTGTACTCCATTGCCTCTCCCGGTTTCAGCGTCATTGCGAACGACGTGGTAGTCTCGAACGACTTCTGATCGCAGCTCGGCATCCGGGCATTAAGAACGGCAACAAACGATTCGCCGGCGGGGACCGAGGGTACGACGAACATGCAGTGCCGTTGCGAAAAGTTACCGGTCGCTCTGGTCTTTCTCTGCCAGCCTCCGCCGAGTTTCCCGACACTGACGACGAGGTTCGAACAGGTGAATGCGTCGAGGCCGTTACCTGCGAGATTGTTGATAAAGATTTCCCCACTTACCGAACCCGGCGGCTTAATGAAGTTGCGTTTGCCAAGTTCCTGAGCACCAGCGAAAGTGCTTAGAAGCAACAGAAAAAACATCGCACTGAGGTATTTCATAATTCTCCTTTGTTATTGCTTTTCATCGAGATCTACTTCGTCCCGCCATTCGATGGCGAAACAAGGTTGGAGCGATAAGCGGCGCCCGTGAGCCGGTCATTGAGAACCGCATAGACAAATTCCGGAACAGGTTTGCCCTTGTAAATCCGAAACCCGAACTTTCCGAGGTCCGACGGCGTCGGCACACCGATGCAGCCCGCGAGCAGGTCGCCTCGCGCGCTGTAAACCGAAACGACGATTCGCGAGGATGTTTGCGAGCACGGGTTATCCGGCAATCGCGTCCCGGATTGAGCCTTGAACATGTCTGCCGGATACTTCTCCCAATTCGTGATTCCCAGAACGACCTTGCGAAACAGAACGCCGGGCTTCACGTCGTTTGCGGCCTCGGTCAGAGCCAGCTTAGGCAACGGGGCGGAAACCTGCCGGATGTTCTCCGGATGGGCGCCGGCCGCCTGGCCGAACGCGTCCCGACCGGCGAGCGTGATTGCGAAAAGGGTAGTAAACAGCAAGGCCGATAAAATCTTTTTGCTTAAATGGGACGGCAACGCCCTTCGCCTGTCTGTCTGAGTTTGTGATCGCATAATCTGCATCTCCGAAAACCACCGAAGCCCCGACCGCTTCGTCCGAGGCTCCGCTCCGATAGCAAGGTTAGTGGCTGCGAGCAGGGCCAGTCCTTTATTACGTGTCGAATTTTTCTTTATTTTTCATGAACGTTTTGTTAACTTGTTGTCCTCCAACGCATTCGGTAAATCCCGCGCATGAGAAACGACGGTCAGCAGTTTTACGAGTTTGAAGATTTTCGACTTGATGCGGCGAGAGGCGTTTTGTCTCAGGGTGAGACGATCATCAATATCACGCCGAAGGCCGTCGAAATTCTAGTCATGCTTGTCGAGAACCACGGCGAAACGGTCTCGAAAGACGAGATCTTCGCCAAGGTGTGGCCGGACAGCTTCGTGGAAGAAGCGAACCTCAGCGTAAACGTCGCCACCATCCGCAAGATGCTGGGGGCCGACGACGAGACGCCGTACATCGAGACGGTGTCGCGGCGCGGCTACCGGTTCGTGGCG
>DATLCA010000037.1:0-8800 GCA_035526605.1 Pyrinomonadaceae bacterium | reverse complement strand
CTTTCCAACGCGTCGAGGGCTCCGTCGAGCAGTTTAGACGTGAGGAAATCATTCCAGCGGCTGACGACGATAGCGAATCGGAAGCCCTTCGAATTTACTTGACCTCGGTGAACTTTTGGCTGCAATCTCTTTCTCCCACGGCAAGCCGGCCTGCCTCGAACAAGTATAGGAACCCGGGCCGAGGATGACAAGAGGAAAGTCGTCGGTCGTCGGTTGTCGGTTGTCGGTTGTCAGTCGTCGGTCGCCACTGATCTGTCGTCGGTCGTCGGTTGTCAGTTGTCGGTTGTCGGTTGTCAGTCGTCGGTTGCCACTTGCGGTCTTCAGTTGTCGAACGACTACCCCAAGCGTCCCCAGTCCACGGCTGCTGCTGACGACCGACAACTGACGACTGACTACCGACTACCGACAACTCCCTTCCTCGCGTTATGCTAGGAGCGAAAATGCCTGAAGCAATAATCGAAACCGAAGAGATGCTCGTCATCGAAACGCCCGAACGCGTGCCCCTCGCGTTCGCGCTCGCTTCGATCGGGAATCGCTTTCTGGCGGCGGCCATCGACCATTTTATACAGTATTTCTTGATCATCGCGGTCGTCTGGATATTTCTTTCTCTAGCCGGGTTCGGCGGAGAGATCGGAGTCATTGAGGGACTTCAGCGCGAGGCCCCGAAGTGGATGATCGCGGTGATGATCTTCATTCTGTTTTTGCTTTTCGCCGGCTATTTCATTTTCTTCGAATGGTTGTGGGACGGCCAAACTCCGGGCAAGCGCCTTCTGAAGCTGCGCGTTATTCGGGAAGACGGCCGCCCGATCACTCTTTGGGAAGCGATCGCACGAAATCTGCTCCGCGTTTTCGACGCCACACCTGGGTTTCTCGTGCCGATATATTCCGTCGGCCTGATAGTGATTTTTCTGAGCAATCGCGACCAGCGGGTGGGCGACATATTTGCGGGAACCGTGGTCATCCGGGAGCGCACCGACGAGGCCCCGACATTCGACGAGACATTTTCGAATCCCATCGCCGACGCCGCGCTGAGGCGTGTTCAAAAAAGAACCGAGTTCAACGCGAACGTCATGATCCTGTCGGATCCCGAGATCGAGGTCATCGAAAGTTTTCTCCGGCGCCGGTGGGACCTAACGGACCGGCAGCGGATTTGGATGGCCTGGCGGATCGCGTTGCCGCTCATGTACAAACTGAAACCGGACTACGACCTCGCGACGTTTTCATACGAGGGCTTTCTGGAGGAAATACTCCATCGTTATCACGCGAGACAGCGGTTCCTGAACTAGTGATTTTGCAACCCGGCGGCCGAACATGTTACTTTGCGGTCATTGATTGAGATATTCTGCTATTGGCCCTGATCATCGGTAAATCGTGAAAAGAAATATTTTGGTAACAGGCGGCGCCGGATTTATTGGCTCGCATCTAGTTGACGCTTTGCTCGTCGAAGGCGACTCGCACGTGACGGTGGTCGACGACTTGAATGACTTCTACCTGCCGGAAATAAAGCGGGCGAATCTCGAGTCGGCGAAACAGAATCCCGAATTCGAATTCATCGAGCTGGACATCCGCGACGGCGAAAAACTGCGGGAGGCGTTCGACCGCCGGAGATTCGATTGCATCGTTCACCTGGCAGCCCGCGCCGGCGTCCGTCCGTCGCTTTGTCACCCGAAGCTTTACAGTGAAACGAATATAAACGGTACGCTAAACCTGCTCGAGCTGGCCCGCGACTTCGAGATAAAGCAGTTCGTCTTCGGATCATCGAGCTCGGTTTATGGCGTCAATTCGAAAGTCCCGTTTTCCGAAGACGACCGTATCAATCAGCCCATCTCACCCTACGCATCGACGAAGGCCGCGGGCGAGCTTCTATGTCACACGTACTCGCACTTGTTCGACATCCGAACGGTCTGCCTTCGGTTCTTCACCGTCTACGGAGCGCGGCAGCGTCCCGATCTGGCGATCCATAAGTTCACGAAGCTGATCAGCGAAGGGAAGCCGATCCAGATATTCGGCGACGGGACGACTCGCCGGGACTACACCTATATCGACGACATTATTCAGGGCGTGCGGGCCGCGATCGATTACGACGGGGCGATGCATGAGGTCTTCAACCTGGGGGAATCGGAGACGACCGAGCTGAAACGTCTGGTGGAATTGATCGAAGAAAACCTCGGAGTGAAAGCGGTCATTGACCGGCAGCCTATGCAACCCGGCGACGTGCCTATCACGTTCGCTGACATCTCGAAGGCCAAGCGGCTGTTGAACTACGCACCTAGTACGAAGATCGAATTTGGGATTCCGAAGTTTGTGGATTGGTTCCGGAAATCCCGAGGAGCCACAGCTTGATCCTGCCCTAGGATAGTCCGTCGGCGACAAGGCTGCTTACCGCAAACAGCGTTTGAAATCTTCCTATCAATCGCCTGCGTCTTTAGACCGAGGTTAGGCTGCACCGTCGGCGGCTTTAGCCGAAATTAAAAAGCGGCTTGGTTCAAAACGGTTTTAGCTGAAGTACTGCGGAATCTGCATTTTCTTTTTTCGGCTAAAGCCTCGCTTCGCCAATTCGACCTCCGTCTGAAGACCAAGGCAATTGAAAAAGCGGTGGAGGCTATTCCTAGGACGTGTCCTAGGACGCTGGCAATTTGTAAGAGACTTATTTCCCGCCGGCTAAAGATCTTCGCAATTCATATATCTTTTCAACTCCAACGAAATACCTTTTTCATCACCGGCAAAAGACGATGGCCCGTAACCACCTCGCGGAAGAAGAGCTCGTGCTCGACCTCGACCCGCGCCATGTCCAGAAGGTCGTCGACGCAATCATGCATCTTTAGTTCTTTTGCAAATACGGCAGCGTCTTCATACTCGACAGAATTCTGACTTTCGAGCCGCCCCGCAAAGTACATGGGCATGAACCACCCCGACAGGTGACACGTCAACCCCAGCGTCCTCCCGATCGTCCAGAAAACTTTCTCGCGTCCGCGTCGCGGCTTTGCGCCGAGCCTCTCGAGCCACTCCCCGACGCGGCGCCGGTGGTCCCATTCCTCAGCCTCAATCTGTTTGATCCGCTCCTTTTCCGCGGAGTCTTTGAGCGACTTCCAGTGACCGCGGTACGCGTACGCTGCAGCGATCTCACCCGAGTAAGCGTTCTGCAGAATCCGAATTAAGTTTTGACGGGACGTATTCAAAGGAAGTGTATTTGCGAGAATTGTAACCCAACTCGCGAGCTATCGCAGACTGCGGAAAGTGATCGAATAACGAAGTGCGTCGACCTCGGGAATGCTGTGTTCCCAATCGCCGCGAACCTGGGCTCGAAGGAGGTAGCCGGAACGCGGCTCGAGAATGTGCGTGTAACGCTCCCACCCTCCGGGCGTTTTGCGGCGAAGCCGGAAGAGGCATCGGGACAAAAGTGAAACACCGATCACATCTTCGAATACTGCCTTGTCGCGGTGCCACCCGATCGGGGTTCCGGGACTGTATTCGGTAACAAGCACGTGCGGCAGATCGTCGGGACCGAGATCGGCAAATGCGGCGGCGCGATCGCGAAGCGGTATTAGAAAATGCGGGATGGGTTCGGCTCTTTCCAGGGCCTCTTCCCCAAACTTGTAATGCCATCCAAACGAGGCCGTTCGCCGCTTGGCGAGGTATCCCTGAAATTCGAATTCTTTTAGCGGAAGCTTTTCGATGTGTCGGACGAGCTCCGATTCTTCATCCGGCGTGATGATATTTTTCACGTAACGAAAGCCTTCGGGCGGGGAGGCGGATCGGATTGTCTTTCGTGTCGGAGGCATTACCTCCTTCGATTCTTACGTCTGCCGGTCGATTGAGGCAAGGAACCCGGGATCGTTGTCGGGGAGTGCGGACCTGCTATAAAGGCCGACATACCTCTTTTCCCCACGGCGTCGACGTCGCCCGCACGACGCTTGCTTTAACATCTGCGTACTTCCAATCGTCACGCTGCAATATGGAGCCGTCGGAAAACTCGATGCGGTTGATGTACACCTCTTCGTTGAACAATTTTCCCGCCGGTTTCGCCAGGCTTTCGAGGGTTATCGTTTCACTCGGTCCAAGAAGGCTAAACGCTGACAGCATTCTCTTCTCCCCGGCCTTCAGTTTTCCCCCGCAAAGAAACTGCCTGACGACGACATTCTCGGGGTGCGCGATCTCTGTGAAGCGGTATTCCCAAAACAATATCTCCGCGGTCTTTCCGCTGTCGTTCCGAACCTCCGCGCCGTACGAGTACCCGCGCAAGTCGTCAGCCTGCGGGGCACGAGATTCCTGCACCGCACGGTCCATGGCGGCGCTGCGGGCGGTAACCGTGCTCTCGGTCGGATCGATGTGCACATCCGTCCGGGCCTCGCGGGCGGTTCGGGCGAAATACTTGGTGTCCGCGGTGACTTCTTTGACCGGGCCGCCCGCGGTAACCTCCGGTCTTGGGGCTCGCTGAATCGAACGCTCCCAGCCCGAACGTAAAATTGGCATCGGATCCTGGCCGAAGCAAAACGGCGAGACAAAAAGAATGAGTAACCAACTCTTGAATAAAACGCTCATTACTATCACCTCGGGCACGCGCTTTGGGGGAAGTCGATGAGCACGTCCGCGTTGTTGATCCGGTTGACTGACATAAGAAAGTCCTCAGAAAAATTCAGATGAATTCATGATAGCAGTGTGTGCAAGGGGGTATTGTATGAGAGCTGTGCGAATGCAAATTAGCCCCGGAATGCGTGCGAGAGCATTCCCGGGCTTGCCCCCTTTTCGGATGAATCGCTCGAGGGCTACGCGCGAGGCTTTATGCCTTAGCTGGCGTTCCCGAGTTAAGCCGACGAGTTTTCATCCGACCAAACCCGCAACGCGATGATCGAAAACACAAATCCGGCCAGCTCGACCACAAGCCGAATCCGATTGCCGAATTTCCACTCCCCGACACCCGCAACAATGTCGGCAGCCGGCAGATCTCCTGAAATGCTGTGCTGAAACATACTTTGGATGAGCGGCGCCAGATAAAAAACCAATGAGACAAACAATACAACAGAGGTCGCCGCGGACAACATGAGCCAGACCCGCGCGCGTCTGGCGGATTTCCACGCTGCGATAGCGGCGCCGATCGCCAACACGACGAACAACGGATTGAAAAGCGGGAAGAACGGCAGACCGCCTTTAGTCGGGAGGGCGTCGTAAGCCCGCAAGGATTCGGGTGGTGATGCGCTCCATTTCGGGACGGTCATCAACTCGTTGAAAACCTGTCCGCCGCACCAGATCCCCCAAACAAAAATTGACGCAATCAAGAGTGCCGGAGCCAATTTGTGTCTCATAGTCCGCTCGTTTCGGTTTGAAAGTGGGAAGCTCGTCCGTGCCTTCGGGATCCTTTGGATCGCCTATTGGTTTCGTGCGTGGCCGAGGCGGCCTCACAGGCGGTACGTTTGGAGGCGGTCACCGCTCATTCTTTCTCATCTGCGACCATCGGTTCCCAGAGCTCGACCTTGTTGCCGTCGGGGTCCATGATCCATGCGAACTTTCCGTTGAAGTCGGTGTCCGGGCCTTTAATGATCTCGACCCCGTTTTCTTTCAGCGACGCCAGCAGCTCATCTAAATTATCGACGCGGTAGTTGATCATGAACGAAGATTCGCTCGGGCCGAACCATTTAGTGTCGTGGTCCGCGGCGTTCCATACCGTCATGCCGCCGTCCGGTCCTTTGTCGTCGGGCCAGTTCAATATTGCCCCGCCCCAGCTCTCGAGACTCAGGCCGAGATTCTTCTCGTACCATGCCGAGAGCTCCGAACCCTTTCCCTTGCTCTTGAAAAACACGCCGCCAATTCCTGTTATCTTTGCCATTCACTTTTCTCCTGTTGTTTGTATTTTAGCCGACGCCTTTCGTCCGAGTTTTAGCTTGAATGCCGAGGCCTTAGAAATCTTAAACTGCGGCGTTCTTTCTTGTCGCGAATCTTCTCCTCATTCGTACAAGTATCCAAATAAGTAAACTAAAAACTAAACCTACGATGAATCCCGCCGCAAGCCGCAGATAACCGCCGATCGAGTACGCGCCTAAATGCCGGGCCGCGATCTGCCATTGCCCGTTGCGTCGTTTCCAAACGTCGATCAATTGAGTGTCCGTGATAATTGGAAAAGGCGCTTTGCCGCCGGAGACTTTAAAATGCATCACCGATGTCACGATCGCGGTGTCACCGTAAACATTAACTCTGAAATTGCGAAATTCAGGATTCTCCCAATTCATCGAAACAGAGTTTGCGATCCAGTCTGCACGCGGGACGGTTGCAAGGTCCCCGGGGCTCGTAACAAAGAAATCTTCCGCCACTAAACGCTCAAGCGTCGCGCCGTCCTTTCGCTCGACGGCACCCATCAATTGAACCGAAAGGTCTATCAAGTTCCGCTGTTCGACACCATCATTCTGCGCTAAAGGTGCTTCCTGCGCGTGCGTCACAAATGCGCTTAGTAAAAATATTTGACCCAGAATTACCACCACTGTTTTCATAAAACTTTTAACTTACCGTGCCTGGCCCGCCGACGACGGGCAAAGTTCCTGTGGGAACTGGAGCTTACTTTTGCGCGGGCACAGAGCCCTGAGAATATCCACTGACAAACGATCTTCAGAAGACTTTAAATTCTACAGTGGATAGTTGTTAGTTTTAAGTGGATAGTGTTGCACGACCAGCGATAACCTGTCATTAAATGCGATCGGGTTAATGCATCCAGGTCCCTCACAAGCTCAATTGAAGCCTACTTTCCCCTTCACGGAATCGAACAGTTTCTTCGAGTTATAACCGACCCCGTCTCGGAAAACGTACTGAACCTTTTTGATGTCGTTGATGTTGGTGGACGGGTCGCCGTCGATGATCAGCAGATCGGCGGATTTTCCGCGTTCGATCGTTCCAATGTTCTTATCGCGACCGAGCGCGACGGCTCCGTTCAGCGTTGCTATTTTTATCGCTTCGAGAGGCGTGAAGCCGCCGGCTTCGACGAGCAATTCTATCGTCCGCCAACTGCCGTAACCGGCCAATGTTCCGCCGATGCCCGTCGGGTCGGTACCGGCCGTGAGCAGGCCGCCCATGTCGTAGAACATCTTTTCCATCTTGGCCATTTTTGCAAAGGCTTTATCCTCGTACGGAGGTTTCGCCGACTTCATGATCGTGGAAATTTTCAAGTAAGAATCTCTCGTGTCGGGGGACATCGCCGCGAGAGCATCATCCGACGCGACGCCTTCGAATACGGCGAGGGTTGAATCGATGACAACCTTCTTACTGACCAACCGCTGAAGCAATTGTTTGACCCGGTCGCTTTGGATATCCAAATCTGCTATCGATTTATTACCGACGTCTGAAGGGCATTCGTTCTCTTTCTTGTCAGCAACGAAATCCGTGCTCGCGCCGAAACCGTGCTCCAGACTGTCCATGCCCAACTCGGCGGCTTCGCTGTAAGTGACAGCACACAGATGACCGGTAATTTTTAACTTTCTTTTATGAGCTGCGTCGATCGCGGCCTTCAGCGTCGGCTTATCGACGCCCATGTATGCCTTGAACGATGTGAACCCTTGATCGGCCCAATAGTTCACAAAGGCTGCGGCTTCCTCCGGCGTTTTGTTTTCCTTCATCTGCGGGAATAGGGCATTTTTCCCCTCGATGTACGGCGCCGTCAGATCGATAAAAGGTCCAGGGAACAAGCCGAGATCGATATCCTTCTTTATTCGAAGATCCGAATACGGCTCGACGCTGCCCGTCGTCCGAATGGTCGTCGCGCCGCCCGCGAGGTAAAGGCGAGGGAAGCTCAACGGCAATTGTCGAACGTTGAGGTAGAAAGGATCCAGCGAGAATGCCGATATGTACAAATGCTCATGCATCATCACGAGGCCGGGCATAAGTGCTTTGCCGTTCAGATCAATTATTTTTCCATCCGCCGGCACCGACGCTTTTGCGTCGTCACCGATCCAATCGATCTTGCCGTTCCGAACAATGACGGTCTGACGCGGTTTCGCCGGGCCGCCTTTCCCGTCGATCAAAAGCGCATTCTTGAAAACGGTAACAGGGTCGTTGTAGTCGATGTATTTTTTAGACTCGGCGCTAAAAGTTGTTTGGGAGAGACAAAGGTTTGAGAGAACGCAGGTCGCCATTACGACGGAGAGTAAGGTTTTCATAATTGTTTAGTCGAGGAGTATATGAGCTGACCTGGGGCCCCTCCGGCCCAGCCGGCATCCCGCGAGGCGTATTGAGTGTGCTCATTCCATAAACGGCGGGCTGGGAAGGGACGGTGCCGGAGCGGGAGGTTTCCAGTCGGGCGGCAGAAGGTAAAACTCTGCTCCGTTTTGGTAGTTGATTCCACCCTCAATGATTTCTATTGTCTGTCCTATTCTTTTAGCCATTCGATCCGCATATATGCGAAATTGTCGGAGCCTTGATTTATAAGTTTTGTACGGAAGGTGCTTGTCGAAGTATACGAGAACGTAAGGCCTGTATTTGCCCTTTGATTCCTTCGCTTGAAAGACCAAGTTAACGAGGCTTGCGACAAGACTATTCATACCTCCGTCTTTTCCCACTTTTGGATCATTGAAAGGCTCTCTCTCGTATGCGTAATATTGTGCTTCAGGAACAAAAGGCGGAAAGCCCTTACAACGCCGGGCGTTGTCCAACCTCTTCGGAATATAAGTGATCGAAAGTAGCGCTTGATCCATATTCCTGAAATAACGTTGAACCCCCGCCACTGGATCGGTCCACGTGCCAAAAACCGCATCATCGCCGGAAACAAAGAATTTCGATTGATCAAGGTTCAATTCTTTAGCGCTTTTGTTGGCTTGCTCCG
>DATLCA010000036.1:0-1417 GCA_035526605.1 Pyrinomonadaceae bacterium | reverse complement strand
GATGTCGAATATCTTTCGGACGGAATGACGGAAACACTCATTGAAAGTTTGTCGCGGCTCCCGAACCTAAGCGTTAAAGCCCGATCGTCCGTGTTCCGCTACAAGGGCCGGGAGGTTGACGCCAAGGCCGTCGGCAAAGAGCTCGACGTCCAGGCGGTATTAAATGGGCGCGTCATACAGCGCGGTCAGGACCTCGTTCTCTACGTAGAGCTTGTTGATGCCCAGACGGAAAACATTTTGTGGAAGCAGACCTACAACAAAACGATGACTAACCTTGTCACGTTGCAAAGCGACGTCGCCCGTGACGTTGCCGAAAATTTAAAGGTTAAGTTGTCGGGCTCGGACGCGCAGACCCTCGCGAAAAAATATACGGCGGATCCCGAGGCTTACCAGCTTTACCTTCGGGGCCGACATCACTATTCCAAATTAACGCCGCCGGAAATCAAGACGGGTATCTCGTATCTGCAGAGGGCGATCGAGGTCGATCCGAATTACGCACTTGCATACGCGGGCCTATCCGACTCGTATCGTTCGTTTGCGGTCGCCGCCGACCTGATGCCTGCCGAGTATCTTCCAAAGGCGAAGGCCGCTGCCCAGAAGGCAATAGAAATTGATGACAATCTTGCCGAGGCGCACACGGCTCTTGGAGTCGCGCTGTTTTGGGGCGAGTGGGATTGGAACGGGGCGGAAAGGGAGTACATTCGTGCGATAGAATTGAACCCAAATAACTCCGAAGCTTATCTGTACTACGCACACCTGCTGTCTGTCATGGGGAAAAGTGACGAAGCACTAGCCAAGGTAAAGCGGGCAAGGGAACTCGAGCCTCTCGATCTGCGGATCGGGTCGCTCGAAGGCCTATTCCTCGTCAATGCCGGGAAAAGCGACGAAGCATTAGAAAGACTGGAGAAAATTTTTGAACTGAACCCGAACTTTTGGCTTGCGCATTCCGTCGCGTCAAGTGCGTACATCGAGAAAGGATTGTTTGCCGAAGCGGTGACCGAAGCGCGTAAAGCACGAGAGATATTTGACGGCGGCACTCAGCCGATGGCGTTCGAGGGTTTCGCTCTCGCACGCTCGGGCCGGACGGCGGAAGCGGAGGCCGTAGTTGCGGAATTGCTGAAAATGCCTGCCGAGCGTTACGCTCCTTACCATGTCGCGATGGTTTACAGCGGTTTGAGGCAGCGCGATCAAGCTCTCGATTGGCTCGAGCGAGCTTACGAACAGAGAAGCCCGCGGATGGTGTTTTTGAAGGTCGAACCGAAATGGAACGACCTTCGACCCACGCCGCGATTTCGGGACTTGATGAAGAAGATGGCTTTTCAAGAGAAGTAGAATTTCCTATGAAGCGATGCCCCGAATGCCGGCGAAGCTATACGGACGAGACTTTAAATTTCTGTCTCGACGACGGAGCTGCGCT
>DATLCA010000035.1:0-36953 GCA_035526605.1 Pyrinomonadaceae bacterium | reverse complement strand
GGCTGAAGCCTTTTCTTTTTCCAATCCATCCACTAGCTAAAGCTAGTGGCAATTTAAAATCTCGTGGCAATTTAAAAACAAAGAGGCTGCCTTTTCAGACAGCGCTCTCAAGAATGAATCGAAAACAATTATGCCGCTTCGACAACCGGCGCTACCGCAAGCTCCGTAGCTCCTTCCGCGTACACGCTGATAAACTTTCCTTTGGTACCTTTGTTTTCGAATTTAACGAATCCTTCGATCAACGCGAACAAGGTATCGTCCTTGCCGCGCCCGACGTTTTTACCGGGCTTCCATTTCGTTCCGCGTTGTCGAGCCAAAATATTGCCGCCGAGAACATGCTCGCCGCCAAACTTCTTTAGACCGAGCCTCTGTGCGTTCGAGTCGCGGCCGTTCCTGGATGAACCTACACCTTTTTTATGAGCCATATGTTTAGTGATGGGTGATAAGCGACAAGTGATGAGATTAGATCTCGCCCCTTTTCCGAATCACTGCTTAGATCTTTTCAATTTTGATTTCCGTATAGTCTTGACGGTGGCCTTGCTTCCGCTTGTACTGTTTACGACGCTTCTTCTTGAAGACGATGATCTTTTCGCCGCGGCCGTGGCCCACAACTGTCGCCCTGACCGTACCTTCGCCGATCTTTGCGTCTTTGCCGCCTCCAAGAACTAAAGCCTGCACGTCAATGCTGGACCCTTCTTTCCCTTCGATGCTGGGAACGCGAAGCGTTTGTCCATCTTCGACCGCGAACTGCTTGCCGCCGGTTTTAATAATTGCGTAACTCATTTTGTTTATCTCCGGGGCCACAGTTGAGATTCAGTCCAGTGGCCGAAAAGCTGAAATTATACGGAAAACACTAGCGAAGGTCAAACTCCAGTCGGGGAAGCGTGGCAGTTTGAAGGAGCCGGGTGTAAAAGCATAACCGCGGAATGCACGAGGAGACGGAATAAGGCGAAGGAACTAGATGCAATCGCCCGTCGGGTCTATAGACATGCGTGATATCATTTGCGCTGTCTTCCCAAATACAACCCAGCGAACGGAGGTATCATGGACATCTTCGATAACGACTCGGCCCGGCACGTGACCCGCTCAAGCGTTCTGCATGCTGCTGACTGGTTTTTCTGGCTCGCGATCCTTTCAATAATTAACTCCCTGGTTGTCTATTACTATCAGATCCCGAACTCGCCGATCGCCCTCGGCATCACTCAGTGGCTCGACGGGACTTCGGGAGTTTTTAACGGCGCGATGTCTTCGAGTGAGCTTTTTACGAATATTCTGATTGCCGGGGTGCTTGCCGCGTTCGGTTATATGGCCCGGCGGGGAAGCGATATCGCCTTCGTGGTGGGAATATTCCTCTACGTCATCGACGCTTTCCTGATAGTTGGACTGAAAGATTTCTTCGGCTTCGGCGTACACCTGATCGCGCTGTTCTTTATAGTTAAGGGATTATTGGCGAGTCGCCATATCCGCGAGAACGCGGTGTCTATATAGATACAGTTAGACCACGGAGGGATCCCGCACGGCGGCGATGAAGGGCAGGTTTCGATAGCGCCCGGCGGCATCCAGGCCGTACCCGACCAGAAACCGATTCGGTACGACGAAGCCGGTGTAGTCGATTTTCAACTCGGTCTTTATTCGCGGCTCGGGTTTGTCCAGAAAGGTCGCGAGCTTGATCGAGCTCGCCCCGCGCGAGCTCAAGATCTCCAGCAGCCTCGAAAGCGTCAGCCCGGTATCCACGATGTCCTCCACAACGATGACGTCTTTTTCACGGATCGGATTGCTGAGGTCCTTCAATATCTCGACGTCTCCGGTGGAAACCGTCCCGTCCTTGTAACTGGAAACGGCCATGAAATCGATCGTCATCTGCAGATCAATGGCCCGCATCAGATCCGCCATGAACACGCACGAACCTTTCAACACGCCCACGAGCACGAGGTCTCGGTCGCGGTACTCTGAAGTAATCTGCGCGCCGATCTCGACTATCCGCTCCCGGATCTGGTCCTCGTTATAAAGCACCTCAAGGTTCGGGTTGTTGAATTCGGTAGTATCCATCTTTGCTGATTCGGCTGACATAATTGATTTAGTTCGGGCGGCTGGTTTTAGAAATACTATTCAAACAATTTATAATTTACAAGCGGTCGAACGATCGCACCGTAATTTTCAAAACTATGGCCGCTCAATCCGACGAAACACGCGATCGCGTTCGCGCTCTGGTCCGCGAAGTCCTCGCGTCCGTGCCCGTTGAAGGCGACGACGCTTCACCCGACCGGGAACCGGAGCACGTCGTTGTTAACTCGCTGAAGGAAAAAAACGATAGAGAGTATGACCGGGATGAATCTGCGAAGTCCCTCATCACCGAAGACGATCTTCGCGGACTCGACTTCGGCTCGAGGGTCCGCGTTTCGGAAACGGTAAAGTTCACACCCCTGGCTTCCGACATCGTCAATGAGAAGGGACTTGTTCTCATTCGAAAGAAATCGCGGACCGAAGGGCTGAAGGTGGCTTCGGTTGGAATCGGAGCCGACCACGGCGGTTATCCCCTAAAAGAACAACTCAAGACTTTCCTCGAACAACTGGGGCTGCAGGTGCGAGACTTCGGGACAAACTCGACCGAGGCTGTCGATTACCCCGACTATGCGCATGCGGTCGCAAGATCGGTCGCCGCAAAACATGTTGACGTGGGTGTCGTCATCGACGGAGCGGGGATCGGAAGCGCGATGGCGGCGAATAAGGTCGCCGGTGTCCGTGCCGCAGCCTGCTACACGGTCGCTCTTGCTCGAAATTCTCGAGAACATAACGGCGCCAATGTGCTGACCCTCGGCAGCGGACAGAACTCGTTCGAAGAGATAAAAGAAATCGTGCGGGCGTTCATCACCGCCGAGCTTACGGAGGAACGTCACAAGCGCCGCGTGTCCAAGATCGAGACCATCGAAAAGGATTACCAAAGGTGATAACATCGCCTTCCGTCTATGAATAAGAATGGCAATTACGAACGCCTTGTTGAGCAAATAACCGATCTTGTTATATCCAAGATCGGCGGCAACGATGATTATTGCCCCACGTTCTGCAGCGCGGATGTACAGCGAGTCGTCGATGCGGGGGCGGAGCGGATAGGTATCGTTCTTGGGGAAACGGCGACGGCGCATGACTGGGCGAGCCTGATCGACCATACGCTGCTGAAACCGGAAGCCAGCGAGTCGGACATACGAAAGCTTTGCGACGAAGCGGCGAAATTTGGATTCGCGTCGGTATGCGTGAACCCGGGCTGGGTTAAAAGGTCGGCAGAATTTCTTCGCGGAACCGGAGTTCCGGTTTGCACGGTGATCGGTTTTCCGCTGGGCGCGACGCTGCCCGACGTGAAGGCGTACGAGGCCAGGCGTTCCATCTTTAACGGGGCAAAAGAGGTCGATATGGTGATCAACATCGGCGCTTTAAAATCCGGCGACGATTGTGCCGTCGAGGATGACATACGTGCGGTGGCGGATGCGGCTCACGAAAACGGCGTGCTGTGCAAAGTGATCATCGAGACCGCGCTCCTCAGCGACGAGGAAAAAGTGCGGGCGTGTCTCGCGGCGAAGAACGCGGGTGCGGACTTTGTAAAAACGTCGACGGGCTTTTCGAAAGGCGGCGCCACGGTCCACGACATCGCCCTTATGCGGCGCACCGTCGGCAGAGAGCTTGGCGTGAAAGCTTCGGGAGGCGTGAAGGGAATCGACGACGCCCGGGCCATGTTCGAAGCCGGCGCGACGCGGATCGGGGCGTCGGTGGGCGTCAAGATCGCCCAGGAAGCCGAAGGGATGAAAGTCGAGGCTCCGACCCTCGCATACTAATGAAAAGCACCCGCCTTCCGCAGGTGCTTCCTACTCGCAAAAATAATTCCAAGTACTAGCGCGGATCTTTCAGGCTGAAGTTGTAAATGATCTGCGCCTTCGCCTTTATCGGGCGATTGTTGTACATCGCCGGTTTGAACTTGGATTTCCTCGCAGCGTCTTCGGCCGCGGAACGGAGCATCTGCGGTCCCGACGAAGCCTTCGCCAGCACAACGTCGCCGGCGTCGTTGAGTTCGAGTTCAACTACAACCTTGCCCTCAACCTGCGACCGCTGCGCGATGACCGAATAGGTCGGCGTGACCATTCTTACAGCGTTTGCGGCTGAGAGAACTCCCAGGCTTATAAACTCAGGCGGCGGGGGCGGAACATTTTTGGCCGCTTCAGCGGCAGCGGCTGCAGCGGCGGCGTCCTCGAGGCGCTTCAGGTTGGACTTTGCGACCTCGTTGGCAGGATCGAGGTCGGCCGCCTTCTGGTAATCGGCCATCGCCTTTCTTGCTTCGCCCAGTTTTTCGAAGCTCACTCCCCGGTTCAAAAATGCCACGGAATCCCTCGGATTCAGCTCGAGGGCCCGGTCAAAATCCTTTACCGAAAGATCGTAGGACTTAAGATTGAAATGGGCCTTGCCGCGACCCAGGTAAGCAATCGCGTTGTCGGATTTCATCTCAAGCGATTTGTTGTAGTCGGCGAGGGCCTGCCCGAATTCTCCTTTTCCGGCATTCTGATCCGCGCGCGTCTGATAGAAGCTGAAGTCGGGCGGTGTCGGCGTCGGCACTGGCACTGCGGCCACGGGCTTTACTACCGGCGGCGCCGGTTTGGACGCGGCGATCTTCTGCCGGATCGCGTCGACGAGCGAGGGTGACGCGCCGGTCGTTCCGAGTTCCTTCTCGATCTCCGCTGTCATCGCGAAAGTAACCCCGCGTTGGCGGACCGCTTCCGTAAGGATCGTGTTCCGCTCGGGCAGTGAAACTTTTTTCGAACGCAGGCCGATCAGGATATCAGCCAGGCTTAACTGCGGCGATTGAGCACGGGTGCTCGAGCCGAGGATCAAAATTATCGACACAATGGCTGCGGCAATAATCGTTCTGGGAAGTTGGTTCGGGGCGTGGTTGGCGAGTTTCATAGCTTTGTTTTTTCGAAGTGGCGGGGTTTGTTTTCTGTGGCCGTCCGGGTGACGGCCTGCGTGCATTCGCGGGAAGAAATTAGTTGTCGTTGATCAGATCGTCGACGGTAACTTTCTTTTTGTCGGGCGTGACTTTAGCTGTCTCCTTCTTCGGCTTGGGCGTGGGGGCGGCCTTGGGTGCCGCTGCCGCAGCCTGCTCGGTCGGTGTTTCTGCTGCGATCGGGTTGGCGTCCGTGTGCGAGGATGCCACCGTATCGATGGGCGGCGTTTCGACGACGGGCGCCGGCTGAGTTACCTGAACGGTCGGCACGGCTTCCGGTTTCGGCACTTCGGAGGAACCCGACATCGCGAACCATGCGCCGGCGGCTATGAAGACCAGAACCGCGACCGCACCGGCGATTGCCGGTATTGGCATTGAAAAGCCCGTTTTTTCCGGAACCGTGAATATGTCGCCGTCCTCGATCTCTTCAGAAACCGGTGCTTCCTGCGTCCCAAGATCCAGCGGAGAATCGAAAACTATCAGATCGTCTTCTGCGTTCTTCTGGCCGGTCAATCTGGCTCCGCTCTGCGGACCGGCCTGTCCATCCGCTTCATCAAGTTCGCGTAGTACAGCGGCCAGCTCGTCTTCCTCAACGGCCGTCGTGTCCCGGTAAGCAACTACTTCCGCCGCGACGGGAATTTCCAGCAGATTGTCGTCGACGGTCTTAACGGCGGGGATTTCCGCGCTTGCGGAATCTTCTTTCTCCCGCATGAGCAGTTCGGCTTCCGCATTACGCTCGGCGAGCAGACGCTGCGCCTCGGCTTCTTGCAGCTGCCGCTTCATCAACTCCTTTTGCTTTTGCTGTTCGGCCTTGGCCTGCGAGGCACGGAGCTGTTCTTCTGCTTCCGCGGCTCGCCGCTTTTCCCCAGCTTCGGCCTCGAGGCGCTTTGCGGCAGCTTCTGCCTGAGCCGCTTTTTCATCGGCGCTCGGGCCGGCTGAAACTTCATTCGACGGAGCGGGCGTAACTATCTGCGAAGGCGCCTGCTGGCCCTCTTCCGCTTCGCGTTCCTGGATCCGCGTGATGGCGGTCTTGAGAACCTGCCGCATGATCACGGCCGAGTCGTAACGATTTTCACGTTTGATCTCCATCGCCTTCATCAGGACGTCGGAGATTTCGGGAGGTATGTTCGCGTCAACCTTTGTCGGCTCGCGGAGCGGATCCAATTTGCCGTCAAGCATCTCGATCGATCTCTCGATCGGGTCGACAGGTTCGACCCCGGTCACCAGAAAGTAGAGAGTCGCTCCGAGTGAATAGATATCGCTTCGCTCATCGAGCGGCTGTTTCAGTATTCTCTCCGACCGGTCGTCGTAATTGTTTGTGATCGCCTTCTGCGATGCCGCATCCAGCCCGGGCCAGATCTGCTCCATCGGTGAGTAATGGAGTTCGTCCCCGTCAGCCGAGGCCGATGCAAATTCGGAGTCGGTTCCGGTTTCAACGCCGACTCCGACAAGCTTGATCTTGCCTGACGGATGAAGCGTCACGTTTGAGGGATTGATGTTGCGGTGAATGATCGACGGGCGGCGCGAATGCAGGTAGTGAAGAGCATCCAGAAGCTCGTCCGCCCATGCGGTAACTTCGCCTACAGAGAAGTGTTTTTTCCCGGATAAAATGAGCTGCCGGAGATTTTCACCTTCGACGGCCTCCGTAACGAGATATTGGCGATCGATCTCCGAGAAATAGTCGTGGACGTGTATGAGAGATTCGTGCTCGATCTCGGTTAAAGCCTTGGCCTGATTCGCAAAGGCGAGCTTAAGGGATTCTCGCTGAGACACGGTCGCGACCCTGTTCAGCTTCACGGGGATTTCCCGCACCACGACATTCGTGTTGCGAACGGTGTCGTAAGCTTCGAAAACCTTTTCTTCGCCGTTGGGTGTCGAGGGCTGGCTGATGCGGTATCGTCCTTCTTGTAAAAGTTCGTTAGTAGCGGGCATATTTTTAGGTGAGCAAACTGGCGGGTGAGACTGACTGCCAAAAAGATTATATACAAAATCGGTCAAAATGGAAGTACTTTGTTGAAAAAAATTAAACATGTGCCAAATAGGTCTGCATAATCCGACGCATTAGAAGTAAAGGCGGAGAAAATGGGCCAAAAAAACCGTGAATCCGATCGGGGGACCGGTCCGAATCGAAAAGCGGAGTCGAGACGCGGTTAAAGACGTACAATCGTTGGTAGACAATGTCTGAGCAGAAGATCAAATCAAGCGAGATCACACCCGAAGGCGTTTATCTCAACCGGCGAAATTTTATTCGGGCCGGGCTAATAGCAGGCACAACCGCCGCTACAGGATTGACCTACCGCTTCTTTAACCCGCGCAGCTCCGGGCCCGCGACCGAGGGTGCGGGCATCGGGAATGTCCGCCCGGCCGCCCCGGCTCCGTCCGATCAAAAGCTAAACACCCTCGAGGAGATCACGAACTACAATAATTTCTACGAGTTCTCCACTGACAAGCGTGAGGTCGCCCGAGAGGCAAAACAGCTCGTCACCCGTCCGTGGACCGTCGAGGTTGGCGGTCTTGTGCAGAAGCCGAGGACATTCGATATCGATGAGTTACTGAAGTTCGATCAGGAGGAGCGGATCTATCGCCTTCGATGCGTCGAGGCTTGGTCGATGGTTGTTCCATGGACCGGTTTTCCGTTGAAGTCATTGTTGGATCAAGTCGAACCGCTCGGCACCGCAAAGTACGTCGCATTCGAGACTCTGTATGACCCGGCCCGCATGAGCTCGTCATATTCAGCCGGGATCGATTTCCCGTACGTCGAGGGCCTTAGGCTGGATGAGGCCCTGCATCCGCTTACCATCTTGGCGACCGGGCTATACGGCAAACAGTTGCCGAATCAGAACGGAGCCCCGATCCGTCTCGTCGTTCCGTGGAAGTACGGCTTCAAGAGCATCAAGTCGGTCGTGAAAATAACGCTGACGGAAAGCGAGCCGCCAACCACCTGGGGCACTTCCGTACCGGAGTGGTATGGGTTTTATTCGAATGTGAATCCGAATGTAAATCGGGTTCGCTGGTCGCAGGCGACCGAACGCAGAATAGGGGAATTGGCGCAGCGGAAGACGCTTCTGTTCAACGGCTACGGGGACGACGTCGCACATATGTACTCGGGAATGGATCTTAGTAAATATTTTTGATGCAGGACGTCAAGTTCAACAAGTTCCTGATCTCCCTGAACGCACTCATCCCGCTTGGCTTCCTGCTGCTGGACGGCTACCGAGGGCTTCTCGGCGCAAACCCGATCGAATTTTTTTTGCGGACCACCGGGGTTCTCGCACTCTCCTTCCTTATCATCACGCTGTCGATTACGCCGCTGCGCAAAATCTTTGGATGGAACGGGCTGATAAAATATCGGAGGATGCTCGGCCTTTATGTATTTTTCTACGCGCTAATCCACCTCGTCACCTACAGCATTTTCGATAAAGGCCTGGACCTCTCCGCGATCGCCGGTGACGTTTGGCAGCGTCCGTTCATCGCGGTGGGCATGCTCGCTTTTACGTTGCTCGTTCCGCTCGCGGTCACTTCGACGAATGGATGGTTAAAACGCATCGGGGGTAAAAACTGGGCACGGCTCCATAAGCTGAGTTACCCGATCGCCATCCTCGGCGTGCTTCACTTTTGGATGATCGTAAAATCGGACGTGTTCTATCCGGTGGTGTTTGGATTGGCGCTCGCCGTGTTGCTTGGTTACAGGATGGTCGCGAACCTGAAACCTCAGGCCACAAAAACCAGAAAAGAAACGGCTGCGTGAGGGAACCTATCGCCGGGCATCGAACTTCCGTCGGTAATCCGGGCCCTTTACATCGATCGTCTTGCACATTTCGAAAAGTCGAGAGCGCAGACGCACGCCGATGCGATCCTCTAGAGTTTCTTCGCGGTCATTCTGCCGGTCGTCGTGATAGTTGGTCGTGAAGATCGTCGCTTTCTTCTCGTTGTAGCGCGTATTGATGATGTGAGCCATCGTGTCGCGTACCCAATCGGTCGGCTTCGAGGCCCCGAGCTCGTCCAGCACGAGGATCTCCGCGTTGAGTACGGGAGCGAGCACGGTCAGCTCTGACGTTTTAGTGTTGGCATTGTAGGAATCCTGAATCTCTTTAAGCAACGCGCCAAACTCGTAGAACAAGCATGAGAAACCGCGCTCGGACAATCCCTTCAAGATAGAAACCGCGAGATGCGTTTTCCCCACGCCCACCGAGCCCATGAAAAGCAGTCCCCGTTCCACAGCCGGGTACTCCATCGTGAATTGGGTGGCGAGACGCAACGCTTTCACCTGCGACGGATCGCCGGGCAGGTAACTATTAAAATGACACGGCGCGTATCGGCCGGGAAGTTTCGCCTTATCGTAGCTTCCGCTGCTCGTCTTTTGTTTTTGACACGAGCAAACTCGCGCGCCCTTGCCGGCGACGATCTCCATCCCCGATCCGAAACAAACCTGGCATTCGTTGTCGAATTCGCCCGTGTTGCCCGCGGGCGGTACCGCGCTCAGAGCTGTTTTTGCGTGTTCATTAGGCATGAGGATCGACGAAGTAGAAATGGATTATAACACTCGGAAACGGCGAATCAAGTTTGGTGAATTTTACCACTGGATTTACAACCGGGAAGCGATCTCGCCGCGATACGAAGTAGCGAGCCGTGTGCTATATTTACGTTTTCCTGACAGTTTCGCGTATGGGTTTGTTTAGAAATTTGCTAGTCAAGATCGGTCTCGCCGACTTCAAATCCGAGAGGACGCCGATAAGCGTTTTTCTTCTCGACGACGACCGCCGCCGGCATCGGTGGTTCGAGAAGCGCTTCGCCGGCGACGATCTCGACATCGCCGAGACGGTCGAAGAAGCCAAGAAGTTTCTGGCCGAAGAAAGTTACGACGCGATCTTTCTCGATCATGACCTGCTGCCCCACCACTACGAATCGAACGATCACGACGACTTCGCCACGACCGGATTCGCGATCGCGGAGTTCCTCAACGAACGTTCCGATCTGCAGCGGGCAGCGACGATAGTCGTCCACACCCGCAACGCCGACGCCGCGATCCCGATGGTTCAGAAATTGAGAGAATCCGGGCGCAACGTGGAGTACGTCGCGTTCCCGATGTTGGACCTGAAGATTAAGAATTATTGGAAGCGTTAGAAAGTCTGAAGCCTTGGTAAGAAAGATTGCCGCGAAATACGCGAAACGGCGCGAAGGTAAGGTATCTCCTTTCGCGCCGTTTGCGTGCAACCTTTTGGCCTAACAACTGGCCTGAGCACCCTGTCACGTGAGACTACTTCTTTGCTTTTAGTTCGTCGAGCTCCTTTTGCGTCTGGTCGATCAATCCTTTCACGCCCTTTTTCATGTTCTCGTCTTTGAGTGCCGCGACGGATTTATTGAGCGCCATCAGATACGCCGTTTTCAGTGCCTGCTCTTTCGGCACTTTGATGTCCGGCTCAACCCCGGTGCCTTCCCAATTCGTTTTTGAGATCGGATTGATCGCCCGGCCGACAGGCATGAACACTCCAAAGTGATCGCCGAGCCGCACCATCGAGCCGGGATGGGCTCCCCCGCCCGTCGTCTCGCCGATAACCGTCGCACGCTTTAGATTTTTCAGATTGTATGTGAACTCCTCGGCGCCCGAGAAAGTGTAGCCGCTCGTCAGAACATAAATGTCCTTGTTCGTAAACTTGATCTTTGCCGATTCCGGCTTTGTCCAGAATTCATCCGTCTTGTTTTCCGCCCTCCAATAAAGATCGTTCAGATGCACCGGCTTGTCGCCAAACAGATAAGACGAAATCAAAGCGATCATCGCCGGGTTGCCGCCCCCATTCTGGCGCAGGTCGAAGATCAGTGCTTCGGTGTTTTGCAGAAACGTCATCGCCGCCGCGACGGTCTCGGCTCCGGCTTCTTCGTCGTTGAATCCGCGAAGATCTATGTAACCGATATTGCCGTTCATTCTCTCGACTTTTTCAAAACCGTAGTTCACGCGCTTGTTGGACCATTTGCCTCTCTCGATCTCTTCGGCGGTAGGCTCGCGGCGATCCTGACGTGTGGGGAGGGCGTCGTACGAATATCGCACTCGCAGATGCTTATCCTTGCTTACGCTTTGCAGATCGGCCGTGAGCTTTTCAGCGAAGCTGCGGGAGCTGGTTATCGAATCGTACTCGTTAGCCGCGGCCCTCGCCCTAATGTCTTTTTCCATTTTCTTGGCTGTTTCCGGGAAAACATATGTCTCGTTCAGTTCCTTCAACAAGATGTCGACGACAGCCGAACGCGTCGCCGAGTCGATCGGCATGTCCGGCGCCATCGGCGGTTGCTGGGCTCCGGCCCTCTCCGGCATTAGCACGAAGGCGGAGGCTATCACGAGTGCTGCGAAACTATTGATGATGCGGTTTTTCATGGCGGTAATACTCCTTTTTAAAACTATCTAGCGAGCTTTCAGTCCCTTGAGCAAAAGATCTGCAAGTGCGGATGCACGCTTTTCGATTTCCTTCCGTTCCCCGAGCTCCTGCGTGCTGAGACTGTAGGGCAGCAGGGAATTCGTAGCGAGCAAGAGCGACCGCGCCGTTTCGGAGACGTTTACTTTTGCGAACGAGCCGTCGGCGATGCCGTCTTTGATCAGGGCGGCGAAAATCCGGGCTTCCTCGTCGAAGTAGCGTTTGCGGCGCTCAAGAAGGCTGGGCCGGATCTTCGAAAGGATATCGTTCAGGCTTTGCGTGTAATGCTGGACGCTGTCGAAGCGGCATGTGACACGCTCGATCAGCATTTCCTTGAGGCGGCTTTCGTACGAGGTCTTCTTCTGCGCAACTTGATCGAGGCGGGCTTTCACCCGCTCGATGATCGCGTCGATGTGCGAAAGTGCGATCTCCTCTTTGCTTGTGAAGTGCAGGTACACGCTTCCTTTCCCGATCCCGACCTCGGCGGCGAGGTCGTCGATGGTCATCTTCTTGTAGCCGTTTCGGGCGAGCAGTCGATCAGCGGCGTCGAGGATCGCACTCCTGACGTCGCGAACTTGTGTGGCGTCTTTCATAAGAAACTGTGGTCTGACCCGATTGGGATTTCGGTCATTATTCTCAGACGAATATACCACAGTTTTTGTTTCAGGAAAGTTCGAGCGTTTGGTAATGCCAAGGGTTTGCGTCCCGGTCGTGGACGCGACGGGATCCCAAGGGTTTTTCCGCGGACCTTTATATTTGGAACCGGCGGGCGTGTGGTTCGTGCGGTTTGGCGGCTCCACCCCGCCGGCGCCGCAGGACCTGGAACTACGGGCCCAGACAAAATCACACGAACAAAGAGGGCACACGAAGCCAGAAGTGCGCTCCGCCATAGCCGGTCTTTGTATGCCAGCGGGTTGCGTTTCCAAAAACGCGTATGACCGAATGCGCAACGTGCACCGAGTAAATCGGGAACCAACTTGGAACGGAAAGGACGGCCTTAGTCCCTCGCTTAAGACTTCAAATATCTTTTTATAGCCCGGCCATATCCCACTTCTTCTTGATCTCCATGATAAGGTCGGCGACTTTGTCGGTTACTTTTTTGTAGTACTCGTCGGCCTTCTTCTGATCGAACTTCGGGTAGCCCTGGCCTTTTTGGTAAAGCCCGATCGACGATGGGAAGGGGACCGCCGACCACGTGCCTGCGGCCGGATACGCGGTCGCAAGCTCGTCCTTGTATCGCTCCTTATGAACGAGCGTGGGGTCGATCGCCTGGATGAATGCCGTTTCGTTCAGGCCTGCGTGGCCGCCGTCTTCGCCGAACACCGCCTTTGTTTCGTCAGACGCAAAGGACCACCAATTGATCACCAGCGTCCTCACCTTTCTCTCGGTTGCGACCTCAGCCGCGACCGATTGGAGCACCGCCGTCTGGCCGCCGCCGTGTCCATTGAGAATGATGATGTTGCGAAATCCGTTTTTGGCGAGCCCTTCGAGAATCTGCTTTACGAACGGCCGGTACGCTGCCTCGGTGATTTGGAACGCGCCGGGATAGGCTTCCATCGAACCCGTGATCCCGTACGGCAGCGTCGGCGCGATCATCGCATTTGTCCGGCGTGCGATCGTCTTCGCCATCGCCGTCGGAGCAGTATTATCCGCGCCGTTGTTTATGACGCCGTGAGGCTCCAGAGTTCCGGTCGGAAGGAGGACCGTATCGCTCTTCGACGGCACAGTATCTTTAAACTCCATCCAATTAATTCGGTCCATCTCGCGCGTCGAAACGACGTCGGGCGGCTGGGCGAAAACTGATGCGGCCAGGATGAGAATTGAGCAAAAAATAATAGATCTGAACATAGAAATACGCTCCGGAAAAAACTAAAACTGATAATGGTAAAAAGATTCGGACTCCCAACTAAAAACTGGAAAACCAGGACGGGAACTCAATCGGATTTTTCCTCGCCCGCGAGATACTGTTTGCCTTTGAGCTTGTCGGGCAACAGGTCATCCGTTTCCGGATACATCTCGTAGCCTTCGCCGTAACCAAGGCCTTTCATCAATTTCGTGGGCGCGTTTCTCAGGTTCATCGGCACCGGCAAGTTTCCCAACTTCTTTGCGTCGGCCATTGCTTCTTTGATCGCGTCGTTCGCACTGCGATTTTTGGGCGCGTTGGCGAGATACGCGACGCCGTGCGCGAGATTTAACGCGCACTCCGGAAGCCCTATGGTTTCTACGGCGCGGAAAACGGCATTCGCGACCACAAGCGCCGTCGGCTGCGCGAGCCCGATGTCCTCGGACGCAAATATCACCATCCGCCGGGCGATAAATTTAGGGTCCTCTCCGCCCTCGATCATCCGCGCCAGATAATAGATCGCGGCATCCGGCCGGCTCGCGCGCATCGACTTAATAAACGCGCTGATGACGTTGTAATGCTCCTCGCCCTTCTTGTCGTATCGCAGGAATTTCGACTGCAAGGTTTCTTTCAAGGTTTCGAGGGTCACCTTGTCGTACAGCTCTGCGGTATTCTCGATCATCGTCAGGGCCTGCCGTGCATCGCCGTTCGCCATTTCGATAAGCCACGCCTTCGCTTCCTTGCTCAACTTGTGCCCGGTCCGGTCGATGATCTCCGACATGTCCTGGTCGGAAAGCTCCTCCAGAACGAAAACCCGAAGACGCGACAACAATGGAGATATAACTTCAAAGCTGGGATTCTCCGTCGTCGCTCCGACCAGCACCAGATCGCCGCTTTCCACGTACGGCAAAAGAAAATCCTGCTGTGCCTTGTTGAAGCGGTGGATCTCGTCTAGAAAAAGAACTCGCGGTATGAGCCTCGGCTCGCGTTTGTCGACCAGTTTCCGGATATCGTCTTTGCCCGCGGAGACGGCCGAGAGCTCATGAAACTCCGCGTTGATCGCGTTCGCGTAGATGCGGGCGAGCGTGGTCTTTCCGGTTCCCGGCGGTCCCCACAGCACGAACGAAAATATATGTCCCTGCTCGATCGCGAGGCGCAGGGGTTTCCCTTCGCCGACAAGATGTTCCTGTCCGGCAAATTCGCTTAGATCGTGCGGCCTGATACGGTTCGCGAGGGGCTCCATGTTCGGTACCGACATTATAAAGCAATGTCTTGAGAATTACGGTCATCGTCGCCGCGGAGCCCGAAAAGAAATCTCCGTGGATCGCCGTGTATCGGCTTTGAGAACGCGTTTGATAATCTCCATCGCTTGTTTCGAAAAGGCTGCGGTGACGGCCGCAACACAATCGCTGGGAATATACAGATCAAAGCCGCGCATGTAGGCGTCGTTCGCACTGAACAAAATGCAGATGTCGGTCGTGACGCCGGCGATGATCAAGGTCTTCGCTTTCAGATCGCGGAGCAGTAGTTCGAGCGACGTAGAATAAAACGCAGATCGATGGGGCTTGAGAACGTAGTAATCGTCATGTTCGGGTTTCAGCAGTTGAACCGCCTCGTGCCCCTTCTTGTCCGGCCTCGCAAAATGATCGGCCATCGTTTTGAAATCTTCCTGCCACTTTCCAAAGTTGTCGTTGACGTAGATCACCGGAACCCCGGCTCTTTTTGCCCGATGTTTCAACCCGGCGAGATTTTTGGCGGCCGGCAAGGTCCGCTTTAGTAGCTCGTCGCCGTCTTCGAATTCGAAGTCCGTAATGACGTCAATGAGGATCAGCGCCGACTCGCGCGAATTTACCAAGGAGCGTTTTATGAGGGATTGATTTGCCATAGATCGGGCGAGCACCTTACCTGTACGAAGATGCTTAAATATATTTTCTTTATTTGTATTCGACCGTACAGATGCGAAATTCAGTTGTGCTATATTTACCGCAAATTAGACATCGCGGGACGACTGCCAGGGTAGCGTCCGACCAAGCAGCCAGGAAATCCATCCCGACGGTAGGTTTCGCGAATGTCATCGGAGCTTGAATTGTTGAATGGCCGTGGCTCCCCGCTGTGGCCCTTCGGCAATGGAAAAGACGGTGTTGACGGTGTGGGAGACGTCAATAACGTCTTTTCCGCCTTTAAAGGGACGGGAGATGAGATCTCTGGAACCACTTTCCGGCCCCAGGTGTTCTGGGCCTAATCGCCTGTCACTCACCTATCCCTTCTCGACCATTACTTTTTTGCAACTTTCTTCCCGGGAGGGCGTGATTGAAACTGATTAATAACGGAATCATAGAACAAACCCTCCTCTAGGTTCCTTTTGCCGTCCGGTGTTGACACAGCAGCACCGGACTTTTTTTTAGGCAACTTCGATATGTGTCGTCGAGCGGACATACCTATTTGGTGAAGGGTGGTACCTTTATTTTTGTTATGCATGTAGAAAAATCGAGCCGCACTACAGCCCTGATCGAGGAAGCACGAAAGACCTGCGAGAGGACGAACCGCGCCATGGACGAGCTCGAACGCGCCAGTTCGGAGGCAGAAGAGACCGTTAGCTACTTTAAGTGGTGGCGCTTTCTGGGTTACGACCCGGCCGCGGTCGACTTCTTAGAAAAGCTGGATATGCATAATTAGAAACTGTTGGACCTGGATGACTCCCCGCCGGATGGCACGAATCTCGTGAAGAGATATGAGTGCGAAATCGGTTAAGCCCGCCCCTCGAACCAGCCAGAATAACGATAAATCCTCCTCATTTTTACCTGGCTTTTGAAAAGATCTTGCCCGCGTCGAGATATTTGTTTGTTTATGCCACGAGGGGGTATAAACTCTGCGTATAGATTTGATCGAACTGAAATTCTTTTCGCTTGGCCTGTAGGCCAGGCGGTCACGGGCCTCGGGGTTAGAAAATGAACTCAAAGAACATTATCGTCGTCGGGGCGTCGGCCGGAGGGTTCGAAGCGCTGAAGGAACTCGTCGCGGGCATTCCCGCGGATTTGGATGCTTCGATCTTCGTCGTTTGGCACATGTCGCCGGATGTGCGGGGAATATTGCCCCAGGTATTTAGCCGCGTGAATTCGCTCGCGGCGGCGCACGCTTTCGACCGCGAAGGGATCGAGAACCGGCGAATCTATGTTGCACCTCCTGATCGACACCTTTTGATCGAGAACGGCCGGGTCCGTGTCACTCGGGGCCCAAAAGAAAACCGCTTCCGGCCGGCCGTCGATCCATTGTTCCGGTCAGCCGCTTATCATTACGGCCCCGACGTTATCGGCATCATACTTTCGGGTGCGTTGGATGACGGAACGTCGGGGCTGTGGACGATAAAACATCGGGGAGGCATCACGATCGTGCAGGATCCAAACGATGCCGAAGTGCCGTCCATGCCCGAGAACGCGCTTCGGGAAGTTCAAGTGGATTACACCCTGCCGGTCGCCGAGATGCCGAGGTTGCTCGTCAGCCTGATAAATGAAAAATCGGCCAAAGAGCGAGCGGCAGCGCCCGAGATCACCGAGCGAGAATCTAAATTATTGGGGACCGAGATTGGAATTGCCGCCGAAGACACGGCGCTGGAAACGGGAATTATGGATTTCGGAGAACTTACACCATATACTTGCCCCGAATGCCACGGGGTCTTGTCCGTACTGACCGAGGGTCCCACGAAACGTTTCCGCTGTCATACGGGCCATGCTTTCTCGACAGACAGTTTGCTTGCGACCGTGACGGAAAGTATCGAAAACAGCCTTTGGAGTGCGATACGCGGCATCGATGAGAGCATAATACTCTTGAACCACATGGGCGATCACTTCGCAGAGGTCAATCAACCAAGGCTCGCGGCACTTTATTTCAAAAAAGCGAACGAGGCCCGCGTGCGTAACGACCTCATCCGAAACGCCGTTTTCGGGCATGAGCAGTTGAGTGCCGATAGCCTGCGACAGGAAAGCTCCGTTGACGACGACGGCGGCGGCGACGGCAGGCGAATGGCCGCCGGGTCCTGATCGTTAGTTCAGGCCAGTCGAGAGTGAACCTGCAGGATCCGCACCGCACCGTGGCCCGCAGGCGAAGTATAGAAGTTTTGTAATCCCCCTTGTTATGAAGAAGAAAGGACCTAGCACCGACCGAACTAACCCTGATTCGGGAACTAACGGTACACCCGGTACGAACGGGGAAGCCCGCACTAACGGGGACGTGTCTCCGGATACTTTCACAAATGGCGATCCCATCATACCGAAAAAGCCCGACGGATTTCTGATCGTCGGGATGGGAGCGTCCGCCGGCGGCATACAGGCATTAAAGGAATTTTTCGAAAATACGCCGAAGGACCCCGGCGTGGCTTTCGTTGTCATCCTGCACCTGTCTCCCGACCACGACAGCAAACTCGCCGAGGTACTTCAGTCGGTTACCGAGATGCCGGTCAGGCAGGTAATGCGGCAGGTGAAGGTCGAGCCCAATCACGTCTATGTCGTTCCGCCCAACCAGCATCTGATGATGCTCGACGGGCACGTCGATGTTTCCCCGAACATATTGGTCGAAGAACGGCGGGCGCCGGTCGACATCTTCTTTCGCACTTTGGCCGACTCTCACGGTTCGCGGGCGGTGGCGGTGATTCTGTCGGGCACAGGCGCGAACGGCTCGATGGGGATAAAACGGGTAAAAGAGCACGGCGGCGCGGCGTTCGTGCAAAACCCGCGCGAAGCGGAGTTCAACGAGATGCCCCGGAACTCGATCGCCACCGATCTGGTCGATGAGGTCCTTCCCGTCGCGCAAATTCCGGCGAAGATAATCGCTTATAAAGATAGTCTCGGCAAGATCGAGATCCGGGAAGCGTCCGAGGAGCGTCCCGAAGAACAGCAGCAGGCCCTGCGCGAAATCTTTACCCAGCTCCGCGTCCGCACCGGTCACGATTTTTCCAACTACAAGCGCCCGACGCTGCTTCGGCGCATAGAACGCCGGATCAACATCCGAAATCTGTCCGATCTACCTTCATACTCGGCCCTCGTGCGCGAGAGCAGTGATGAAAGCCAGGCCCTGCTGAAAGACCTGTTGATCTCCGTCACAAATTTCTTCCGCGATAAGGAATCATTCGGATTTCTCGAGAGCGAGGTGGTGCCGCGGCTTTTTGTCGGAAAGAAGGTCGAGGACCAAATCCGCATCTGGTGCGTCGGGTGCGCGACGGGTGAAGAAGCGTATTCGATCGCGATGCTGTGTGCGGAACATGCAATGGGAGCGCTCGATGGGCCAAAGATTCAGATATTCGCGACCGACATCGACGAGGCCGCAATTGCTACCGCACGCGAGGGCCTTTACACGCTGAACGACGCCGCCGACGTTTCGCCGGAGCGTCTACGGCGCTTTTTCACAAAGGAAGGCGACGGGTACCGGATCCGCCGCGAGATTCGCGAGATGGTATTGTTCGCGAACCACAACGTCATCAAAGACCCGCCTTTCTCGCATGTGAATCTCGTCACCTGCCGCAATCTTCTGATCTACCTCAACCACCCGGCAAAGGACCGCGTCCTGGAGACGATGCACTTCGCTCTGGATCCGGGCGGATATCTTTTCCTCGGGTCATCCGAATCCGTCGACGGGTCTTCCGATCTTTACGCTGCGGTGAGCCGCGAAAACCACATTTATCAAAGCCGGCAGGCCGGCGTCCGCGCTTACCCCGTTCCGGAGTCGGTCCCGACATTTCGATTCGACC
This sequence comes from Pyrinomonadaceae bacterium, assembly GCA_035526605.1. Lineage (GTDB taxonomy): Bacteria > Acidobacteriota > Blastocatellia > Pyrinomonadales > Pyrinomonadaceae > OLB17. The sequence goes on along the minus strand of DATLCA010000035.1, from coordinate 17,979 downwards.
GCACGCCCCGCGGGGACGAGGCCCAGGAAAAGCGAGCGCTGGAGCGGAAAACCTTCGGAGATCTGCACCAGCAGCTTCTTGAGCAGTATGCTCCGCCTTCGGTTGTCGTGAATGAAGACTACGAGATCGTTCATCTTTCCGAGCAGGCCGGCCGATACATGCACGTTCCGGGAGGCGACGCTTCGAACAACCTGCTGAAGCTGATCAACCCGGAGCTGAGGCTCGAACTGCGCTCGGCGCTTTATCAGGCCGTTCAGAAAAAGGCGAATATCGTCGCCCGCGGTATCGACGTCGAAATCGGAAACGAGACTGAGACGTTGAACATTCATGTAAGGCCTGTTCTCGGCAACGAGGACACGGCAAGAGGGTTCATCCTGGTCGTGTTCGAGCCGACCGTGCCGAACGTGCCGTCGGGCGAACAGCCGGTCGTCACATCCAACGAACCGCTTGCCCTGCAGCTCGAGGAAGAACTGTCGCGATCAAAGTCTCAGCTAAGATCTTCAAGCGAGCAGTACGAGATTCAAGCCGAAGAGTTGAAGGCGTCGAACGAGGAACTGCAGGCGATGAACGAGGAGCTTCGTTCGGCGGCCGAAGAACTCGAAACGAGCAAGGAAGAGCTGCAGTCGATAAACGAAGAGCTGCGCACGGTCAATCAAGAGCTGAAGGTCAAGATCGAGGAGACGACGATTTCCAGCAACAATCTCCGCAACCTCATCAACTCGACGGATATCGGAACCATCTTCCTCGATCGCAGCCTCCGCGTTCAACTATTCACGCCCGCGGCACGCTCGCTCTTCAATCTGATCCCGGCGGATTATGGGCGGCCGCTTTCGGACATCACGCACCGGCTGGCCTACGATGGCCTCGCGGCCGATGCCGAATTGGTGCTTGAGAAGCTGCACACCGTCGAGCGCGAAATAAGCTCGGTCGAAGGCCGCCAGTTTCTAATGCGGATCGTGCCTTATCGAACGGCCGAAGATCGGATCAACGGTGTCGTCGTTACGCTGCTCGACATCACCGCGCGCAAATCCGCCGAAGCGGAGCTCCGGAGCACGGAAGAACGCATGCGGCTTATCGTCGACAGCGCGAAGGAATACGCCATCCTCGCCGCCGACATGGAACGCAAGGTGAACACGTGGAACCCGGGTGCGGAAGCGATGTTCGGTTATAGCGAGAGTGAGATAATGGGAAAGCAGAGTGACATCCTGTTTACACCCGAAGACAGGGAATCCGGCGTGCCGCTACAGGAAGCCGAGAAAACTTTTTCCTTGGGCCGCGCTGAGAACGAGCGTTGGCACATTCGAAAGGACGGCTCACGCTTCTATGGGTCGGGGCTCAGCATGCCGCTTCGCGACGACGCGGGCAATGATCTCGGTCTTTTGAAGATCATGCGCGACCTGACGTGGGAGAAGCAGGCACAGGAAGAGCTGGAGCGTTTCAACCGGGTCGCGGTGGGCCGCGAGACGCGGATGATCGATCTCAAGAAAGAAGTCAACGAGCTGGCGGCGCGGTTGGGCGAGGACTCCCGCTATCGACTCGATTTTGAAAAAGGCGAAGACGAGGCGTAACTCTAGCGAAGATGGAGCTCGTCGGCCGTTAGCGGTTCATGCTCGGCCGAGCACGACCGCCGCAGCGAGTTTCGGCGAGGTCGATTATCCTATTTCTTCGAATTCAATCCGTCGCAATTTCTCGCAGTAATTTATCAGCACGTCGCTATCCGCATGAAGAAGGTTCATGCGTTTTGAGTGCATCGCTGTTTCCTTGTTGCAGGCATCGCCGCGGGCGGCAAGATCGGCCGAGCGGTCTAGAAGTTGACGGATATGGTGGTCGTGCAGCGTCGATGGTAAAAGCATTGTTATCTCCCTACGAGGGGGGTAAAATTGCGTGATAACAGGTCGAGCTGGAAAAGCCTCAAGACGCTAAGAGCAATAAGCGGCGCGGTCTATGTCGTCCCTATAACGACAAAGAATACTCAACAGCAAAATAGCTGTATCTCCACTATAGCCCTTTTGAGCGAAACGCAAAGGTAAATCGGACGAGGTCACTCTCAACCTCCGGGAGTTTTCGGTCTCTGCGTGAGTCGCCCCCATGCTGATCCATAGCGTTAGCGTACTAAGCCCTGGGATTCCTGGCCCGGAACGTATTTTTTCCCGCGATCCTACCGAGCTCAAAATCCCCGCCGATACCGCCCGGCTCGGCAAAATTTCCCGCCGCGTTTCACGCCCGATGATGCGCGTTGATCGAATATTTCTTCGGATTTCCTCCCACGCGTTATACACTTGTAGCCACACAGAAAGACGACCTCCTTTTTTATGAAAGGCGATATCAAGACACCGGGGACCGCGGCCGTGGATTCTCCCAACGGCGCCGCTCACGATCAGGGATCCGCTCCGACGAAAGAGATCCTTGAGTCGCGGCGGGCCGCGCTCAACCTGATGGAGGACGCCGTCGAGGCACGCGAGCAGGCGGAGCGGGCGATGGCCGAGCTTCGCAGGAGCGAAAAGCGCCAAGCATTTCTGCTGAAGCTCGCGGACGCGATTCGCTGGTTGAGTGATCCCGAGAAAATAAAGGAAGCGGCGGCGCAGCTTCTCGGTGTGGAACTCCGGGCGAACCGGGTCTGTTACTGCGAGGTGCGGAACGATCAGTGGATTGTCGGGCGCTGCTACGAGCGCGATGTTGCGCCTTTGCGGCAGGGTCCTTACGCGCCCGAAAAGTACGGCCGCTGGATCATGGACACGTACCGCGCCGGCGAGAGGGTCGTATTGCGGGATGCCCGCACGGACCCCAGGTTTGCGGGCGACGGCGGGCGTGAAGCCCACGTCGCGATCGATGTTATCGCGATGATCGGGGTCCCCCTCGTGAAAGATGGAGGACTCGTGGCGGTCCTTGTCGTTCACGTGGCGGAGCCGCGGGACTGGGACGAGTACGAAATAACGCTGTTGGAAGAGACGGCCGAACGCACCTGGGCCGCGGTCGAGCGGGCAGGCGCGGAATTCGCTCTGCGCGAAAAGGAAGCTGAGCTCGACGCGATCATCAACGAGACGCCCTTCATGCTGACGCGGTGCACTCGCGATCTGCATTACCGCTACGTGAGCCGGGCATACGCGGCGATGCTCAACAGCACACCGGAGGAGATCAACGGTAAAGCGATCATCGATGTGATGGGCGAGGAGGGTTGGAGAACCGTCGCCCCGCGTATCGAGCGAGTCCTTCGGGGAGAGCGGGTCGAGTACGAGCAGGAAGTGGAATTTCGCAATGTCGGCGACCCCTACCTGCATGTCGTTTACACGCCCGACATCGATGCGGCCGGAAACGTCAACGGCTGGTTCGCGTCGATCGTCGACGTGACGGAACGTCGCCTGGCCGATGAGGCGCTCCGAGCGTCGGAGGAGCAGTACCGCTCGCTGTTCACGTCGATGGATGAAGGATTCTGTACCATCGAGGTTCTGTTCGACGATGACGGGACGGCTATGGATTACCGTTTCCTCGAAACGAACCCCGCGTTCGAAAGACAGACAGGGCTCCGGGACGCGGCGGGCAAAAAAATGCGCGAGATCGCGCCCAATCACGAAGAGTTTTGGTTCGAGACGTATGGCCGAATCGCCAAGACGGGCGAAGCTACCCGATTCGAACACGAGGCGGTCGCGCTCGGCAGGTTCTACGATGTCTACGCTTTTCGCATCGACGATCCGAAGCGTGACAGGGTGGCCATCCTCTTCAACGACATCACCGACCGAAAACGTCGCGAGGCAAATCTGGCGGTGCTCGCGGAGATAAGCAAAGACCTCGTTCGGCTGACCGACGTCGGCGAGACGTGGGAAGCTGTCGGCGCAAAAATCGGCGAGCACTTCAAGGTTTCCCGCTGCAATTTTGTCGAGATCGACGCCGCCAACGACAGGGTGGTGATAACGCGGGATTGGCACCAGCCCGGGCTGCCCGATCTCCGCGACAAAGTTTACAGCCTTGCTGGTTTCTTCCAGGCCGAATTCGAAGAACCAACGCGTGCCGGCGAGATCCTCGTCGTCCAGGATACGGCGAGCGACCCGCGCACCGGCTCTCCGACGTTTAAGAGCCTGGCGACCCGTTCATTCGTCAGCGTCCCGTTTGTAAAAGGCGGCGATCTGGAATTCGTGATCACCTTCTCCGACGTCCGGCCGCGCGAATGGCGGCCCGACGAGGTCGAGCTGATCGGCGAGCTGGCCAACCGAATTTGGATCCGGCTCGAGCAGGCACGCGCCGACGAGGCGTTGCGTAAAGCGTCGCTGAAATTGCGCGAGAGTACCCAACTGTTTTTCGGGCTCATCGAGAACGCGCCGTTTGGTGTGTATTTGGTCGACTCCGACTTCCGTCTGGCCCAGGTCAGCGCCGCGGCACAAAAAGTGTTTGAGAATGTCGATCCGCTGATAGGGCGCAACTTCGAGGAAGTGCTCAGGACGATTTGGGAAGAGCCCTTCGCTTCCGAGGCAGTCCAGCGGTTTCGCCACACTTTCGAAACCGGCGAGGAGTATCGTTCGGAAGATACGGTGGAGACGCGGGCCGACGTCGCCCATGTAGAGTCATACGACTGGACGCTGAAGCGGATCAGGCTGCCCGATGGAACGTTGGGCGTCGTCTGTTATTTCTTCGACCTCAGCGAACGCCGCCGGGCCGAAATGGCGCTGCTCGAAAGCCAGGAGCGCTTCACCGCGGCACAGCGTGCCGGGAACATCGGCGTCTGGGACTGGCACGCCCCGAGCGACCAGACCTATTGGTCGGAAACGATGTGGGGGATCTACGGGTTGGACGAGCCGCAGGCCTCGGCCGAAAAACTTTGGGAGAATGCTCTGCACCCGGAGGACGCCGCGGATGCCAGAGCAAAAGTTTTCGCTCAGCTTACCTCGGGCGAGGCGACATACCGGGACGAGTTCCGCATCCTTCGCCCTGACGGTTCGGTCCGCTGGATCGAAAGCGTGGCCCGCATATTCCGGGATGAAAACGGCCGTGCGATACGCATGTCGGGTGTGAACCTCGATATCACGGATCGGAAGCGGGCGGAGCTGGAGCTTCAGGAGTCGGAGGAGAGACTGCGGCTCGTCACCGAAAGCTTCCAGGACTTCGCGATCTTTACGACGAACCTCCACGGCGAAGTGATCACGTGGAACCCTGGGGCCCAGAATATTTTCCGTTACAAACCGGACGAGATCCTCGGGCGTCACGGCCGCGTTCTGTTCGTGCCCGAAGACCAGGAAAAGGGCGAGTGCGAGGCCGAAATGGAAACGGCCCGGCTTACGGGGCGCGCGGCGGACGAGCGGTGGCACTTGAGGAAGGACGGGTCGAGATTTTACGCGAGCGGAATTATGGCCCCGATCTACGGCGGCGGTGAGTTGATCGGTTACGCAAAGATCGCCCGCGATCTGACGCGGCAGAAAGAAGCTGAGGAAGAGCTTCGCCGGCAACACGAGGAACTGGAGTCGATCGTCGCCGGAAGAACCGCCCAACTTGCCGACGCGAATAACGCCCTGGTCCGGCAGATGGAAGAACGGCGCCTGATCGAAGAAGAGCGATTTACCCTGATGCAGAAGATCGTCACGACCCAGGAGGACGAACGACGACGCATCGCACGCGACATGCACGACTCGCTCGGGCAGCAAATGACGGCTCTCCGGCTGAAGATCGCGTCGTTGAAAGACGACCACTCAGACGATCCGAAAATCGTCGAGAGCCTCGGGCGCTTGCAGGAGCTCGGAGCAAAGGTCGACGCGGATGTGAACTTTCTGGTTTGGCAGCTTCGTCCGACGGTACTCGATGACCTCGGTTTGGTTTCCGCGATCGAGAATTACATTCGTGAATGGTCGAGGCACTACGGCATTCCATCGGAGTTTCACGCGGGACGTTTCAGAGGCGGGCGGCTCGATGAGACGGTCGAGACCCATCTCTACCGGATCTCGCAGGAGGCACTAAATAATATCTACAAACATGCCCGGGCCCAGAACGTGACCGTCCTCCTTGAATCACGCAGGAAAGAGATCGTTCTCGTCATCGAAGATGACGGCATAGGATTTGATCCGGATAATGTTCGTCCGAATGCCGCATCGGGGCGCGGTCTCGGTCTCGTCGGAATGCGGGAACGGGCGGCGATCATCGGCGGGAAAGTGGAGCTCGAATCGAGCCCCGGAAACGGAACCACCGTTTTCGTCAGTGCGCCGCATTCGCAAAATGGAAACGAGCTAAAGTAGGAGACAGGTATTACCTGTATTGCACAAATGGAACCAACAAGAATTCTGTTAGCCGAAGATCACAACACTGTCCGCGAGGGCATAAAGATGCTGGTCAACGCGCAGCCCGACATGGAGGTCATCGGCGAGGCGGAAAACGGGAGCGCGGCGATCACCCAGACGCGGGCGCTGAATCCGGACATGCTGGTGATGGACATCTCGATGCCCGAGCTGAACGGCCTCAAGGCCACCGAAAAGCTGCGCAAAGAATTTCCCGATTTGAAGATCCTGACCCTCACCCGCCATACCGACGACGGTTATTTGCAGCAGCTGATCAAGGCCGGCGTGAATGGTTACGTTCTCAAACAGAGCGCCCCGACTGAACTGATAAATGCGATCCGCACGGTCAGGGCGGGGCGATCGTACGTCGACTCGGAGTTGACGCAAAAGCTTCTCGGCCGTTACAGCGGCCGCACCAGCGGCCCGCTGCGGGGCGAAGGGACCAAGGAGATGTCGGAACGCGAAAGTGAGGTTCTTCGCTTCATCGCGTGGGGTTACAGCAACAAAGAGATCGCGTCGCGCCTGGATCTCAGTGTGAAAACGGTCGAAGCCCACAAGAGCAACGCGATGCGCAAGCTCGCGATGCGGTCCCGCATCGACATCGTCCGCTACGCGATCCTGCAGGGCTGGCTGGAAGAAGAATAGATCCGGGATCAGGCCGCTTTAGCACGCTTAAGCATAGGAATTTCGTACAAGCACAAAAATCGCCGTCCGGTCTACGGACGGCGATTTGTTATCTTCCAAACTTATCTCAAAGGCTTTGATCTCGGCTTTTGATCCGCTTCCTCCTCTAAGGAGCGGAGTAAAGCCGAGATCTGCGGCCTCGCAATCAACCAATTGTCGTTCGGTGTTTACCGGAGACGATCGCGAAGCAACGCCTTCGGAGATGCAACCGTCATGCCGATTTGATGTGTGAATTCGAATTGCATCTCGTTTAGGCATCCGAGTTGCATGGTGTTGGGCAAGAAATCGAGGCCGACCGTGTTCGAATCGAATCGGACCGGGAAGCGTCACCGGGGAGGACAAATGGCGAAAAAGGTTTTGATCGTTGAAGATTACGCCGATGTGCGGACGATGATGTCGACGTATCTGACAATTCAGGGATACGAAGTTGTCGAAGCACCCGACGGTTATAAAGCCGTCGAGGCAGCGCTCGAGCAGAAGCCGGATGTGATCCTGATGGACATTTCGATGCCGGTCATGGACGGCATCTATTCGACAAAAGCAATCCGCGACCACGCCGACTTCGTGAACATTCCCATAATAGCCCTCACCGCCTTCGGTGATTTCTACCACGACCGGGCGCGTAATGCCGGCTGCAACGACGTATTGCAAAAGCCGATCGACTTCGGAGAGCTCGAGCAGGTGATGCATCAGTATTTGCATTAACTCGACCCGCGATTCGGATACGGCGGGACGATCTTTCGGGGGACTGGTTAAATTCTTTACAAATAAAATTGCCCCGTACGCTGCCAAAGCGTCGGGGTATATTTTTGCTCGCACGAAATTTTAGGGACAAGTCGGGACGATTTCCCTGACTAGTAAGCGCACAGTTTGCCGTAACGGACGGTGGGGAAACGCCACAGAGAAGCGAACGATCAAGCCGGATGCCACCCTGGCTTGTCCCGCCTCGAACAGTAGCAATCACTTCGGTGCCACGTCTGTAATCGAGATAACTGAAACATAAAATTGTTGCCCGAAAAAAGCCAAGGGGCGTGTCGCCACGCCCCTTCAAGGAGAGACTAGACATGATCACATCACAGCTCTCACTGTTTGTTTGATCTGCTTTCGCAGCTTCAACCGATGCAGTCCTGTCGCGTGTCCCTGAGAGTGCTATTCGGGCCTTTTATCTCTTGTCTGTCAGTATGCAAGAAGACAAAGGCAAAAAAATAATAACGAAAGATGACTAGATAAATTCAATTATCGGTCGTCAATGCGGGTGCTTTCGCAGAGGTTTAAATATCGCGGCTTTTCATTCTACTGGAGGTAATCCCCCCAAAAAAGTCTTTGAGGATACCGAAATAAAAAAATCAAATTGGTATTCCAGAGGACAAAGTGGATTACATCACTTCCACTAGAGTTGCACTAACCAATTAATTTGGATTCGCCCCGTGCCTCTTACACGGGGACTGAAAGGAACTAAGCGTTCGAATCTGTGATCAGTGAACGAGTCGTCCGGGCGTACCGGCGGTCATAGCTGAAGAGGCGAGCAAAACCAAGGAGGATTAGTCAATGAAAAATAGTACACGTGTATCCCGAGATGTGTTTACATTCGGGCGAGGGAACCGTTCTCTCTATGTGACCGCGACATTTGTCGTCGGTCTTTTGTTTGTTGCGGGCATGCTGTTCAGCAATTCGTCGATCAGCAACAGCCGCGTTCAAGCACAGTCAGCCGCGGAATTCCAGGGCGGCGCTACAGCGGAAATGCTGGCGTACGCACTTAACTTCGGTGCGGCAAGTGACTTGGCGGTGTTCGGCGGTCGTGCCGTTCGCAACCACGGCACATCAAGTTTCCGTGGCCGCGTCGGTTCGACAGGTCAGGTCATCGGAGTACCGAATTTAACGGAAAACGCTTCGCCCGAGAGCTTCGGCCAGGCCAAGCAGGATATGAAAGACGCTCTGCGCTGGATAGCCCAGTTGCCGTGCGCCGACGTCGCAGAAACAAATCTCGGCGGCAAAACATTTACCCCGGGCGTCTATTGCCTCCCGTCAGCTGAGCTTGCCGGCCAGATGACATTGAGCGGCGGCGGCGACTCGAATGCGCGATTCATATTTCGCATAGCGGGCGGCGTGTCGGCGAGTGCGGAATCAAACATTCGCCTTCTCGACGGCGCACGTGCGACAAACGTTTACTTCGTGTCGGGCGGCGACGTAACAATCGGCCGCGACAGCACGATCAACGCGAACATCATTTCGAACAACACGGTCTCGATCGGAACCGGTTCGACGATGGCGGCGAAGACGGTCGGTCTCGAAGGCGAGATCACGATCGAAACAAGCAACCTCGGAGCCGGTACGGGCAGCATCGAAATTTGTAAGGTGCTCGCGGCGGGCGATCCTATCCCCGTTGGAACCATCTTCAACTTTAATGTCAGCGGTATCGCAACTCCGGTTCAGGTTCCCGCAGGCTCATGCTCGAACGCTTTTGACGTTGCGGCAGGAAACGTGACTGTTACGGAACAGGCTCGTGCCAACACCGCCGTCACCAGCATCGTGACCAACCCGGCTACCCGTCGAGTGAGCTTCAACCTCGCGACGCAGCAGGTTGTCGTCGCGGTTCCCGAAGGCAATGTCAATGACGAAACCGTCATTACCTTCACGAACCAGACGACGAGAACGGGTACGATCGAAATTTGTAAACGTGCCCTCGATTCGGACGTTACCGGATTCTTCCAGTACACCGTTCAGGGTGCTCCGGGGCAGACCTTCTCAGTTCCGGTGGGCGGATGCTCCCCGGCGATCACGACAACTATCCTGCAGGCGCCGAACACTGCTTTCACCGCTAACGTGACGGAGCTTGCTCGTGCGAACTACAGACTCGAGAACGTGACAACGTTCCCCGCAAACCGCTTGGTCGCATGGTTCCCGAACCTGGGCTTCGACGCGAACGGTAACGCGATCACCAACACGAACGGCGGCTACGCCAACGTGACGTTGATCTCGGGCGGCAATGTCAACCAGCAGACGACCGTTAACTTCTTTAACCGCTCGCTGCCGGGTCAGATCAAGGTTTGTAAGATCACAGCCGATCCGACAAACATTCCGCAGGGAACCTTGTTCCGATTCACCGTCTCAGGTCTTGCACCGACAAGTCCGACCCAGACTCTTCCGGGCGTGGGCGTGACCAGAACGGTTGACGTACCTGCCGGTCCGGACGCACAGGGCGGCTTCTGCGTATTCGTTGAAGGAACATTTGTGGTTGGAGAACCTGTCCTCGTAACTGAGACGGGCTTGACTCCTGGACAGACGCTTCCGGGCGGACTCACGTTTGCCGATACACGCGTTTCTCGCATTCGCGCTTCGACGGCGTTGTCGCCCGCGGGCACAACGGTACAGACGGCCGGCGGCCCCGTGACGGGACCGACTCCGAATCCGAATCTGGCGCTACGTATGGTGGCATTCCCGGCTCGCAACACGACGGCGATTGTCGACTTTACTAACTATGTCTTCCGTCCGTCGATCCTGAAGATCTGTAAGATCGCAGGCACCGGCGTTACGGTTGGAACACCGTTTACATTCAACGTGGCTCTCGTGAACCCGTTGACGTCCCTTCCGATTCCCGCGAGCAGCAACCCGGTAACGGTGTTGGCCGGCTCGTGCGAATTCGCACAGGGACCGTTCCCGGCGAACGACCAGTTCCCGGGTATCGGAACGTTCAACTTCGGTACGCAGATTCTGGTGACGGAAACCGCCGTTACGGGCGTCGGAGTCACCGCAGTCACATCACCGACCGGCGGTACGATAACCTCGAACCTCCCGGGTAGAGCGGGTACGATCACGCTGAACCAGTCGTTGTTACCGAACAACCTGTTCAACGAGATCGCATTCACGAACACTGCAACGGCGGTTACTCCTCCGGCTGCTGCGGCCCGCTTCGACTTCGATGGCGACCGTATCTCCGATGAGGTGATCTATCGTCCGGCGAGCGGAACCTGGTGGTACTCGGCCAGCACCGCAGGCGGAGCGGCCCGAGCTGTCCAGTTCGGAATCGCAACCGATAGACTGGTTGCCGCGGACTACGACGGAGATGGAAAGACAGACTTCGCGGTCTATCGTGGCAACGGCGAATGGCATGTTCTCGGATCATCCACCGGCTACTCGGTAAGAGTATTCGGACTATCGGGTGATATTCCGCAACCGGGCGATTACGACGGTGACGGAAAAGCGGATCTCGCGGTCTATCGTCCTTCGGATGGTACGTGGTATCTGCAGCAGAGCAGTGCAGGCTTCTCGGCGATCCGGTTTGGTAATTCTACGGATTCCCCGCAGGCTGCCGATTTCGACGGCGACAGACGCATGGACGTCGCGGTCTATCGAGGCGGCACGTGGTACATCCTTGGAAGCACCTCGGGCTTTACCGCTCTGCAGTTCGGCCTTGCCGGTGATCGACCGGTACCTGCCGATTACGACGGTGACGGAAGAGCCGATGTTGCGGTATACCGTGCCGGTGTCTGGCACATACTGAAGACTACCAGCGGCTATGTCGCTTCGCAGTTCGGTATGGCTAGCGATATTCCGGTTCCGGCAGACTATGACGGAGACGGAAGAACCGATATGGCTGTCTATCGTTCATCGGATAACGTATGGCATGTGATGCGGTCCAGCCAGGCTGAGTCGGGATATAGCGCGATGCAGTTTGGTACGGGCGGCGATGTGCTGTTGAGTTACTAATCACGGGTAAGGAAAGCAGTGATCCAACACATTGCGATCCAACCCTCCTGAAGGGAGCGTGCTTCGGCACGCTCCTTTTTTTTCGTATGGACAAAAGGATAGGCGCCGATACCGCTCTTAACAGCATCAGGCGCCCGATGGAACTTAAAGAGGATTAGTCATTTTTGTTCCGCCCATACAATACAATCGACCTCAAAAAATTGCAAAGAGCGGCAATGGCCAAAGAATTTCAACATCAATACGCACCGCTACTTAACGCCGCCGCATCGCTTCTTAGAATCAAATCTTGAAGCAGCTCGAGACCGCACCTAGAAGCCCGACGGAAACACCCTTTATACGGAGACTTATTTTGTGCGTTCCGTGTATTGCTTTTTGTCGGCATAGCTTAGATCGAAGAACCTCGTAAATCCCTTTAAGGGTAGGGTTTTTCCTTAGAGTGACTTCCTATCTTCCTGATATCTGGGTAGAGCGCGAAATCGCATTATAGTGCTACGGAATAAGTAAGGATTGGCAAGGCAGGCAGTTAGCGGCGAACGCGAATTGAATGCGCGTTCGCCGCAAACGCGGTCAGGCAAGACGGGTCACTTGAATCGTAACCGGGACCGGGGTGCATACGAACCTACGGAGACAGACCGGGATATCTGGAATATATGCAGATGCAAAACGGGGCAGGGTTAGAAGTGTTCGGTCTTTACGAATTGACCGACGAGGGCACCATCCTTTACTCGCGTCCGCGTGTAGCTGAGGGGCTCCGGGACGCGGAGCACGGTATCGTCGGCCAGGATTTTTTCCGCGACGTCTTTCCGTGCCGGAACATTGATGATCTGCGTCGGCATTTTAGGAGATTTATTACAGAAGCTCGGCCCGTCGACACTTTTGTTTTCGACGGCCTCTTCGAAGAGGAGATCGTGAGGGCGAAGATCTTTATGACACGTGCTTACGAAAACGACCAGGATCACGCGGGCGGCATTGTGATCATGGATATTAGAAGAGCTGCCTAGACTTAAAGGTAAGAGACAGCGAAAAAGGGGAATTGTTAGAATGAATATAGAAGCAAATCGGATACGCCTTAGATCGAGAGATGGTCGAGGTACATACAACCCGGTTCCCACACCGCACGACAGCGGCGTGAGAAACGGGCCTCAAGGCTTCGATGTGTTCGTGGACGGCGGAGCCCGAACTTCGACAAACACATTTCTTCAAAATATCGGTCCGGAACATCTGATAAGGCTTCGGCAATTTTTGAAGCGGGTAAATCTCGCGAAGGACCAGTACCTTTATCAGCAGGACGACAAGATCGACAATATCTTCTTTCCCGAGACGGCGGTTGTGTCCGAGTTTCAGATTCTCGAAGATGGCCGAATGATCGAAGTCGGGATCGTCGGCGGAGAGGGTGTAGTCGGGATCGCTTCCGCATTCAACGCGTGCCGTGCTCCGAACTGCACGCAGGTGTGTGTCGCCGGGACCGCCCTCGTCATAGGCCGTGACATTTTCGAGCGTGAGGTCGCATCCGATCCGCGTCTCCAGGGCATCGTCCATAATTACATCAACAACCAGATCAAGCAGCTTTCGCAGCGGGTCGTTTGCAACACGTTTCACTCGGTCGAGCAGCGGTTTTGCAGTTGGCTGTTGACGCTGCAGGGCCGCAGCCGTCGGGATCGATTCAGGATCACGCACGAACACGTGGCACGGGTGCTGGGTGTGCATCGACCAAGCGTGACATGCATCGCGCAGAGTCTTCGCGAGAAGAATCTGATCGACTACGGCCGGGCACGGCTCGTGATAAGCGACAAGGTCGGCATAGGTCTTCTCGCGTGCGGTTGTTCCGGAGATTCGCACCCGGCCAAAGCGGTGCACTAATAATTTGGTTTAGGTAAGTTGCTATACCGAAAACAGGCTCCTTGAAAGATAAGTTATAAACAGTGACCCAGCGGGGCGGAAAAAACCTCACTAGCGTATGTCCTTCGGATTTGCACTCGCTAAACTTTCCGCCTCGCCCTCTTTTTTTTAAAAACCTAAATATCATTTTTAATCGCGAAGGCGGACAGCATTGTACTGGAGCGGTACACAAGGCAAGCATTCCGTATGCGGTCGGACAAAGTGGTGCGCCGATAAATCTTACACTTAGACGGACTTGCATTTCGGCCGACCGTGGCACACGTTTCGCATTAGTCTGGAAGATACAAGGAGAATATTTGCTCGAAGATATGAACGTTACATCTTTCCCTAGGTCGAAGACTGCCGAGAATTACGGAATCGTGTGCTTCTCACATTTGCGTTGGAATTTCGTGTTCCAGCGGCCGCAGCATCTGCTTTCCCGCTTTGCGAAAAAACGGGACGTTTTGTTTATTGAAGAACCGATGCGTTACGACGGCGCAGGCGAGTTCGTAATAAACGAAACCAAGGAAGGCGTACGGGTTGCTGTTCCTCATTTGCCGCACGGCATCTCGCAGGACGACGAACAGGCTTTGCTGAGGAAGCTCGTTACGGGTTTGATTGAAGATCAGCCGTTCGAGAATTATGTCGCGTGGTATTACACACCGATGATGCTTTCGTGGAGTGAGCATCTGAAGCCCGTGGCGACGGTTTACGACTGCATGGATGAGCTTTCGGCGTTTAAGAACGCTCCCACGGAATTGCAGACGCGCGAGGCGGAATTGTTCGGCCTTTCCGATCTCGTTTTCACGGGCGGGCGAAGTTTGTACGAGGTGAAGCGGGAGCAGCATGAAGCGGTCTACTGCTTTCCTTCGAGCATCGACGTAAAGCATTTTGCGCAGGCTTTGGACATCGGCGAGGACCGTGAGGATCAAAGAGAGATCCCGCATCCGCGGGTTGGGTTTTTCGGTGTGATCGACGAAAGAACGGATATCGAACTTTTGCGCCAGATCGCGGAGCGCCGGCCGGATTGGCAGTTCGTGATGATCGGGCCGGTGGTGAAGATCAGCGAAGAAGATCTGCCGAGGCAGGAGAATATTCATTACCTTGGCGGCAAAAGTTATGACGAGCTTCCGGAATACATCGCGGGCTGGGACGTGGCAATGATGCCCTTCGCGATTAACGAGTCGACACGATTTATCAGTCCAACCAAGACGCCTGAATACCTGGCGGCGGGGAGGCCTGTTGTTTCGACCCCGATACGCGACGTGGTCCGGCCGTACCAAGAGATCGGGCTTGTGAGGATCGCGTCCACAGCGGACGAATTCGTCGAGGCGATCGAGCTTGCACTCGAGGAAGATTCCACCGAGCGACGGGCGAAGGCGGATGAATTTCTTTCCACCATGTCGTGGGAAAGGACGTACGAGGCGATGTCGGATTTAATCGATGAGGCGATCGCGGCGAATACCGAGCAGGCTGCCGGAGCCACAGTTTAAGAGTATTGAGTTATAGGAATTGTTTATAAGAAGAAGGGGGCTATTATGTTTGATTATTTGATCGTAGGGGCGGGTTTCGCGGGCAGTGTGCTCGCGGAAAGATTGGCAAATGGATCCGGAAAGCGTGTTTTGATCTGCGACAAACGTCCGCATATCGCCGGTAATGCTTTTGATTATTACAACGACGACGGCATTTTAATACATAAATACGGACCTCATATTTTTCACACGAATTCGGCGGATGTGTTCGAGTACCTGTCGCGTTTTACGGAATGGCGCAACTATCAGCACCGAGTGCTGGCGGACGTCGACGGGATGCAGGTACCGATCCCGATCAACCTGGATACGATCAACAAACTGTATGGCCTGAATCTTAGTGCCCATGAGCTTGAAGAATTTTTCGAAAAGGTGCGCGAGAAGCGCTCACCGGTACGAACTTCGGAAGACGTCGTAGTGAACGCCGTCGGCCGCGAGTTGTATGAGAAGTTTTTCCGCGGCTACACGCAGAAGCAGTGGGGGCTGGACCCGTCGGAGTTGGATGCGTCCGTCACGGCTCGGGTTCCGACGCGCACCAACCGCGACGACCGCTACTTCACGGATAACTTCCAGGCCATGCCGAAGCACGGCTACACGAGGATGTTCGAGAGAATGCTCGACAATCCGCGGATCAAGATCGTTTTGAACTGCGATTACCGGGAATTGCAGAAAGAGGTCGCTTTCCGGGAGATGGTTTATACCGGTCCCGTCGATGCATTTTTCGATTATAGGTATGGCAAACTGCCGTACCGGTCGCTCGAGTTCAAGCACGAGACGCACGACAGTGAAGTGTTTCAGGAAGCGCCGGTCGTAAATTACCCGAACGGACAGCCGTACACGCGCATTACGGAATTCAAATATCTAACGGGTCAGGTGCACAACAAGACTGGCATCGTTTATGAATACCCGAAGGCTGAGGGCGATCCGTACTATCCGATCCCGCGTCCCGAGAACGCGGAGCTCTACAAGAAGTACCAGGAACTGGCGGATGCGCGAGACGATGTTCATTTCGTCGGGCGTCTGGCGACCTACAAGTATTACAACATGGACCAGATCGTGGCCCAGGCACTAACCGTGTATGGAAAGATCGAGGGCCTCAAGCGTAAGGAAGCGCTCACGCTGCGCAAGCCGGTAGCTCAGCCGCTTTACGTGGGAAGCAACGGAAACGGGAAGTCGAATGGGGTCTCGAACCTCGAAACCATTTCCTAATTATCCAACTCCGTGCCTTCGGCAAATTGCCGAAGGCACGGACAGTTTCGACAAAGGTCTTTGAAAAACTACCGCCTGATACGGTGACCTAGCTTTTCGTTCTGATAGCGTACCTCGGCCTCGAGCGGGGCGTATATTTCGCGTCGCCCGTCGTCGTCAGCGTAATCCCAGAGCCCGTTGTAGCAATGACGATTGTCCGCCCAACCGGGATGATTGACGATCGGATAAAGGCAGATTCCGTTCACGTCGACACCGGTCGAGCGGGCGAGTGTCGTTTGTTCGCAGACGTAGCGAAACCAGTCCGGACGTTCGTCGTCTTCGATGCCGGTTTCGGCGATGACCAGCGGCTTGTCATATCTCTCGTGAAACTCACGGAGAATTTCCGCAAGCGGCCGGTAGACTTCGTGGCCACGCGGTATCTTGCGGCGACTCGGGTGGTGCCATTGGTTATGAAAGTAATAATTCAGCCCAATGATATCGACCGCTTCAGGGGAGCCGCCGAGTTCCGGTTCACGAGTACCCGCCAGCATATCGAAAGCCTCAAACTGAGATCGGCGGAAAAGTTCGGCAGCACGTTTGGTCGACGGCCTATCACTTTGAGGAACTACGTGTATTGCCGGATCGGTGATAAATATTCGCGCGGTGGGATCTACACTTTTGATTCCGCGAATCCCCCCGAGAGCGGCCCGCACCAGTTGACGTTTCAGCACGGCGCCCTTGTGGCGGATTGCCGGATAAAAGTTTCCGACCTGCGCCGCGATCCACGAGAAAAAAGAAATTTCATTTACCGGACAGACAAACAACTGCCCTCCGAGTTCGGCTTTCAGGTGAGCAGTAGCCGCTTCGCAAAACGCTTCGAATCTTTCGACGAACTGCGGCTCGAATATATCGATGTCATCCGGATACCCGTAATGAAAAAAGTCCCACGCGACCTCCATTCCGGTCGCTCGCGCGGCATTGATCTGTTTTTTCAAACTCTTGAAATCGTAACGAAAAGGTTCGGTTTCGATAAGGTGCCAGCGCAGGCCGTCCCGGCAGGTCTTAATGTTAAGATCCAAAAGCCGGTAGTAGTCCGCTTCGGCAAATTCGTCGTGACGGGTCGACGCGACCAGGTCCAGACGGCGTCCGCGACCATCGCGATGCGTCGAACATTCGAAACCTCCCATTAGAAAACTTTTAAACGGCATGAGCTTAGTTTCCGGTTTCTGGTTTCGGGTATCAAGTCTCCTGCCTACCGTAATGTGGACGAATAGGACGGACCGGGAAAGGAATGGAGAACCAGGACTCGTGATAAGAATATGAACATTTTGGTAACAGGTGGGGCGGGTTATATCGGTAGCGTAGTCGTAGAAGAGACGTTACGCTCCGGACATGCGACGGTCGTTTACGACAATCTTGTAAAAGGCCATCGCGAAATGATTGCGCCCGGCGCCGTTTTCGTCGAAGGCGACTTACTCGACCGGCCTCTACTTGAGAAGACACTTGTTGAGAACAACATCGAAGCGGTCATCCACATGGCGGCGTACTCGCTTGTCGGAGAATCCGTGACCGACCCTGCGAAATATTACATGAACAACGTCGTCGCCGGGATCTCGCTGCTCGACGCGATGTGGGACGGCGGTGTTTCGAAGATCGTCTTTTCGTCGACGGCCGCGGTTTACGGGGAACCGGAGAAACAGCCGATCGAAGAAACGGATCGAACATCCCCGACGAACCCG
>DATLCA010000034.1:0-2662 GCA_035526605.1 Pyrinomonadaceae bacterium | reverse complement strand
GACCTGGATGAAACAATGCTCGTGATCGCCGATGCGGAAAAGCCGGCGGCCGTCGCCGGGGTAATGGGCGGTCTCGCCTCGAGCATCACGGATAGCACGACGGATGTGCTGCTCGAAGTCGCCTACTTCAAACGCGAAAATATCCGTCAGACGTCGCGGAAGCTGAGGCTCACGACGGAAGCGAGCACGCGGTTTGAAAGGGGTACCGATATTGAGAACCTTATCGCAGCTTCCAATCGCGCCGCCCAACTGATCTGCGAACTCGCGGGTGGGGAGATGGGTGAGTTCGTGGACGTATATCCGACAAACCCGGAAACAAAGGAGGTGAAGTCCACCCAGCTTTCGCAGTCGGTCGATAGGCTGACCGGCCTGAAGGTTTCCGAGAATGAGTCTTTAACAATTCTTGCTTCGCTGGGAATTTCGTACAGAGAGAACGACCCAACCACATTTATCGTTCCATCGTGGAGACACGACCTCGCGATCGAGGAAGATCTCGTCGAGGAAGTTGCCCGGTTGGTCGGTTACGAGAACATTGCCGAAGAGTTGCCGCCGGCTTTTGGCGCCGGCGAATACCAGCGCAGCGAGCCGCGGAAGAAAAGGCTGCGCCAGGCGCTCGTCGATCTGGGTTTCAACGAAGCCGTTTCGTATAGCTTCATCGATACCGACCATGACGGCCGGTTTGGAACAGTGCCCGGGATCCTCGATGCGGGCGTCGAAGAAAAGTTCGTCACTTTGCAGGATTCGGTGATCGAGGGCGCTATCCGGATGCGGCCGACTCTGCTCCCCGGCCTCCTCGACTCGGTCCGGATCAACTTCAATCAGCAGCGAAAAGACCTGCGTCTTTTCGAGATCGGTAAAGCATTCGCGGCCCGCGCCGGGGAAGACGGGCTGCCTACGGAAAAAGAACTTTTCAGCATCGTCGTAACGGGCGGCGAGGCACAGGCCAACCGGGCGATGACGCAGCGGGAGCTCGATTTCTACGACGCGAAAGGAGCTGTCGAGGCGGCGCTCGCGGCGGTGGGCTTCCCGTCTTTGTCTTTTTCCCCTGGCGAGGCGGTACATCTTCGCAAGGGCCAATCGGCTCTCATCTATAACAATGGGGTAGAAATCGGAAGCATCGGCCGGCTCAATGAGACGCTGTCCGCCGACTACAAATTTAAGCAGCCCGTCTATGTTGCGGAGCTTGACCTGCAAGCTGTCCTTGGTGAGAACACTTCGCCGGTTATGTACCACGCGCTGCCGAAGTATCCGTCGGTCGTGCGCGACGTCTCTTTCCTCATGAAACGAACAATGGGCTTCGAGGAAATCCGCGGATCGATCATGAATCAGGGGCGGGACTTGTGCAGGGCGGTGGGCTTCGTCGACGTCTACGAAGGAAAAGGAATCGATCATGACGAACGGTCGCTGACGGTTCGTCTCGAGTATCGTAGCGATGAAAGAACGCTCGTCGACACGGAAGTCGACGATGTTCATGGCGAACTCATTGACGCGGTGGAAAAAGATTTAAATATTCGCAGAAGATTCTGAATTTAACTTGAACTTTAAAACAAAAGTTCACATAATCTTAACCCTATAGATTTTCGAAGCCCGCAATAATTGGAGACAGTCGATGAATGGCCTAACGGGAATGGAGAAGTTCTCTCATCTCGAAGATAAAATTTATCTTACGATCGAATTTGCCAAACGAATCCGCGAAGAAAAAGAAAAGATCGAATCGGAAACGAGCGATCTGCGGCGCGAGGCGGTTCATCTGAGGGAAGAAAATGAGAGGCTTGCCGAGAAGGTCAACGGCCTGCTTTCCGAGCGGGACGCGATTCAATTAAAGGTTGAGGCGATGCTCGACGCAATGACGATAATCGATGCGGAAGTGGCCGAGGCTGTTGGGAGATAAGGACGATGATCGCAGGGAAAAGCAAGGCGGATTCTGCGGAACAAAGTATCCGGGTTGAGATCTACAATCAGAACTACAGCATCCGCTCCGACGGCGACAACGAGTACATTATGGACCTTGCCGATTACGTAGACGGCAAGATGCGGGACATCGCTTCGGGCACACTTACGGTAGATTCTCTTAAAGTCGCGATCCTTGCGGCGCTCCACATCGCCGACGAATACCACCAGCTAAAAATGCAGCAGCAGCAGACGGACATGCAGCTCGCGTCCAGGAGCGCGGAGTGCAGTGAGATGTTGGATCGCATACTAAAGAATAGAGAAGTCGCCGCTCCGCAGGAGCTTGAGATAGAGCAGTAAATCACTGACCTATGTGAAGTGAGTTGTGAGCTATTTGGAGTGCGGTTCGGTCTTTGGTTTCGCAGTTTTATGTGCGGTATGCGCCGACCGGAGCTCCGGTAGGAGCGGCGTGTTAGTAGCATACGGCGGCCCAAATGAATCCGAGCTCCGTAGGAGCGACCCGTTTGGTGCCGCTCCTACGGAGCTCGGATTGTTTTCCTGTCAATTTGCTACTAACATGCCGCTCCTACCGGAGCTCAATCACACCTCATTCTCACTTCTCATTCTTGGGTCGCGTTTGCTATAGTTACTCAGGCGAAAGATTCTTCTGCGTATCCCGTCACCGAACGCATAATAATTGAGCCAACACTTGAATTGAGGGAGGCTAATGCCGGTGCCGGTGCAAACTTCCATGTGAAGATTTGCCATAGTC
>DATLCA010000033.1:0-6105 GCA_035526605.1 Pyrinomonadaceae bacterium | reverse complement strand
AGGCTACACGCTGTTTCCCCGTCTCAAGGAACGCGAGCAGCAGAAAGCCGGGACTCTTTCCGGCGGAGAACAGCAGATGCTGGCGATGGCCCGCGCGCTGATGTCGCGGCCGCGAGTACTCCTCCTCGATGAGCCGTCGCTCGGGCTGGCGCCGTTGGTCGTTCACACGATCTTCGAAGCGATCGAGCAGATCCGCAATGAAGGCGCGACGATCCTGCTCGTCGAGCAAAACGCCAACGCAGCGTTGCACCATTCCGATCGCGCATACGTTCTCGAAACGGGCCGCATCGTGATGGAAGGAAATTCAAAAGAGCTCGCGCAGGACCCGCGCGTGAAAGAGGCGTATCTCGGCGAGTAGGGTTCGGTCACACTTTGAAAAGTAGGAGGCTGTCTGAAAAGGCGGTCTCTTTTCAGTTGCCGTTGACCTCGGAATCTATGAATTGCCTCGGTCTCATGATGTTTGCAAGCTACATCCGACAATTTCTTGTCGCCGAAAGCGACCAACATTAAAGCCTAGGGTGGAGCGAGGAACGAGCGGAACCCTAGGGACGGCCACAACATCAATCCGTCGCTGAAGGCGACGAACTAGATTGTCGCTCGCCTACAGCGAGCGATGGAACTTGGAATTTGCGACCTAGGGTTCCGCCGAAACGGCTCCACCCTAGGCTTTAATGTTCGTCACCTTTGGCGACAAGAATTGTCGGATCTAGCTTTCAAAAATCTTCAGACCGGGTGAGTCACACACAAGGAAGGCAATTCATAAGAGGAAAAACCTTGAGGCATCGAGAGCTGACGCGGTTGTATCGAGAGTTAACGCGATCAAGCGAGAGCTGATCGCAATTCCATCGAGCTTCTTTTTAGAATGTCTGTCTTTTTATGGAGAAGAAAGGAACTGAGTTTTGGCCATCGATATCGAGATGGTTGATTACGATCGGCGTCGGCATTTTGATCGCTCTCCTGCCGCGACCCGAAGCCGTGACGCGCGAGGCATGGACGCTGCTGGCGATATTCGTGTCGACGATCGTCGGCTCGATTGTGCAACCGCTGCCGGGAAGTGCGATGGTTCTTCTCGGCGTCGTCGCGACATCGCTGTTCGGCGCGCTAAAAATTGAAAAATCGCTCAGCGGCTACGCCGACAAATACGTGTGGCTCGTGCTCGCGGCGTTCTTTATTTCAAGAGCGATGATCAAGACGGGACTCGGGCACCGCATCGCACTGATCTTTGTTCGGCTGATCGGGCGCAGAAGTTTAGGACTTGGTTATTCACTTGTCTTTACCGATTTCATCCTGGCGTCTTTCGTCCCGTCGACCGGTGCCCGTTCCGGCGGGATCATCCTGCCGATCGCCCGCAGCGTTTCCGAGACCTACGACTCGCGTCCCGAAGACGGCACGGAAGGAAAGCTCGGGACGTTTCTGATGACGCTGCTTTACCAGTGCGAAGTGATTCTTTGCGCGACATTTCTCACCGGTCAGGCTTCGAATCTTATCATTCGAAATTTCGCCCTCGCCCAGGCGGGCATCGATCTCAATTACTCCATATGGTTCGTGTCGGCGATCGTCCCGTCGCTTGTTTCGCTGACCGTCATCCCGATATTCATCTACCGATTCTTTCCGCCCGAAATAAAGGAAACACCCGGTGCCGTCCATTTCGCTAGAGAGCAGCTGCGAGAGATGGGGCCGCTAAAGCGCACCGAGAAGATCCTGCTTGTAGTTTTCGCGATCGTGGTCGCTTTATGGATCTCCGCGCCGTTTCACGGCATCGACGCGACCGTTATCGCGCTGACGGGGATCGCTTTCCTGCTGATCACGGATGTGCTGAGCTGGAGCGACGTAACCGACGAGACGCATGCCTGGGAGGTTTTTATCTGGTATGGCGGACTGGTGATGATGGCGACGGCGCTGGGCGAGACCAATCTCCTGAAACTGTTCGCCGAGTCGATCGCGGGAACTATGAACGGATGGTCATGGCCTGCCGCTCTTGCAGTGCTCGCACTCGTCTACTTCTATGCGCATTACGGATTTGCAAGTATCACCGCACACGTCACGGCGATGTTCATTCCATTCCTAGCTGTGACGGTCGCCGTCGGAGCGCCGGCCGGTCTGACAGTTCTGTTCCTCACCTACTTTGCAAATCTAAGCGCCGGCCTCACTCATTACGGGACTACGCCGGCACCGGTTTATTTCGGGACCGGCTACGTCACCCAAAAGCGATGGTGGACCGTGGGGTTGATCGCGTCGGTTTTGAATATTCTGATCTGGTCGACAGTGGGTTTAGCGTGGTGGAAAGTGCTCGGATGGTGGTGAAGAGCGAGGCCGAGACCGGGACGCCAGTACTATTCAGAAAAAGAGGCCGTCCGGAAAATTAGTTTCTAGACGACCTCTTCTGTTTTGCGATCACCTACCGGCCACTGCCAGTCACGTTAAATCTCTACTCGTCTCCGGGCGCAAGCGCCTGGTCATCGACTTTCGCGACAACATCCTTATAGATCTTGATGTCCCCACCCGTCTCCATTCTGAGACGAGTCGACGCCAGATAATCCTGGAAAACCTCGCCGCGCTTTTGCGTCAACATCTGTTCCATGAGTGTGTCACGCTGCTTCGCAAAATCATCCATGTTCGCTTCTTCACGCTTGGTGACGCCGACAATGTAATATGTCTCGCCGATCTTGATAGGTGTCTTGGTCGCCTCGCCTTCCTTCATACCGTAGATCGCATCTTCGAGCGCCTCACTTGTCGTCGCGGACGGCCCTTCGCCGAGCGGCGATCCGAGGACGAAGCTCTTCTGCTCCTTCGACTTCAGATTGCTTCCCTGCGCCGCGCTTGCGATGACCGCCGCGGTCGTGGAGCCGGCCGCGATCTGGTTCGCGATCTGATCGATCTTGGCCCGTGCGGACTCGAGCTTCACGACTTCGACAAGCTGTTGCTTTACATCGTCAAACTCCGCGTCGCGAGGTTCCTTCTTGTCGACAAGCATCGGTACCGCGAAACCGCCCTGCACCGGAATCTTCTCGCCCACGTCCTGCGCATTCTCGAGCCCCGCAATCCCTTCCTCGAACTGCGGCGAAGTGCCGACGTTCTCGACGTTGTCGCCACGTTTCACGTAAGCCGTTTCCCGCACCATCTCGGTCGCGTTCATATTCGCCTGTCCCGCGAACTGCTGGGCGGTGGCCTGTACATCTTTGTTCTGTTTCAGCGTCTCGGAGATCTTTTGGGCAAGCTCGGCCGCCACGGAATACGCACGCCGGTTTCTCAGACTGACCTCGAGCTCCTTCTTCGCATCTTCGAAAGTTTTGGGGACGGCCTCGCCGCGACGCAAGATGAAATAACGGCCCTGATAATTGATCGGCTCCGTAATCTCACCCGGCTTCATTTTCAAAAGCCGCTGGTAGGGATCGTCCGACTTGTTGGGGTTTTCACGAACGGGCCCGGGGAGTTTTCCGCCGTTGGACGCGGTCCCCGCATTTTCCGACTGGCCCTTCGCCGTCGTCGCGAAGGCCTCCTCAGAAACAGTCTCGCCGCCGTTACGCAGGCGTTCGACTATCTCGGTAGCTTTCGTCTGCACCTGCGGATCGAACTCCGGCTTCGCCACACGCAGCACGATCTCCTGCCCCAAAACGCCGGCGTACTTTTTGTCTTCCGGCAATTTGTTGTACTCATCCTTCAGGTCGGCGTCGGTGATCGGAAGTTTCTGCCCGATCTTCTCCGTGTTGACGAAGACGTAACGGATCTTTTTCTGCGGCTCGCTTATGTAGTAGCTTTTTTTGTTCCGTTCAAAATAATCGCGAAGCTCGGCATCGGTCGGGGTGATCGACTGCGCCAGTTCTGCCGGCGAGACGGCGACGTAATTGAGATCGAACTTTGTGTTTTTGCGCTGGAAATCTTTGAGAACTTCTTCTTCCGAAACCGAGATGCCAGATGTGATGAACGCCCGAAGCTTGTTCGCGCTGATGTCGTCGCGGACGCCTTCTTCGAATGCGGCGATGCTCCCCGACTGCTGCATCACGTTTTGCTCATAGGCCTTTTGATCGAATGGTTTCCCGTCCTGAGGTTTGAAGTCCTCGCGGATCTTGTCCGCGACTTCTTTGTCGGACGCCTTCAGCCCGAGGCGCGCGGATTCGACGCGCGTGATCCGGCTCGCGATCATACCGTCGAGCAGAAGCTTTGCCGGATACGGACGGCCCTGGCTGTATCGGCTGTACATCTGCTTCTGGCGGTACAGTTCGCCGACGCTGATATCTTCACCGGAAACGCTCGCCGCGGTCTCCGTGCTGCGCGAAGGATCCACGGTTGCGGTACTGCGGATTCCGCTCCCGCCCCAGAAAACGAGACTCGCGACCATCAGGACGCCGAAGATCAAAATAACGAAATTGCGCGTCTTCTCGAGACGAGTGAAAAACTTTAACATCTGTTAATACCTATCGATTTGGATTTAGCTGTTGGTACGGACAAGCTGCGATTCTAGCAAAAAGGATCTTGCGCAGCCAACCGCGATTGCAGTTTAGATGCGAGAAAACAAGGCCGTGAACGCTTAACCGGAGTTACAGCTCACAAGCTGTCGAATGACGATTTACGTGCTATTTTAAGTTCTGCATGGACCCGAGAACGATAAAATCCGTCGGTGTCATTGTTAAGCCGAACCACGCGGAGGCCTGGAAAACCGCCTGTGAGCTATCGGAGTGGCTGGAGAAGCGTGGAATCGCGCTTGTTGGAAAACCGCGCGTCTATAGCGAAAATGCCGATCCTCAATGCGAGATTGATCAGGTCGACGATGAACGATTCAGCGCCGAGTCCGACCTGATTGTTGTGCTTGGCGGAGACGGAACCATGATATCGACCGCCCGGCTGGTCGGCGACACGGACGCGCTCGTCCTGGGTATCAACTATGGCAGCCTCGGTTATCTGACGGACTTTCGAATCGAAGAGATGTTCCCGGCGCTGGAAGCGATCTTCACGGGCGAGTACGAGATCGACCGCCGGGTGATGCTCCACGCCGAGCATTGGCGAGGCGAAGAGATGCTCGCGACCGGCCGGGTACTCAACGACGTGGTTATTAATAAGGCTGCGCTCGCGCGGATCATCGAGATCGAGGTGAGGCTGAACGGACTTTACGTAAACTCGTTTCGTTCCGACGGCCTGATCGTTTCCACTCCCACCGGTTCCACGGCATATAACCTTTCCGCCGGCGGCCCGATAATTTATCCGTCGATGAACGCCGTAGTGCTGACCCCGATTTGTCCGTTCACTCTGACGAACAGACCGATCGTCGTGCCGGACGAAGCCAACATCGAGCTCAAGCTGGAAAAGGAAAACGAAGGCGTAGTAATGACGCTCGACGGCCAGATCGGGTACGCGATGAAGGCTGGCGACCGGGTGCGGATACGGAAAAGCAGAACAACCTTCAATCTCGTCCAGCCGGCGAACCGGAATTACTTCGATGTGTTGAGAAATAAATTGAAGTGGGGGCGGTGAGTTGAAATCCGGAACGCGGAATGCGGAATTTGTCCTGCCGGATTCCTCTACAAGCTAAAGACTCGACGTGTTCAAAAACAAGTTACTCGAATTGCGCATTCCGCATCAGGCCAGCAAACTCCCCTGCACTTCTTCTTCGGGTTCAAAGCCTTCCGGGTACCAGAGATGAACCTTCAGGTCGCATTTCCCTTTTGCATTGAAAACAACACCTTCACTTTCCAGCATGCTTTGCTGCAAATTTACCGGCATGATCAGTTTGCCTGTCGAACATGCGCCTTGCGAATTTATGACACGTTGCCACGGAACGTTTTCGGTGTCAGCGCCGTGCATCACGTACCCTACCGTCCGCGGCGTATAACCGTCGCCTAAAATTTCCGCGATCTGCCCGTACGTCATTACTCGACTGGTGGGGATCTGCCGGACGATCGCGTAAACATTCTCTCGATAATCCTTATCGTCTACCAGATTCATAACTTCTTTGAAAATAAAAATGAGATCAGCCGCGGCGTCCCCAGATGATCGTCGTCGTCGAACCACTCATCCATCCGCTCGATTTCGAATCCGTTGTTCAACGCGGCATCGGTGTAATCGGTGACGTGATGCCGGAAACACTCGGTAACTTGCACGTCGGTCTCG
>DATLCA010000032.1:0-2877 GCA_035526605.1 Pyrinomonadaceae bacterium | reverse complement strand
CCTTCCGAAGGAGGGGTGCCGCTTCGGCGGGGTGGTTCTCTCTTATTCGGTGATCTCAGATCTGAGTTAACAAAACTAAGAGAACCACCCCGCCGATGAACCATCGGCACCCCTCCTTCGGAAGGAGGGGAGTCTTCTTCGTGTGATTCATGTGCTTCGTGTCCCAGGGGGCGGCATTAGGACGTGCGCGCGAATACGCGAAAGGATTTATGCTCCCAGATCCCAAATCGAATTAACATTCATTTAACCCCCAGTTCATCCGCAGTTCATCCGCCCGAAATATCCTCATTCTTGCTAACGGGAAATCTAAACACTTTTTGAATCAAAGGCAGTTTCTACCGAGAGGAAGGAAACCAGCCGAAGTTGATTTTTATTCCAGAAGTTCTCAAGCATCGAGGAAACAAAATGAAGCGGAATTCTATAACAGCAATTCTTTTTGCCACCCATATTTTCCTGTCGGCGTTCGGCATCAACGCCCAGACCGACCAGGGACGCATCTCCGGTCAGGTAACCGATCAGACCGGCGCCATCGTTCCCGGAGCAACCGTCACCGTAACAAACAACGGAACGAAGCAAGTACGGACGGCCACAGCGAATGACGAAGGCTCTTATGTCCTACCGGCACTTCGCGCGGCGGTTTACACAATCGTCGTGAACGCCCCAACGTTCGCGCCGAAAACGGTCACCGAGATACAGCTATCCGTCGGGCAGCAACTCAACCTTGATCTATCGCTTTCTACCGAAGTGCAAACCGTAACGGTCGATGTTGTCGGCGGTTCCGAAACCGGGATCAACACCGCGTCGGCAAGCATAGGCGCAACGGTAAATTCCCGCGAGGTTCGCGATCTCCCGATCAACGGCCGGCAGTTGTCGCAGCTTTATCTCCAGGCACCGGGATCGGTCAACAGTGGCTCGGGCACTTTCAGCGACATCAGGTTCTCAGGCCGCGCGGTAAACCAGAACGTGATCCGCTACGACGGGGTCGAAGGTACCGGGATCATCGATTCGAGTCCCGGCAATCTGAACGGTGAGGTTCCGTCGAAATTCCGTCTCCAATCCAGCCTCGAAAATGTCCAGGAGTTCAAGGTTGATTCGAACAACTTTCCCGCCGAGTTTGGCACCGGCACCGGAGGCCAGGTTTCCGTTGTGACCAAATCGGGAACGGATGAATTTCACGGGTCGCTGTTCGAGTACGTCCGCAACGACGCGTTTGACGCCCGAAACTTCTTCGACAACATCCAATCGGGAATTCCGAAAAGCACGCTGCGGCTGAATCAATTCGGCGGATCTATCGGTGGGCCGATTATTAAAAGGAAACTCTTCTTCTTTGCATCGTACGAAGGCTATCGCGTGCGGTCCGGCCTGAACTTTGTCGAGGCGGCACCGAGTCTGAGTCTTGCCCAGCCGGGAGCTTTGATCCCCGGAACATCCACGCCGGTAAATCCATTGATCCAGCCTTACATCGCGGCATTCCGATCACCCAATGCGGTCACACTTGCCGGCTCGCAAATCGCAGGCTTCGACATCGTTCAGCTTCAGGACACGGCGAAAGTAAATGAAGATGCGTACGCGGTGAGGTTCGACTACAGCCTGAATACGAAGAACAGTTTGTACTTCCGCTTCTTCCGAGATAACGGAAGCGACATCAGCCCGGAGGGTGTGTCGGGCCGGGTTGTGAGCATCGAAGCTGAACCGCAGAACGGTGTGTTCGGATGGCAACACGTTGTGAATCAGGAGATCGTAAACGACTTTCGCCTTGGTTATAACGGCGCGAGAACCCGCATTAACGGGCAAGCTCCGACGGTAAACGGACTGGATTTCTCCGCACTGACTTTGAACATCGCGGGCAGCGTCGCGATATCGGGGATCGCCGGACAGGGAACATCATCCGGCATCTCGATACCCGGCGGCCTCGTCCGTGCGAACAGCGCGACGAACGGACGCGGCCAGCCGTACACGCCTTACTCTATATCGTTTCTCGACAGCGTCAGTTGGACCCGCGGCTCGCACAACATAAAGTTCGGCGGCGAAGTTCGCTTCATAAGGCTTTACACCGATCGACTCGGCGGAACGACGTACACCTTCTCGAACCTCGCCGGTTTTCTCGCCAACACACCGCAGAGCGTTCAATACGCCGGTGACCTTAGCGATCCCAGTCCTTTCAATAACGGGTTGACGGGCGACCGTCTTGCGGAGCAGGAATATTACATCGGTTACGGCCAGGACGAGTGGAAGATAAAGCCCGGCCTGACTCTCAGCTATGGATTGCGTTACGAATATTACGCACCGCTACGCGAGCGCAGCAACGGGCAGGTTTTGTTCGATATCGAGAACGGAACTATTCGCGATTCGAGCGAACCGGCTTTCAAATCTTCGAAGAACAATTTCGGCCCCCGCGTCGCACTAACGTGGTCGCCGAATCTTAGCGGCAAGGGATTCTTCGCTGGCGGACATACGGTCTTTCGCGGCGGCGTCGGATTGTATTACGGCCCCGGACAGACAGAGGACCAGATCCAGCCTATCGAGAGCGACCGCATCTCGACGACGATCACGAGCGGAAGCCTGCTGGCATTCCCGGCGAGCATTCCGGGAATCATCAACAACTTTACGAGCAATCCTCTCAACCGCACATATCAACCGAGAGCGTACGCGTCGGACTATGAAATTCCGGAACGCATTCTCCAGTACAGCGCCTCGTGGCAGCAGGAGCTTCCTTACAATCTCGTTTCGACGATCGCATATGTCGGAAGCCAGGGCAGCAATCTTTTCCTTCGCAGCGTGGCGAACAAAATTCTTCCCGGTGTGGCCAGCATTACTAACGGTGCGAATCTTCCGACGGGCGTCGGTGTGATAAATCGCCTCGACCCCGTAACCGGC
>DATLCA010000031.1:0-10934 GCA_035526605.1 Pyrinomonadaceae bacterium | reverse complement strand
GCGGCGAGAAATCCTGACGCTGAAGGCCGTCGCGATGATTCCGCAGATTCAAGCCGCAACGCAAAAAGCTTTCGAACTGGATTCGATCGCTTCCCGGCTCAAGTTCGACACCGAGAAGCTTATGTGGGAGCTCGACTTTTTCAAGACCCACTATTTCACCACTTATAAGGGAGAGCCGCTGGCCGAGGAGGACGGTGACGCGTTGGCTGCGGAATTTCTCGAGTTGTCGCGGGAGCTGGAAACAAAAGCCCGCGTACTTTGTCACCGCGACTTTCATGCGGCCAACCTGATGCTCGATCGAGACGGCGAACTTCGGATCATCGACCACCAGGACGCGCGCCTCGGCTCCGTCGCATATGATCTTGTCTCGTTCCTCCTGGACCGCGTGACGGAAGCTCCGCCCGCCGAATGGCTTTCCGAAAAAAGAAAATTCTTTCTCGAAGAACGTGAGCGGGCGGGTCTCGAAAGGATAGATGCGGGAGCGTTCGCGGATGAATTCCGCCTCCAAACCGTTCAGCGATGTCTAAAGGCGATCGGCACGTTTTCGTTCCAGTCAATGAACCGGGGCAAAACTTACTTCGTTCCTTTCATCAAACCGATGTTCGAGATCGTCTTGCGTGCTATAGAGAATCTCGACCGGTTTCCGACACTTCGGCAGATCGTTGACGAACAAATCCGCAACTAGACACGATCACTTCTATGAAGACCCGTTGCTCCAGAATAATTATCTCCGTGCTCGCCGGCGCCATTTTCTTTCTGTGCACCGTCGTCCCAAGCATTCCGGCTCAGCAGTACAAGCTGGCCCCGCTCAAGGTAACGCGGTCGACTTTTATCGAACAGGTCAAAGCGCTGCGGGCGGCTAACCCAAAGATGACACCCGAGGACCTTGTTGCGGCGGCGAATGCCCTGCTCGATAAAAATGGCGTCAACTTTGCGATATCGTTCGACGCTGCAACGTGTGACCGGCTGCGGAAGGTGAAGTCGGAGCAAAAAGATCCGACGGTCCCTTTAACTATCGGTGCGACCCTGAAATCCGTCGATGCCGAGGGCGCGGCCCTCGCTTTGCCCGAGCCGTTGCTTCAGCCGTTCCATAACTGCAACTGCTACATCGAGCTTCCGCTGCTGCAGGTGACGGACTCAGATTTTATTGCTGTTATCTCGGGGCGCAATATCAAGTTTCATATGCCGGCAAACTTTTCGACCTTCGAAGCCAAGCTCCTCGACCCGAAGACCGAGGGGCCGGTGAAGCGCAAATGGCGAATCCCGTTTCGCGGTTCCCCAGTGGGAGTATCGAACGACGAGAATGTTCTGTATCTCGCTTTTCCGGACCCGGAGCTTAGCGATATATCGTTTGCGGTTTTCGGCGAAGGAGTGTTTCAGATAGCTACCAGAGCGGAGGCCGAAGACGGTGGAAAAGGTAAGCTGATAAGACCGTCCACCGCTCCCTCTGCGGATTCCAGAACCCGCTTCGATCGATGGGGAAAGTCCTTTGTCGTGTCCTACATGCCGCCGTGCAGCGTTAAGATGCAGCCGGACTTCGTCCAGATCGTTCGCTAGAGTTTCGTTTGCGCCATCGAGACAGGGGGCTTGGTTGTAAAGTCCTCTCCGGGATTCACGAACAAGTTTTGCTCGAATCTATATTGCTTGTCGTAAAGTTGTTTATACCGCCCGTTCATCGCGATCAATTGTTCATGAGTTCCCCGCTCCAGGACCTCGCCCGATTCAACAACGAGTATTTGATCGGCGCTTCGGATTGTTGACAGCCTGTGCGCGATGACAAACGTTGTCCGCCCGGCGCGAAGCCGATTCAAGCCTTCCTGAATCAACGCCTCACTCTCCGAATCCAGTGAAGACGTTGCTTCGTCCAGAATTAGAACGCGCGGGTTGGCGAGAAGCGCCCGGGCAATGGCGAGTCGTTGGCGTTGCCCACCGGAAAGCTTCACGCCGCGTTCGCCGACCACCGTCTCGTAACCGTTTGGAAATTTCTCGATGAACTCGTCCGCATTTGCGATCTTGCACACCGACTTGATTTCGTCGAGATTGGCTTCCGGATTCGAAAAGCGGATGTTGTCGAGGATCGTTCCGTCGAAAAGGAAGTTGTCCTGAAGTACGACCCCGAGATGCTTACGGTAGTCCCGGAGTCTGACGCTCTGTAGATCGTTTCCATCGATCTTTATCAAGCCGCGAGTCGGCTGGATAAAATTCAAGACCAGGCTGAGGATGGTGGATTTACCGGAGCCGCTCGAGCCGACAAGCGCCGTGGTCGCCCCGGCCGGGGCGTGAAATGAAACGCCCTTCAAAACCGGAACGCCCTCGTCGTACTCGAACTGGACGTCTTCGAAATCGATCGAGCCTTCGATCGCGGGAAGCGGCGCCCTGCTTGCATCCTGAACGTCCTCGGTGTCCATTCCCATTATCTCCCGGATCCGGTCGAGCCCGGCGAGAGCTTCCGTGATCTGGGTCCCGATCGAGGTCAGCTCGATCACCGGCATCGCCAGCAGGAACGTGAACGAGATGTACATCAAAAAATCGCCGAGCGTCATCACGCCCGTTTGAACAGCGTTGCCGCCGATAACGATCATGACGACGGCGACCGCGCCGATAACGACTGATGAGAATGAGCTGATGGCCGATACTCCGGTGATCGACTTGGCGATATTTCGAAACAGTTTGTGCGCCCCGCGCGTGAAGGAAAGCTCTTCGCGCTTTTCCGCGGTGTACGCTTTAACGATGCGGATGCCGCCGAGACTTTCACCAAGTCTCCCCGTTACCTGCGCGGTAATCTCGCCGCGTTCGCGGAAAATCGGACGCAGCACTTTAAAGGCGTAAAACAATGCGCCGCCGAAGATAAGCAACACAACGATCGTCGCGAGAGTGAGCTGCCAGTTCAAATAGAACAAGACGCCGATCGCGATGATCGCCGTAACCAAGCTTCCGAGGATCTGTCCCAGCCCGGTGCCGACGAGATTTCGAATTCCCTCGGCGTCGTTCATGATGCGCGAAATAAGCTGGCCGCTCTGCGTCGAATCGAAGTACGAGATCGGAAGGCGTTCGATGTGGCGCTGGACGCGCATTCGCATGTTGGTGATGGCGAGCTGTGCGGCGACGCCGAGGATCTGAGAAAGAGCGAACGACGTCACGCCCTGGACCAAAGTCGAAATTCCGATAGCGAGGGCGATCCACTTTATCAAACCGTAGTTTCGATTGGTGAAGACCTCGTCACCGATATACTTCGTCGACGCCGGCAGGACCATGCCCGCGAGGCGCGAGACAAGCATCAGTAAACTACCCACGAGAAGGCGCCACCGAGAGTTCCATATGATCTTTCGCGCTTCCGCCCAGGCGCTCGAATAGTCGACCTTCTTTTTCTTTTTTTCTTCTGCCATCAGACGGAAGTCTGATTTTCCCGCGGCGAAAAGTCAAAGGTGTTCGCCCGGCGGGTCCCACCGGTAATTAATCTTTGAAGTCGCCTAACCGTACCCGCGGGGGTGGGATTTTCGACGGAGGTCAGTTCATAATGCCGGGCTGTAGCGTCTCGGCTTGCTGCCTATCCGCGGCGGCGAGCTTGATGCTGCCCATTTGCGTATGCACCATGCTCCGGATCTTATAGGCGGACGCGTATTCCGGCTTGAGCCTGATCGCGGTAGTCAGATCGGGGAGCGCCTGCGCGTACCTTTTGGTTAATGCGTAGCACAGGCCGCGGTTGTGATAAATGACCGGCAGGTTTCTCTTTTCCTGAGCGCTCTGGGTGAACTGGATGGCCTTTGAATAATCCGCGATCGCCTCGGCGAATTTGCTCGACTGCATGTTCGCCCGGGCGCGCAGATACAGGAATTTGGGCTCCTCAGGGGAGATCCCCAGAGCGTTTGAGAATTCGGCAGCCGACCTCGCGTAATCCTTCTGGGCATAATACGCTTCCCCGTTCTCGGTGAACTCATTGACGGCTACGAATAAAGGCGTGACCTTCTGAACCGAGAACACTTCCTTTTTTATTTCTTCAAACGGAGCACCCGTGCTGACCAGCATTGTTAGAGCCGAAAATGTCTCGGGCGTAAGACCGGCCGCTTCGTAACGCTTGTTAATGACGTCCACGATCGCTTTGCCCTCTTTGCCGTCAGGTAGCATCAGCAGGAGGTTTATCTTGAATGCCAATTCGAAAAGGGCTGCGTGGGCGGGTCCAAAGTCCTGGCCAAGAATCCTGACCCCGGGCGCGCCGGTCACGTTGAGCAGATAGTTCAACGCGGCGGCTTGGTCCTTGATCTTGTCATTAGTTTTGGCCGGCAGCTTCGGCAAGCGAATTTTCAGCCGTAACGCGTTAGCTTCCGCAGACGCAAAGGTTCTCCCGGCAAGGGCGACGTCGTCCGACATCGCATTGACGAGAGCCGCGCGGCTGAGGTTGTTTCCTAATTCCCATGCCTGCTGCCGGTAAGAAATTGCGGCCTGGGAAAAGATAGAGAGATGGGCCGAAACCAAGAGAACCGTAATCAATAGGATCCGTTTCATAAATCTTCCTTCGAGACTTCTAATTAAATTTCGGGGCCGCAGAATGATGACAACGAGTTTAATATCTCGTACTCACTTTTTTGCAGAATGCACCATTGAGGGAGTGCGGCCCGGGGGATACCTTAGTCTGATTTCTGAGAGTATGTCCTCCAATGCTTCCGGTCTGCAACTAAAGCCCGTTCCGGCGGAACGGGCTTTAGTTGCGCGGTGGTTACTTGATCGGTTGAAAGTAATGGCCGTACGCCCACTGGGCGATGTGCTCTCCCTGCTTCCGGCCAAGCTCGTCGGCGAAACGAAAGTGGATCCCTTCGTAAATCCGGGCCTCTACCACTTCGTCGCGGATGTCGGAGAACTTGTTGAAAGTTCGCGTGTCCTGAACGGTGGGAATCTGGTTGGTGGTGGTGATGCTCACAGCCATCTCGTTCGTTCCGAAGAAGAGCTGCAGAGCGCGGGACGCCGATGCGGAAACATTGTTCGCACCCGAGGTGTAGTCCGGATACGGAGGTGTCGCCACTAACGGGCTCCACGCGGAATCACCTTCGGTTTTCGAATTGCCGTCGGCCTCGCCGTTCCTGATAGCCGTGATCGGACGCCAGAACACATAAGCACGTTTGCTGTCCCAAGCGGTGATCACGGAATCCGCCATCGAGGAGTTCACGAGCGCCAGGACGCGGGAGCTGTCGCTAATATTGCCGACGTTCGCGATCGTCAAATCCCTCGCGACCCGGTTCCACACCAACTGATAGTTCAAGTTCCAGAAGTTTGCCATATCCGTCTGTTCGGGCGTACGGCCGGTGCCGCCGCTCGAGCCGACCGCCTTAACTTCGTTGTACGCACGCGTGTACTCGGGGCTATTCAGACTCGGGGGTGGCCCGGGCCGGAACTGCGAAGGGCTTCTCATGGTGAACGGGGTCACATACGCGAGCCACGGGGCAGCCATCGACGTGCCGGGCGTCGTCGGCCGCCAGACACCGATGTCAGTGCCTCCGAAGAAAGGCGGATAGCCTGCCGGAAAGCTTCCGTCGTTTGCACGCAGGTTGTTCATGCACGCCGCGGCCGTTGCCCCGACGGGAATGCCGGCGTCCAGAACGGATATGTTGTGGGTGGCCAGGTAATTTGCGAACATCGCGTCGAGCGCGGCCGTCTGCGCCGGGAATCTGTTGGCAAGGACGTCGTGAGCAGCCTTTGCCGCAGCGGCCTGCGATGAACCCGAGGCGCCTTGGATCTCCGTGCAGTAAGGTGCGTAGTCGCGCTCTATCGCCTGAACTGCGTCGTACACGGCGAGCTGAACCACCGCTATATCGAGAAGGTTGGACGGGCCCGGCCGGAGCGGCGGCACCTGAGTGGTGTTTACCGTGATCTCGTTCCAGTCCGTGACCGCGTCGGCACGAGTTAATGCGGGCTGCATTGAAAGTAGGAAAATTACCGCGATAGCGGAATACATATACGATTTGATCTTCATGTTGACTTGCTCCTCTTTGTTGGAAAACATTTGTTATTTCCCGGCCCATGTCGGTCCGCGTTGTGCGGGCCTTTGAGCGTATGCCGGGCTCTATTCGCTCGAAAGTTTTCAATGGTTTGTGAGACAAAACCTTGTTCGGGCGCAGCGGGCGGTGCTACTATTTTCAGGCTCAGAACTTTCTCGCCTCGCCCCAAGTTCGGGTGTCTCGCCAGTGAGATCGAGGTTAGTCGCAAGTCAGTGGGTCAATCTTTCGGTTTGCTTGAATTTTGTATTCAGCCTTTATTCCGAGCTTGTTCCGACGTCCTAAGTCTTGCGAGGTGAACAATTGATTAAGCGTCAGACGTGCAGGATCATTTAACAAACGAACGCAGTACGGCCCCGGAAATCTACGAATTCGCAGATTTCCGTCTTGACGTGCGCGAGCACGTCCTTGAGCGGGTTGGTGATGGCGAACGGATTTCCCTGCCCGCGAAAGCCTTCGACACGCTCTGCGTGCTGGTTCGGAACGCCGGCCGGCTGGTGGAGAAAGACGAGTTACTAAGCACGGTCTGGGCGGATTCTTTCGTCGAGGAAAATAATCTCAATAAGTCGATCCACGCCATTCGGCGCGCCCTCGGTGAAAGTAACGGGGATCAGAAGTTCATCGAGACGGTGAAAAAGCACGGGTTCCGTTTCGTCGCGGAAGTCACGTCTGCGAAGCCGAGAACCAGGCTTGCCGATACTGGGGCAACCAGTATGGGACGGATGTCAGGGCCCGGATCGGTTCGGGAATTCCCACATCTTGTTCCTCGGATAGCGGATGAACCGGCGATAGACCGTGCACCCTCTCCGGCCGCCCCCGAAACTGTCAGCCAGTCGGGGGCGGATGTTCAACTTCTGAAATCCTCCAAAACGGCCAGCCGCGGAAGGGTGTGGTTATCCGCGGCACTTACCGGCACGCTACTCCTCGTCGCAGTTCTCGTTGGCGTATTCACTTACCGATCCGTTCCAGCGGCCACGGCACCGGCACCGACCTTGGCGATTTTGCCCCTCAAGCCTCTTGACGCGAGCGACAATTACTTGGGGCTCGGCGTCGCCGACGCGATCATACGGCGGATGAGTCAGACGGGAAAGGTGACGGTCCGCCCTACCAGCTCGGTCCGTCGATACCTCAACGAAGAGATCGATGCGCTAACGGCGGCGAAACAGCTCGACGTCGACACCGTGCTGGAAGGGACGTTGCAGCGGGCGGGCGATCGACTTCGCGTGACCGTGAATTTACTCCGCAGAAGTGACGGTAAGTCCCTCTGGGCGGATAACTTCGACATGACCGCGTCGGATGTTTTCGCTATTCAGGACAAGGTGGGCCGGCAAGTCGCAGCCAGTTTGCAGCTTCGCCTCGACCAGGCGCAGCGGGAAGTCCTTACCTCCGGTTATACTCCGAGCGCTATCGCTTACGAGTATTACCTTAAGGGCGTTTACAACTTCGATCAGCGCGGTTTCAACATCGAGGGCAAACCGCAACACGAAGCGACGATCGGCTTATTCAAGAAGTCGATCGAGGCGGATCCGAACTATGCACTCGCGCACGCACAACTCGCTTACGCTTATGCGTGGATGGGCGTGTACGTCGACGAAACCGCACAGGACCGCTGGGTGGAGCTCGCGAAGGAAGAGATCGCCCGGGCCGACGCACTCGACCCGCAGCTCGCGGAGACGCACATTGCCCGCTACCACGTTCTCCTGAGCGCCCATGAGGGATTCCAAACCGAGGCATCCACTCGCGAATTAATACTGGCAAAAAATCTCAACCCGAATGTCGGCGGTCTCGAGTTGGCGGTTGCTTACAACCACCTGGGGCTGGAGGATATGTTCGATAAGGAAAGAGAAAGAACGCTCGAGATCGATCCGACAAGCGAATTCAATAAAATGATTTTCGGGTTCCAGCTGATATTCGCAAGGAGGTACGACGACTGGCTCGGCTACCGTCAGAAATACTTCGACGGGAAACCAAATATTTCGTATTTGATGGGAAAGGGTCGTCTCGACGAAGCGCAGCAGCGATTCGACCAATTGCCGGCACACGGCTGGGACGCGGAAACTTCGCCCGGCTACGGCGCGATCCTCATGGCTCTAAGAGGAGATCGCCCTGCCGCCGAGGCTGAGCTCCGCGTACTGATCAGAAAGCTTCCGTACAAGAACAACAGCTATCACCATGCGACCTACGACATCGCCTGCGTGAACGCGCTTCTCGGAAACAACAGCGAGGCCGTCAAGTGGTTGAGAGAGACCGCGGCGACGGGCTTCCCAAGCTACCCCTTATTCCAGCGAGACTTCTGCCTCGACCCGATCAGGCAAACCCCGGAATTTGTTCAATTCATGACCGAGATGAAGGCGTTAAACGAACGCGTCAGACAGGAGTTTGTGAATTAGCTGAAGAACGCTGCCCGCTCGGATCCGCGGTGGAGCAACTTGGGGTTCTTTCACCCGAGAGTGCGACCGAGTGTACGTGATATTTTCGATGGACGTTTGAGAGGATGATGCTAGATCAGGGGCAAATCAGATCCACCGATGGCGGCGAGGTCTACGAGTTCGACGATTTCCGTCTCGACGTACCCGAGCGCTGTCTTGAGAGCACGAAAACCGGTGGTCGGGTCCCCCTGCCCGATAAAGCTTTCGACACGCTCTGTGTGTTGGTTCGCAACTCCGGTCGGCTCGTCAAAAAGGAGGAATTGCTAAGTACCGTGTGGGCGGATTCCTTCGTCGAAGAAAACAATCTCAATAAGTCGATCCACGCCATTCGCCGCGCTCTTGGGGAAACGAACGGCGAACAGACTTTTATTGAGACGATTAAGAAACACGGCTTCCGCTTTGTCGCCGACGTTCGATCGGTCCCGCGGAGGGCGTCCGCGGTCTCCGATAGCGAGGTCCAGAACGGCGATCGAAAGAGTCAGACGGGACTCGTCCGCGAATTCCCGCA
Organism: Pyrinomonadaceae bacterium; assembly: GCA_035526605.1. GTDB lineage: Bacteria > Acidobacteriota > Blastocatellia > Pyrinomonadales > Pyrinomonadaceae > OLB17. Next base: position 2,010 of record DATLCA010000031.1, on the reverse strand, counting down.
TCTCGTTCCGCGTGCCGAGCCGCTCTCGGACGGCGCTCTGGCTCTCGCGATCGCGAGCCGGCCGATACCGGCGGAACGGCCCGACTCAGCGGTCGACAAGCAATTTCAAAAAGCTCCGGAACTTCGGTCTGCTAATGTTCGGCGGCGGCGCGGGCTGTTCCATCCGGTGATCGCGGGATGCTTGTTATTCGCGATGGCCGCTGCAGGGCTCGTAACTTACCGATACACGCGGGTACCAAACGAACCCGCGCTCGAAAGCCTCGCAGTGTTGCCGCTGAAGCCGATGGACGCCAGCGACAATTATCTTGGACTGGGCATGGCCGATGCCATCATTCGCCGAATGAGCCAGACCGCAACCGTGACGGTGCGCCCGACGAGCGCGGTGCGTCGGTATTTGAATGAAGAGACGGACGCGTTGACGGCCGCCAGGCAGCTGGGTGTGGATGCCGTGCTCGAAGGAACGGTGCAGCGTGCGGCTGATCGCCTCCGCGTGACTGTGAATCTTCTTCGCACCAGCGACGGAAAATCGCTTTGGACCGAGAACTTCGACATGACTTCGTCCGATGTGTTCTCCATTCAGGACAAGGTCAGCCAACAGGTAGCGTCGAGTCTCCGACTGCGCCTTGACCCTGCTCAACGCGAGCGCCTTGCCAACCGGCACATACCCAACGCGATCGCTTACGAGTACTACCTGAAAGGTATCTACAGCTTTGACCAGCGCGGATATTCCATCGATAGCAAACCGCAACATGAGGCGACGATCTCGTTGCTGCAAAGATCAATTGAGGCCGATCCAGACTTTGCGCCGGCGCACGCGCACCTTGCCTATGCGTATGCGTGGATGGCGGTATACATCGATGAAAAGGCGCAGGCGGAGTGGGTTTCGCGAGCAAAAGAAGAGATCGAGCGAGCAAACGCGCTCGATCCCCAACTCGCTGAAACGCACATTGCGCATCATCATGTTCTCTTGAGCGCGAATGAGGGTTTCCAGCTCGAAGCGGCGACCCACGAAGCCCTTCTGGCACGGGAGATTAACCCTAACATTGGCATCGTAGACTTGGCTGCGGACTTCCTACATCTGGGTCTGGAAGATTTGTTTGAACCGGAAGTACAGCGTGCGTTAGCGACCGATCCGACCAGCGAATTCAATAAGAATCTCATCGGTATTTTGTACCTGAATGCGGGGAGATACGACGACTGGCTCGCCCACCGCGAAAAATACTTCGATGGAAAACCGAACTTGGAGTATCTGTTAGGAGTGGGTCGTCTGGACGAAGCAGAACAGCTAATCGGGAAGACGGATTTGGAAACTCCGGTCGTGTCGGAGCATGGGTTAAGGACCATGCTTCTTGCACTCAGAGGCGACCATGCCTCTGCTGAAGCTGAGATTCCTGCGCTGATCAGCGAGCTTCCGTTCAAAAGGCGCGGTTACCACCACGCGACATACAACATCGCTTGCATCTACGCTCTGGGAGGAAACAGCGCGGAAGCGGTCCGATGGTTGAGGGAAACTGCCAAAAGCGGCTTTCCCGAATATCTGCTCTTCGAACGCGAACATTACCTTGACCCCATCAGGCAGTCACCCGAGTTCGTCCAATTCATGACGGAAATGAAAGCCGAGCATGAACGGCTCGAGCGTGAGTTCGCGCGATAGCGGGTTTTTATTAATTCCGCCTAACGCCGCGTATCGCGCTTTTTATTTTGAAGCCGCGTCGCTGGATTTGGTCGGCGAGCCCGGGAGTTGGCCATTTTGATGTACCTCGATGTCTTGGGTAAACTACCTCCTTACTCGCAACGCAATGAAGCAGACATACATCAACCAACTTAAAGATCATATCGGTGAAGAGGTCACGCTCAAGGGCTGGCTCTACAACTCACGCTCGAGCGGGAAGCTCGTTTTCCTTCAGCTCCGGGACGGCACGGGCATCGTCCAAGGCGTCGTTTTCAAAGGCAACGACGAAGAGGTTTTCGACAAGGCGAAAGGTGTGGGACAAGAATCGTCGCTAATCG
>DATLCA010000030.1:0-15340 GCA_035526605.1 Pyrinomonadaceae bacterium | reverse complement strand
CGGACGCGGGCGGTTTTTTGCATTAGCTGGGGCTTGCTCCAGTCTAAAAATTGTTAGTGCTTTATGTTCTTAGGAGGAATTAGAAACAATGTCTAAAACAGTCGGTATGGTCAAATGGTTCAACAACGCGAAGGGCTACGGGTTTATCGAGCAGCCTGGCGAGCAGGACATCTTCGTCCATTACAGCGCGATATCCGGTGACGGATATAAGACGTTGATCCAGGGTCAGGAAGTTGAATTCGAAGTGACCAACGGTCCGAAAGGCCCCCAAGCCGAAAACGTAATGAAGGTCGCCATGTAGTTTGTGACGTCGGCCCGACGGGCGGCTTCATATATTTCCAACAAGAAAAGCGGATCGTGAATTCACGGTCCGCTTTTCTTTTTCAATGAACTCGTAGGTTCGGTTGACATTCCTTTTAGCCGGACTTTTTAACGCGGATTTGGCGGATCGGGCGGATTTATGCGGATCTGAATTCCTATTGGTGGCTGATTGGTGTGGTTCGTGTGATTCGCGATTCGGTTTTTGAGAAAAGAGGGAACCGTGAATCACCCGAGCCCACACGAAAAGGCGCGAAAAGAAGATGTCCACGCATCCGGGTGTTTCGTAGTCACGAAATTCGCTTCGTCGATGAAAGGTCACCACCTAGTCGCTATAGAAGCTCCTCGCCTTTTGCGCGCAGGGTTCGCCGCCAGTGCTCCCGGTACGAAGTAAACCGCGAGACCAATCCGTTGAGCTTGTACCGCTGCGCGTAGCTCATCGCACGATTGTCCGAAAGTCTTTTTATCTGAGATTCGAGACGGGCACGCGCTTCGAGGGGCGGACGCTTCACTGCGCCATTGAAAAAGATATCGAAGTCGATCTTCAACCTGCGGATGTCGTCTTCAAGTTTCCCGATCTGTTTATCAAGGGCGGCGGCTTCTTCAAGACGGCTCGGCGTTTGTCTATATAGATTGTTGGCTTTTGGCGGCATGGTGGTCTTGGGCGGGTGTGAATCACGGAGGCCTGGCGAGAAAAGTATAGCAGGATTTCGAGTCCGGGTCCGCACTTTTTTCTTCAGTTTCGCTACACTACCGGAATGGGAAATCCGCATGCGGCAGAGTTGCAGGCCGCCTTAAGAATGCTGCCCTCGACCGACGATCTGCTAACCTGCGACAAGATTCAACCTTTGCTTCCGGAGATCGGCCGATCTCGCGCAACATCGCTCGTGCGGGCCGCGATCGAACACCTTCGAAACGAGTTGACAAGCGCCATCGCAGATCGCACCGGCCGCACGGAGACATATTCAAAAGAAAGCTTACTCCTGGCGGCGGCGAACAAATGCGCAGAGCTTTGGGAAACGCGCCGCAGGGCTCGGCTCCACCCGGTGATCAATGCAACAGGGGTCGTGATCCATACGAACCTCGGACGTGCGCCGCTATCTGAAAAGGCGCTCAAAGCCCTCACCGCCGCCGCCGGCTACTGTGCTCTCGAGTACGATCTCGCCAGCGGCGGGCGCGGGAAGCGCGGCGAATATGCGGAAAGTCTGTTGACGGAGATTACCGGCGCCGAAAGCGCTCTGATCGTCAACAACTGCGCGGCGGCGGCCTACCTTGTCCTTACAGTTTTTGCGAAGGGGGGCGAAGCTGTAGTTTCGCGTGGAGAGCTGGTCGAGATCGGCGGCGATTTTCGTGTGCCGGATGTTCTTGCGCAATCGGGCGCGACGCTGAAAGAGATCGGTACGACGAACCGCACGAAACTGTCCGATTACGAAAAAGCCATCGGCGAAAATACGAAAGTTCTCGTGCGGGTTCATCCCTCGAATTACAAGATCGTCGGCTTTACCGCCAAGCCCTCACTTGCCGAACTGGCGCAGCTTGCACATAAAAAGGGAATCCTCTTGTACGAAGATGCGGGTTCCGGCGCCCTGTTTGACTTACGCAAGTTCGGTCTCAGTGATGAACCGGTGATCAGCCGGTCGATCGCAGACGGCGCCGACATCGTCACATTTAGCGGCGATAAGCTGGTCGGCGCGGCGCAGGCCGGAATAATCGTCGGACGCAAGCATTTGATCGAGCAGATCAGAAAACATCCACTGTATCGTGCGCTGCGCGTCGGGAAACTCATCTATGCGGTTCTCGAGGCGACGATCGAAGCGTATCTAAGCGAGGATGCGGAACGATCCATTCCGGTTCTGCAAATGCTGGGATTACGGATGGACGAATTGGAAATGCGAACGACGAAATTTGATCAAAGGCTCCGCGAACGGCTCGGTGAAAGTGACGAATGTGAAATCGCGGTCATCTCGGGTGAGTCTGTTGTCGGCGGCGGCTCAGCCCCGGATGCGCATCCGGAAACGGTGCTGCTGGCGATAAAACACCGGCGAATTTCCCCGGGTGCGCTCGAGCGAAGATTGAGGGCCGGCGAGACGCCGGTGATAGCACGGATAGAGAACGACAAAGTGCTGCTCGACCTGAGAACTGTTCAAGAGAATGATGAAGACCGGTTATTCGAAATGCTTCTCGTCGCACTCGGCTGATCATCCGTTTCGGGAAACGAAGTCGCCCATAAAATCGACCAGCCTTTCAACACCCTCGCGCGGAAACGCGTTGTAGATCGACGCCCGAACTCCACCGACCGAGCGATGCCCGCGCAATCCGTCGAGCCCGATCGATTCCGCTTCCGCGCAAAATTTATCATCGAGCTCGGGTGTCGGAAGGCGGAACGTAACATTCATCATCGAGCGACAATTCTTCTCGGCACGTCCCTCGTAAAATCCGTCGCTCGAATCAATAAACTTATACAGAACTTCCGCCTTCTCTTCGTTGCGTTTTTGCATCGCCGGGAGGCCGCCTTGTTCCTTTAACCAGTCACACACAAGCCCGATCAGGTAGATGCCCCACGTGTTCGGCGTGTTCGCGAGCGACCCGTTGGCGGCAATGTTGCGGTAGTCGAGCATGGCGTGCTGGTTCGCGGGAACCCGCTCAAGCATGTCGTCGCGGATGATCACGACGGTCACGCCGCTGGGCCCGATGTTCTTCTGAGCGCCGGCGTAGATCAGGGAATATTTTTCCAAATCGAACGGCTTCGAAAGGATGTTCGAAGATGCATCGCAAACAACCGGGAGCCCACCCGCGTCCAACTCGTATTTGAATTCGCCGCCGTCGATCGTTTCGTTCGACGTGTAATGGACGTAGGACGGATCTCGGGAGAACCGGATGTCGGCTTGATCAGGAACGCTTCGGTAACCGCCGGCGGCGCCCGAGTAGATCACGTTTACCCCGCCGCATCGTTCGGCTTCGGCGACTGCTTTCTTTCCCCACGAGCCGGTAACCACATAATCGGCAGTTTGATTCGCAGGCAGGAAGTTCATCGGCACCATGGAAAACTGCAGCGCCGCACCGCCCTGGAGAAAAAGAATCTTGAAATTGTCCGGTGCCGCTAAAAGATCTCGGAGGCCTTGCTCCGCTCGATCGATGATTTTGGAGAAATGATTCGACCGGTGACTCATTTCCATCACGCTCATTCCGCTTCCGCCCGTGGACAGAAGCTCCTCGCGTGCGCGCTCAAGTACGACGGCCGGCATGACCGCCGGGCCCGAGCTGAAGTTATAAATTCTTTCCACGTTGGCGGTTGTAACAGGAGGCATTCGGTTGAAAATTTAAAGTAGCATACCGTTCCGATAAGGTGAATCGGACGCCGCCGCGGCCACTCAGGACGGCCCACCGCGGCTTCGAATTTATTCCCCTTTCAGGTTAGAATGATGAAAATCAATGAAACGCTTCCCGCGTTAAATGCATCTCAGAAGTCGGTTTTGACCCTATTCAGATGTCCTCGGAGGGACTACATCATGTTTCGGAAAACTTATCTAAACGTATTTTTGACGGCGCTCGCGCTTTTAGTCGCAAGCACAGCGGCCTTTGCCCAGAACGTTGCACCGGTTCGCGGAATTGTAAAGCTGCAAAAGGCCGACGGGACCGTAGTTCCTGTGGCGGATGCGGTTGTTGACGCGTATCGCACCGATATCGATAAGGGACGAGCCCCCACGGCGAAGACCAACAAGCGCGGCGAATTTAATTTCGTTGGGTTCCCGTTGGGTCAGCGGTACGTGCTCGCGGTGAGCGGTCCCGGCATCGGCCCGCGGATACAGCCTGACGTAAAAGGCGGGATGGAAAGCATCGAGTTCGTCGTCAACGAAGGCGACGGCCGTCAATTGACCGAGGCCGAGGTCCGCGAGGCGGCTAAAGCATCGTCGGGTATCGCGGCCGCGGATATTCCGGCAGCCGATAAGAAAGCACAGGCGGAGCTCGCTGCGAAAAACGCGGAGATAACCAAGAACAACGAAAGGATCAAGGCCGGCGACGAGACCGCGCGGCGGGCCAACACTGAAGGGCGTGCAGCTCTCGACGCAAAGAACTGGGATCTGGCGATCACAAAATTCGACGAAGGGATCGCGGCGGTGCCGGACTTCATAGGAAGCACGCCTATCTTGCTTGCGGGCCGAATGATCGCTCTCAAGAACCGCGGGTTCGACCTTTACCTGCAAGGTGCTCGCTCGACCGATGCACCCGCAAAAATCGAAAAGTACAACGGTGCCAAGAAAGAGTTTGGCGCCGCGCTCGCGTCATACACGCAGGCAATGGATATCATTAAGAAAGCCCCGGCAGCGACCGATCCGAAGGATCAGCAAATGCGGAAATCGCTGATGAGCGATCTGTATGGCGGGGCGATCGAAGTGCATCGTTTGATGGCGGTCGCGCAGGTAGATACGACGCATACGGCGGAAGCGGAAACTGTGATAAACGAGTACCTCGCACAGGAAACCGATCCGGTGAAGAAAGCCAAGGTCCAAACGACTCTCGGCGATATCATGCGTGCGGCCGGGGAATTTGATAAAGCAGCGGCTGCGTATAAGGGTGTTCTGGAAACGGCGCCCGACAATACCGAGGTCATGGCGTCGCTCGGGTTGTCGCTGGTCGCCAAGGCGATGTTGGTAGATCCTCCGAGCCGCGACGATTTGCAGGAAGGCCTCAACTACATGCAGAAGTACGCCGACACGGTTGCGGTTCTTCCGACGGATAGTCCTTCGGTTCAGGAGTTCAAAAAGAGCGTAAAGGATACGGTTGAATATCTGAAGACCGAGCAGAAGCTAAGGGCACAGCCCACGAAGGGCGGAGTGAAAGGCAGCGCTACTGCGGCTCCACCGAAAAAGAAGGGTTAAACCCGGGCCTGAATTAGTTATCCCATGCCGTGCTTGGTAGAATTTGTTCCGGGCACGGCTTCTTTTATGGACATACAGATTCGCAAATCGACTCCCGACGAAGTTCCCGCTATTGTGCGTCTGATGCGAGACTTCGCCGAGTATGAAAATCTTGGCGAGTACTGCGAAATCACCGAGCAGCGTCTGTTCGACGTCATGTTCGGCGACGACGCGTTTGTCGAGGGCCTCGTTGCGTTCCACGATACGAAGCCGGTCGCGTACGCGATGTTCTATCCTTATTTCGCGAGCTTCCGCGGGCAATGCGGATATTACCTCGAAGACATCTTTGTGGCCGAAGATTTCCGTCGCAACGGACTCGGTGAGGCGATGGTCAAGATCGTCGCCAAGCTCGCCAAACAGCGCGGGTTCGAGCGCATCGATTTTCAAGTGCTGGAGTGGAACGCACCGGCCGTAAAGTTTTACGAAAAGCTCGGGGCGGTTCGGGACGATTCTGAAAGACATTTCAAATTCATCGACAATTCCTTCAACCTGCTGGTCGCGTGAGGCCGGTCGCCGCGTGACTCCTTTTTACTTCTATTCAACTTCCTTGTCATAAACTTCGGGCCGCCGGTGTTCTTTTTCTGTAAACGCATTAACTTGCAAATAGAAAATATCGTAGGTCGGAGGATTAGTTATGTCGAAAAGTTTGGCTGTTCGCCTGTTTAGCTTTGCATTTGTGATTTTTGTGCTCGGCTCTTACGTCATTGTTGCCCAGAACGTGATAACGGGAGATTGGAAGGCAGATACGAGGACGGAAGATTCGGAGAAGGGCCAACTGTCACCCGATAAGATCCAATTGTCGTTCGAGATCCGCACGGAGAAAGGCGGCAGAAACCAACACGGCTCGAGTTTCTCGTATTCCGATCTGCAGGGCCTGACTCGCGAACAAGCGCAGAACGGCCGGGTCAGCTTCAGCATGGTTCGCGAAGCGGGTACTATCCAATGCGAAGGTTCATTCACGAATGGAAAGGGCTCGGGCACTTTCAGATTTACACCGAACTACTCCTTCGCCGACGCGATGAAAGCTCGCGGATTCGATTTTTCGAAAGCTTCGAACCATGGGCAGAACGACCTGGATTTAAGGTTGTTCACCGCCACCACGTTAAATGTCACTACCGCCTTCGCGGATGATCTCAAATCGGCGAACTTCGGACCGCTCGACGTCGACGATCTCTTCAAAGCCGTGATCTTCAAGATCACTCCGCAATACATGGCGGAGATGAAGGCGACGGGTTTTCCAGATCTCGGAATGGAAGAGCTGGTGAAGGGCCGCATTTTCAAGATCGACGCGGATTATGTAAAGCAGGTCCGCGACATGGGCTTTGCTTCGCAGGACTTCGAAGGCCTGGTCAAATTCCGCATCTTCAAAGTAACGCCTGAATTCCTCAGCGCGATAAAGGCCGAGGGAATTACGAACCTTTCATCCGAGGACATCGTCAAATTCCGCATCTTCAACATCGAGCCCCAATTTATCCGCGAAGCTCGTGCAACCGAACCGAACATCACGGTCGAAGAGCTTGTGCAGATGAAGATCGGCGTCCGAAAACGCAGCCGGTAGTCCCGGCAATCCCCCTCTCATTTCTATCACCGCAATCGGGCCGGAGCTTTTCCGGCCCCGGACTCCCGCGCCCCCAAAAAGAGACAAACGAAGGATAAGGAGTAATTATGTTGTACCTTTTTCAGAGAGTTTTTGTCGTGATCTTCATGCTGGCAGCCGCCGCATATTCGCAGTCGCCGAATGAACGACAGGGAATAATCCTAAACAACGAGGGGGTCGGCCAATTTCAAAAAGGCGATCTTACTGCGGCCCTCAAATCGCTGAATCGATCCACCGAACTTTTCCCAACGCACGCCATCGCTTACCGGAATCTGAGCCGGGTTTATCGCGAATTAAAAGACCTCGGCCGCGCGGAAACCGCCATCATAACCGCCATTCGACTTTCGCCGGATCATGCTGCTTCTTACAACCAGTTAGGCGTCATACTGCTGGAAGGTGGCCGTCACAAGGAAGCCCTCACCGCCTTTCTTAAGGCGGACTCACTCGAGCCCAATGACGCAGCCATACTACTCAACATCGGTAACACGTACATTCATTTGAACGATTTTGGTAAGGCGGCGACGTCTCTGGAAAGGGCAAGATCGATTGACCCCCGGAACCTGTCGGTTCGAATCAGCCTAGGACTTACCTACGCCATGCGAAAAAAATTCGATCTCGCGATCGCCGAGGCGCGGTATGCGACGCAAATGTCGCCCGAGGATGAAAACGCCCAGTACCTCCTTGGATACCTTTACGTCGCGAAGCGCGACAAAGACGCCGCGATCGCGCAGCAGCGAACGGTTTCCGCGCTGAATCCAGAGCTTGCCCGGCGGCTCTATCAGGCAATGTACAGCGATAAGCTGCTGGTCGTGTCGCCGGAAGCCCTCAAAGGTAAATTATCGGATCACTGATTCAATTGTCCTGCGCGACAAGGTCAATTGGCGACAGCGGACTACCGGAAAGGAAGACTTTACTTCTACAACAACACTCTTCACTCGATGGGCACGGGGACGACGGTCGTCATGCGCCTCTCGACCAACGGCAACGTTTAACGATCACGGTGCGAGATAGTGAAAACGCGGCGAACACGGCAAGTCAGGCATTTACGGTCACTACATTTCTTTATAATCCCGGTTAAACATATTGCCCCCAGGATGGCCGGAACGGTAAAATAATCCCCAAGAGGTGCGTCAAGGGGTATGAAAAAGAGGGTGCTGGTTGTTGAGGATTACGAAGATACACGGACCTTATTGAAGTTCATGATCGAGAAGTTCGGCTACTCGGTCATTGAAGCATCCGGCCCCTACGAGGCCATCGACAAAGCAGCTGAGTTTCTGCCTGATCTGATCCTGATGGATATCGGGATGCCGCTACTCGACGGGCTCTCCGTCGCCCAGCTCATCAGAGACAAGAAAACCAATCGCCTCGTTCCGATAATCGCCGTGACGGCGTTTAGCGACATCAAGGCCGAAGCGTTGAAGGCCGGTTGCTCCGATGTGATCTACAAACCGGTCGAGCCTGAATTGTTGAGAGAAATGCTGGACCGATACACCGGGCACGCGTAGCCTTAAATTACTCGAACTGTTTTCGAAACTCCTCAAACGTTTCGCGAAGTGAAGCGAACTCGTCTCGCAGCGTTTCAACCTGGGCTTCCAGATTTTCAATCCTGTCATTTTTCGCGGTGACCGCGGTCGAGCCGCTTTCGCGAATCACAGGAGCCGCCTGCTCGACCTCGCCGCACAACAAATGCGCGTATCGCGCTTCTTTCTGGCCGGGCTGTCGTTCCAGCTTTACGATCAGAGGATCATCCCGTCGCGTTAATCCATCCAAAGTTTCCTGCACCTCTCCCATCCCGGAAAACTCGTAAAGTCGCCCCGTGCGTTCGCGGAGCTCACCCAGGGTTTGCGGTCCCCGAAGCAACAGCACGGCAACTATGGCAACACCCGCCGCGTCGAGATCGAAAACACTCGGCAGCATATGCTTGTACTTCACCGCACGGCTGTTACTGCCATAGAAAAGATAAACGAGATTCTTGTCCCGCAGAGTGTCGACGGCTCCCGTGATCGTCGTCTCGTCATAAGAGACGACGGGCTCGCGATTGCTTTTCTGATTGCACGCCGCCGTGAGCGCGTTGAGCGTGAGCGGATAATATTCCGGGGTCGTGAGCTGCTTTTCAACGAGGCTGCCAAGAACGCGGGCTTCGGCATGGGTGAGTTGTTCGAGCATAAATTCCCGACTAGCTTAATATAATTTGCGGAAGCCCGCACGAAGCAAGGGTGCACATTTGCAGAAGTCTGCACGAGGTAAGGGCCCTCCATTTACGAAAGCCCGCACGAAGTAACAGCATCATGTCGATTCAGTGACGCCCTTACTTCGTGCGAGCTTTTGCATTGCGGCCTGCCATTGTTAAAAAGCCGCATCAACCAAGTAATATCGTTTTGTGAATGTACTAATCGCCCGAACGTCCGCGGAGATCGATCTCGCCCACTCGCGGTTCTGCAGGGCCCATGCATTAGGATGCGACACCGAAACATCGTCGCTGAATTCGAAGTACGGGAAGTTATTTTCGATCCAATTCTCGGACGGCGAATTTAACGTTCTGGTTCCCCTCAGCGAGGGGGTGCGGCTTGGCAAGCTCGCGGAGATCCTTTCGGATCCGTCGATAATCAAGATCTTTCACAACGCGAAATTCGATCTGGACTTTCTAAACGCGGCAGGAATCGACGTCGGAAACGTCTTCGACACGATGATCGCCGAACGCGTCCTGACCCGCGGCGCGAATCAATCAGCATCACTCGCCGAAACGCTGTACCGATACTTCGCCGTCGACCTCGAAAAATCTCACCGATCGAAATTCAACAAAAACTGGGACGGGATCTGGACGGGTGACCTTGTCGAGTACGCACTCTCCGACGTGACCCACTTACCGAATCTCATGCGCGAGCAGAGATCCTGGATGGGGAAATTGGGGCTGAACGACGAATATGACGAACAGATAGATAAGCTTCGCTTGGTTTCTAGTTTCTAACGCCTTTGCTTCGAACAGCAGGTCCTGAATCAAGGCCCCGCAAATGAAGACGTGCAAAACCGCATGTCTCAACTAGAAAATAGAAACAAAGGAACCAGAAACAAAAAGATTTACCACCGGTGATAGGCCGGGTGCCCTTCCTTCACCGCGACGAAAGTTCCGCGGCATGTATCGCAGACTTTTCCGCCGGCGATGAGCTCGGCTTCGACGGTCGCACGATCGTCCGTTGACTCGACGACGCGGGCCTTCAGTGTGATCGTTCCATCCACCGGCGTGGGGCGCAAAAGCTTGACGTGAAAATCGGCCGTCACCGTGCACGGCGCCTGGTCTTCACCTCGCTTCGTCATCAAGTGATAAGCCGCGGCCCAGTTGGAATGGCAGTCGAGCAACGCCCCGATTATCCCGCCATTCAAAATTCCGGGAAACGCCTGATGGTGCGGTTCTGCTCGCCACTCAGCGACGATTTCCTCCCCGTCGACAAAGCTTCGAATGTGCAAACCCTTCTCGTTCTTCGGCCCACACCCAAAGCAAATCCCGTCGGGCGAGTATGTTTCTTGTAATGACTTCATCAAGGGAATTCTAACGGCATTCGCGTCGATCGCGTTAGCGATCTAACGAATTTAGCCGTGGCGGTGAGGCCACGGTATGGATGACAAAGGATTTGCGTCGCGTAGCGATGCCCGAATCAATCGTCTCTATGCGACGAGAGAGCCATTCGAGCTAACCGTAGCCTGAAGGCCACGGCTAAATTCGAACACCGCTCTGCGGTATAGTTGCCGAAACTCGAGCAACTATCGTAAATTTATCTCGCTTCATTTTCCCTCGAATCTTATGCTCTCAATTCTCGCCCTGGCTTTTCTTGTCTGGCTCGTTTTCGGGTACTTCGGATACGGTCGTTGGATCGCGAAGCAATTCGTGCTTGACGACGATCGACCGACGCCTGCGCATGAGCTAAGTGACGGTGAAGATTATGTTCCCACCCAACCGTTCTATCTATTCGGGCAGCATTTCTCGGCAATCGCCGCCGCCGGTCCGATCGCTGGGCCGATCATCGCGTGCCTCGCGTTCGGGTGGCTGCCATGTCTACTGTGGATCGCCTTGGGCGTCGTGCTGATCGGGGCCGTGCACGACTTCTCGACGCTCGCGGCGTCGGTCCGCCACGGCGCCAAAAGCGTCGCAGAGATCACCCGCGACCAACTCGGCAGCGCGGCCGGGAGGGCGATGATGGCGTTCATATGGATCGCACTCATCTATGTGACCGTCGCTTTCACCGACATAACCGCTGGAACGTTTGTCGCCGGTGACGAAGCTTTGGTCGGCGAGACGCGATTCAATCCTGGTGGTGCGGTCGCGCTGGCGAGCGTGCTCTATCTGGCCCTTTCAATCCTTCTCGGATTGGTCGAAAGGTTTCTAAAGCCGCCGCTATGGCTCGCGACGATCGTCTTCGTCCCCGCCACGTTCGCGCTCTCGTACGTCGGGACGGAATATTCGCATCTGCTCAGCTTTGGCCATCAGACCTGGGCGGTAATCATCCTTCTGTATTGTGTCGCGGCGTCACTGATGCCGGTTTGGGCTTTGCTTCAGCCCCGCGGCTATCTTGGCGGGTTCGTTCTGTACTCGGCAATTGCGGTCGGCGTCATTGGGATATTCTTTGGTGGATACTCCATCCAACAGCCCGCGTTCAAGTCGTTCGACGTCGGCGGGCTCACCGGCATGTTGTTCCCGTTTCTCTTCGTAACGATCGCTTGCGGCGCCTGCTCCGGATTTCACGGTTTGGTTTGCTCGGGAACGACGTCGAAGCAGCTCGACAAAGAATCGCATGCCCAATCGGTCGGTTACGGCGGGATGCTCTCGGAAGGTTTTGTCGCGTTCATCGCGCTAGTGACCGTCATGATCGCGACCAGCGACGCGCTCGTCGGCCCGGACGGCAGGCCGCTTTCAGCTGGAAAAATATATGGGAACGGCATTGGAAATTTTCTCACGCTCATCATCGGCAAAAACAATCTCCAGTTCGCGATCACGTTCGGCGCGATGGCGTTCTCGACATTCGTCTTCGACACGCTCGACGTCTCCATGCGGCTCGGCCGCTATCTGATCCAGGAGCTTCTCGGAATTCCCGGACATCTCGGCGCGGTCATCGGCACGCTCGTCACGGTAGCTCTTCCGTTCGCTCTCATCTTTTTCGCGACGCCGGGATCGTACGTCGAGTTCTGGACATTGTTCGGCGCCTCGAACCAACTCATGGCGGCGCTTACGCTGCTCTCGATAACCGCTTGGCTCTATCGTGCGAGACGAAGGATTGCCTTCACGCTTATCCCGATGTTTTTTGTCCTCGCGATCACGCTCTGGGCTTTGGGGGCGATGGTGTACACGAACCTGTCCACCGCCACCGGCCTCGACTTGAAATTGATCAATGGGCTGGTGTCCTTGGCGCTGATCGGCCTGGCAATATTTCTGGTCGTAACTGCCTGGATAAAAAGCAGAACGATCGAAACCGAACCCCCTCTGGCGGAGGTTGTGTAGGCTCGTGTACCGACCTGCCCGTAAGCGGCTGATAGCATACGGGTATGCCGCAACAACTTACGCTTTCTCTTGATTCACTGGCTGAACCTACCGCTGATTTCTCCCGCGCTTCGGTTCTTTTTGTAGGGACCGCGACGGTCATCGTCCGTCTCGGCGGTTTTACGATATTGACCGACCCGAACTTTCTGCACGCAGGCGACCACGTCCATCTCGGTTACGGACTGACGTCCGAGCGATTGACCGAACCGGCCTTCGATATTGAGGCCCTGCCGCCTATCGATTTCTGCATTCTGTCCCATTATCACGGCGATCACTTCGACCAACTCGTCGAAGAAAAGCTACGCAAAGATCTTCCGATCATCACCACCGAACATGCCGCCGAGGAGCTGAAAGAAAAAGGATTCACGACCCCGATCGCGCTGGATACGTGGGACTCTATCACGGTGGAAAATGGCCTCAACAGAGTTCGAATAACATCGATGCCAGGAAAGCACGGTCCCGCGATCGTGGACTTTGCATTGCCGCCGGTCATGGGCTCGATGCTCGACTTTGAGGCGGCCTCTGGTGAGAAGCTGCTACGGATGTATATCAGCGGCGACACTCTGATACACGACGACCTGGACGAGATCCCGATTCGATTTCCCGGAGTCGATCTCGCGCTTCTGCATTTGGGCGGCACTCGTGTGCTTGGCGTTTTGGTGACGATGGACGATAAGCAGGGAGTCGAAATGATGCGGATAATCGAACCCAACAAGGCGATACCAATTCATTACAACGACTATGACGTTTTCAAATCGCCGCTCGAGGATTTCAAACGCGCCGCGGAAGCTGCGGGGCTTGCAGACCGGATGGTCTATCTGGCGCACGGGGAGGTTTACGAGTTTAAGGTCAGCGAGACAAGGGCTTCGTCGGCAGGGGTGAGCAGTTGACCGTCTTTTGTTATCAGAAGTGCGTCCGCGATCTTGCTTCCTAGGACTTCATCGGACCGATCTTTTCTTCAAGCCAGTTAGTTAGATCATCGACCGCTGCGATGTGAACAGGTTTTCCTTTCCAGGCCTTTATCGCAAAGATGATCAGCATGATCATGGTCGATATCGAAAAGATGATACTGCCAACCTCGGCCAATCCGCCGATGATGCCCAGGAAGGTCGTGACAATCAGTATGCCCAGATGGGCAGCCAAGCCTTGCGCGGCGTGAAAGCGTACCTTTGCCTCTTCCTTCGGGATCAGCAGCAAAAGTATCGCACCCGCGACGAGCCCGATGTAAAACGGTATGTACGGCAGGCCGATCAGCCACTTTTCCGGGACACCGGTCTTCGCGACCTTTCGCTCCGATGCGCGATTCATGTCCGCGAAGTTGTGCGGCTGATATGGCATGACCGGCTGCGGCGCCGAATAGGCGTAGGCCTGGAAGTCTGCGTCACTGAAACGCCGCGTCTCTTCCTCGGTGACGCTGGATGGGGAGGTCGGATACTCGGAGGTACTGAACGGAGTCTTCCCCGGCGCCTCATAATTCCCGGCGCCGGCCGCTTTCGCCTTTGCCGGAAACTCCGGATCGAGTGGGTTTGTATCGAACTTCTTTGCCATCTTCGAGGTTAGTTTACGGTATTTTTTGTGGGTTTGTTCGATAAACCTGCAATCTAACTTCAATTTATTGCAACATTCGCAGGTTCGGAAGGTGGGCTTGCCCCCGCTCTTGCTTAGCAGTATAACTGGTTAGACCGGCTCGCTCTCCCAATGGTGAAGAAATGGACAAATGAGAATCTAGCTGGCGCTTTGCACTACGTCACCGGCAATGTGGACCAACGGCGGAGAGTTTTCCTCAAGGAGGCAAACTGCATCTCCTTCCTAGAAGAACTACACTCGCTCATGGAAAGGCGGGACTCAAAGCTGATCTGCTTCGTTCTGATGCCTGACCACTTCCACCTGATTGTAAACCCCCGGGACGGAGACATACAGACTTGGATTGGAGAACTAAAGAGTTTCTCAGCAAAAAGCCTTGTCCAAGCTAACACTGATAAATTCTTTGTAAAACCTGACGGTGAGAACCAGGTTTGGCAAGAGAGTTTCAAAAGTCTTGCTCTGTGGAGCGGCTGGATGATCTGGCAAAAAATAAACTACATCCATCAAAATCCGCTGAAGGCTGGCTTGGTGAAATCTAGCATTGACTACCGGTGGTCAAGTTTCAAATCGTTCTATGGTCACGAATGCGAGGAACTTCTATCTGTGGATCATGAGTGGTGGTATGACGAAGATGCCCAGAAACTAAAGGAAGCTATGATGAAAAGAGCGGTGGCAAGCCCGCCTTCCTGACCTGCGAATGTGGTTACACTGAACTGGTTACTATCAAGACTATTCTCTGAGACGTTATTTGTTCCTGATCCAGAGCGCTGCTAAGGCTGACGCCGGTCCCAAAACGGAAAGCAAAGGCCGCGACATCCCAGCGGTTAAATTCAGAGGGCGTGTCCGAGATATAGAATCCGATAGCATTCTCTTTAAGGTCCTTTTCAACATCGATCCGATGGGACTTTTCAAAGGAAAGATAACACGCCCCAAAGAAGAGAACCGCGAGAAATATGAGGCCTATTAAGGTTTTGCTAATCCCCTTCACGCAGCACTTCAATCCCTAACTCTTCCAACTGCCCACCATCAACCTCACCCGGTGAGTCCATCATCAGATCCTGAGCCGACGCGGTTTTTGGAAAGGCCATAACGTCGCGGATGTTTTCAGTTCCGCATAAGATCATGCAGGTTCGTTCGATGCCCGCGGCAAAGCCACCGTGCGGAGGCGTTCCGTACTCGAGCGCGTCCAGGAAAAATCCAAATTGTGCTCGGGCACTCTCGGGCGACATGCCGAGTGCTTTGAAGTTCAGCGCCTGAACGTCCGTCTGATGAATACGGATTGAGCCGCCGGCGCATTCGTAACCGTTGATCACCGCGTCGTACGCTTTGGCGCGGACCTTTCCGAGTAGATGGTGCTGCGAGTCATCGTTCACTGCAGTTTTGAAAAGCTCG
>DATLCA010000029.1:0-4425 GCA_035526605.1 Pyrinomonadaceae bacterium | reverse complement strand
CACCCGGGCGAGTTCGGGAAGAACGGTTTCATGAAGGTAGCCGACCTGTTTCTCCAGCAGCGGCCGGAGCCGCTTCCCGATCTCTTTCAATTGCTCTCCGGCGCTAAGCCCGTCGAGCGAATGACCGGAGACGTGCTCTTCAATCTGCTCTTTGAGACCTGACACGCGGATCATGAAAAATTCATCCAAATTCGTCGAGAAAATGGAAAGAAATTTCAGACGTTCGAGCACCGGCAGGTTCTCTTCCATCGCCTCTTCGAGCACACGCCGGTTGAACTCGAGCCAGCTAACCTCCCTATTGAAGAGGCTCGGGCCTTCGAAGCCGGCATTCGCTCCGTCATCCGGAAGCGTGTCTGCCTGTTTCAGCGATTTGTTTTCGGCATGAGTCATAAATCGGGGGAGGGTCGATTATAAACGAGGCTCCAAGCGAAGCCTCGTTAAATGAATGTTACGGCAGCCTCGCCCCGCGAGGCAAGCTTTTTGGTTTAAGGGTAAGCGGACATTTTCAAAGCCGCCGAGCGACAAAGTTCGCTCACTTCAGGCGGCGTGCGTGATCTCAGGGCAGGATCGTGACTTTGGTCCCGGCGGGGATGAGGCGGAACAACTCTTCAATCTCGTCATCCTTCATCGCGATGCACCCCTGTGTCCAGTCGGACGCGGTACCGCCGCCGTGTATGTAGATCTCTCCGCCAAGCGCGGTCTTCTGCGGCGGCATTTTCCCCGCATCGATCTTTTTTGCGATCTCGTCATGATCGGATTCAGAAATAACCCCCGCCTCAAGTCCCCGCGCCGCGTCCTTCTTAGACGGATAGCTGAGCCCAAGGCTCAAATGGAATTTACTCTCAGAATTTTTTCCAAAAACATAAAACTCACCCTCGGGTGTTCTCCCATCACCTTCGACTTCTTTGTCACCGGCGGGAGCGAAGCCAAGAACCATGCTGAACGTTTTGAGGAGTCCCCCGGCTTCGTAAATCTCCAGCAGGCGTTCCTTCTTTCTGATAACAATTTCCGGCTCTTTTAACTCGTGACGCATCGATCTTTATACTTCCGCACCGGATGTGTCGCGGCAGCCTTCGTTTCGGTGGGTAGTTTTCATAACGTAATTACTAATCAAGTAATTATTAATTACGTTATGAAAGACCGGCCTCCAATTCTGAGTCTATTTGCCGTGGTCCACCGCTGCCGCTTTGTCCAACATCCGTTTCTGCTCGTTCGGGCGGCCTTGCTTTCTCCAAAACTGGGCCAACTTCTTGTATCGATCCCCCGGGGGGTAATTCATAGCCCACGCGATCTTCATAGTGCATTCGGGGCACGTGTCCAGCGGCCGTCGGTCGGTTTCATCCAGATGATTCGTGCCGGACATCAGGCATTCGTATTTGATGCAGTGCCGCATCGAGAACATGTGGCCCGTCTCGTGCATCGCGACCTTCAACGTCCGATCGAGAAAAATATCAGGGGGCGCTTTTTTCCCATCCGTTCTCTCCAAACGCCGAAGAGACCATACCCCGACCCGCTTCTCCAGACTCGCCTGACCGAATACATAATTCCACGTCTCTTCCGGATACAGGTCGAGGTTCGTCAGACAGATTAATGCGGCCGCGTCATTTGGAAGCAGCTTCGGAAGAAGGTCGTCGAGAAAAAAGCTCGTGCGGATCTGGCGGTTGTCAGGGTATTGCAATCGTTCCATGTCCGTCGGAACTTTCCCGATAGCGCGTGGGGCCTGAAGAATCACCGGCAAATTGTAGAACGCCTCCATGTATTCCGCGGTCAGGCGAATGACGCGGAGCTGATCCGCCGAAAACGCTCCGACCGGCTGGATATAGATGGTTTTTCTGTCGGCGGTCGGAAGCGTCGGACTCGAGTCCACATACTCCTCGAACGTTTCTCCGTTTTCCGGATGCGACTGGAGCCAATCGCCCTCCTGCTCTTTCATCGGCTGGTAAAACTTCGCTAGAGCAGTTTTCGTTTTCGAGAGCTGAGCGACGCGGGCATCGCGCGGGCGCTCCGACGCTGCGTTCGTCGCCGGTTTGTTCGACTCGGCACAAGTCATGCAGGCAAGACATAGGAGGACGATGCCGAACTGTTTCATTGGAGTTTAGAAGCCAGCGGCGGGAGTTGCTTCGGAACGCCTGATCGCGACCGTCCGCGGGTCTTCACCATCGCCCGAGAGATCGATCCGATACACGCGAGAATGAAATGCAAAACTCCCGAGCCGTTCCGCCCACTCGATAATAACGATCGCGTTTTCTTCTTCGACTATCTCTTCGAGCCCGACGGAAAATGCCGCGTCTCCGTTTTCGGACCTCCAGAGATCGATGTGATAGACATTGAACCGATCGGCCTGGTAAAGATTGACGAGCGCAAAACTCGGGCTCGTGACCTCATCCACGTCGAAGTCGAGCGAGCTTAGAATTCCCTTCGTCAGCAAAGTTTTTCCGGCGCCGAGCCCGCCCGTCAGCAAAATCACCTCGCCGCCGCGCAGCTCTTTGCCTAGGGCCGCACCGAGCTCAAATGTTTGCTCGGGCGAACTGGAAATTATCTCGCGTTCAATCATTGAATAGCCGGAAGCAGTCCGCCAAAGCTTCGGCCGTGTCGGAAGCCGTCATCATACGCTTTCCGAATTTCTTCTGAGCGATGTCTCCGGCGAGTCCCCCGACATAAACCGCGGCGATCACGGCATCGCAAACGCTGGCCTTCATCTGCGCGGCCTGTCCGACGAAGCCGGCGATGATCCCGGTTAGAGTGTCTCCATTTCCCGCCTTGCCTAAACCTGAATTCCCGGTCGGACTTATGATGACCCGCCCGGTCGGCTCTGCGATCAAAACTCTTTCGCCCTTGAGCACAAGAATGACGTGATGCTTTTGGGCGAACGATCGCGCGCAGGCGACGCGGTCCTTAATTTCGGCGTCGCTCGCGAGCCCCGCGAGCTTCTTGAATTCACCGGCGTGCGGCGTCAGGATGAGCGGCAATTCGTCCGAGCCTTTTAGGTCGAACGGCGCGAGAGCGTTCAGCCCATCGGCGTCGATGACGACCGGCATCGTGCGCTCCTCGACGATCCGGCGGACAAGTTTTCGCGTTGACTCTTCGCTCGAGCTCAGCCCGCTCCCGATCGCGATCACGTCCACGTTTGAAGAAAACTCCGTGATCTGGTCGAATGCGTCTTCGGAAACGGCGCCGCCGTTTGTCTCCGGGATGCCGCGGACCATAACCTCGGGTGCGACGCGGCCGATGATAGCGGCGCGGGACGACTCGGGTGTCGCGATCGTTACGACCCCGACGCCCGAACGTATCGCCGCGTTTCCGCAAAGAACCGCCGCACCGCTGTAGTCGGCCGCCCCCGCGATCAGCAAGGCGTGGCCGCGTTTGTTCTTGTACGAATTGCTCGTGAACGCGGTCTGGGAAAACCACTTTGCGACATCCTCCGCGTCGGCGAGAAATGTTTGCGAAGGCGCGTCCGCGACAAGGTTGCAGGGGGAGCCGATGTTCTCGACATGCAGCTCGCCGTTGCAGTTGGCGGCGGGCGGCAGAACGTTCGCTATCTTCGGGGCGGTGAATGTTACCGTCGCATGTGCCCGCGGGTTCGCACCGATGCAATCCGAGTTGTCGGAGCACAAACCCGACGGAACATCGATCGACACCACGAGAGTTTCAGAATCGCCGTCGGGATCCGCGAACGCGTCGATGAAAGCCGCGACCTGCTCGAAGACGCCGTCGAGCGGATGCGTCAGGCCGGTTCCGAAAAGAGCGTCGACCAGCACGTCCGGATCGTCACAATGAAAATTGAGACTGTCGTAATCGAGCCATTCTTCCAGGCTCGTGATCTCCGCGAAAGCCAGGTCCGATTGCGAAAGCTCGAAGCATTCGTCCTCGGTGATCTTTCTAAGGATCTCGAAATTTACCTTGGCGTCATTCTTCGTGTCGTCCGCCAGTCCAAACAGGCAGACCTCGACGTCGGCTCCCTGCTGCCAAAGAATTCGCCCGAGTGCGGCACCGTCGCCTCCGTTGTTGCCTTTTCCGCAAAGGATCAAGACAGACTTCCCGTCGACGCACCCTCCCATTTTTTCCACAATCACGCGGCTCGTCGCATGGGCGGCATTCTCCATGAGGAGGAGTTGCGGTATGCCGTATCGTTCCGTGGTGAGACGGTCGATCTCCCGCATTTCTTCAGCTGTTACAATCTTCTGCATCTTTTTAACTTGCCATACTCGAGGCGAAATTTGAAGACAGTAGATTACAAAGCAGGCGACAAAGCGCCAAAAAACAGAAACCGCATTCAGTCAAAACGCGGTTTCCGTGCGATCAGTTGGAGCTGTGAATAGAGTTCGACCAAGGCCGCAAACACTTATAAATGTTTGCCACTGTACTTGATCATCGGTTTCTTCCGTTCATTTAATAAAAAGGTTCATTCGGCAAACGTTTCCAAAA
>DATLCA010000028.1:0-4538 GCA_035526605.1 Pyrinomonadaceae bacterium | reverse complement strand
TCTCGACAAGAAGATCGGAACGCTTGAGCCCGGGAAAGAGGCCGACATCGCTGTTGTCTCTTTGAACAGCCCGGCTCAGTCACCGGTTAATGATGTTGAATCAGCGTTGGTGTTTTCATCGAGCGCGCGAGATGTTGTGATGACGATGGTGGCGGGGAATCTGGTTTACTCGCCGTGAGACATTTCCAATCAATTGCCTCCAGCTTCAGCAGGAGGTACAGTCGTCACATCAACGGCTTTCGCCGAAAAAATAAAAATCGTCTTGTCAAAAGAGCTTTAGCTGAGGAGCTGCGGAATTATGCATTTTCCCTTTTTCGGCTGAAGCCTTCCTTATCACGCCCAACCTCGAGCTGAAGCCGGGGGCAATTGATAAGAAGAAAGGTGGGGGCACTGATAGAAATGATTCTGGAAGCAATGACGAGAGATCTCGCGATCAATTTTCAGTCGTCATCGCCGCCTTCATTTCACGCAACAGATCGTTCACGGTCCATTCATTTCCCGCAAAGATCTTCGTCACCTTGCCGCCGGGAGCGATGACGGCGGTGCGCAGCGAGTGATTGATCTGCGTTTTGTTGTTTTCATCGGTCTCGTAGCGGAGGCCGAAGAAATCGGCGACGGCGCGCACTTCTTTATCGCTTCCCACAGCCAGCTGCCACACACTGAAGTCCGGCTCGGCGCCTTTGCCGAGATAACCTAATCCATATGATCTCAGCTTCTCCGGTGTGTCCCGCCCAGGGTCGAACGAGATGCTGAGCAGCCGGAATTTATCTTTTACATCCGGCTCGGTCGTGATGCGCTTCGCGGCGTCGCTGAAATTGGTCGACATCTTGATGCAGTAATCCGGCAGCGGACACTGCGCATAGATGAATGTGACCGCGAGCACTTTCCCTCGGAAATCTTTTGTCGAAATCCGCTTGCCGTCCTGGTTCGTCAGGGCAAACTCCGGGATCTCCTTGCCGACCTGCGCAAATCTTTCATCGACAGGCGGATTCGCCTGGCCGGGTTTTGCCGATGCGATGATCCCGATCTTTTCCAGCCAGTAAGGATCTTTTGCCGAGCTATCGACCACCAGCTCCGCTCTCACTTCGGAGCCCGGCGTCAGATCGTCCCAAACCCAGTCTTCGTGAATCGGAAATTCCATCGTCATGGCGTCCATATAGCCTTCGACGGCGTCGTGATCGATCGTCGCCCGCTTCTTGTCACGATCCACCGAGACGACCTTGCCTTTAAAGTTGAAACGCTTCGCTGCCGCGCCCGCCGCGGTCTGCTCAACGGGAGTTTTCTGACAGGCGGTGAATAGGAAGACGGATAATAGTAACGAAATCAGATATCGCATTGATTGTGATTTTTGCAAGTAAAGGACGACGGAGCAAGGAGCGATTGGAACGATGACCGGACCACCGCTGTCCCGGCCCGCGGCGGATACGACTGAACTACCGGGCATCCCTGCGTGCAACGTGGCGGCTTCGGCGGGGTTGAAACGAT
Organism: Pyrinomonadaceae bacterium; assembly: GCA_035526605.1. Taxonomy (GTDB): domain Bacteria; phylum Acidobacteriota; class Blastocatellia; order Pyrinomonadales; family Pyrinomonadaceae; genus OLB17. The sequence continues at coordinate 3,053 of DATLCA010000028.1, read as the reverse complement.
TTTGATTCGGGGCGACCATGGCGGCGTCGGATTCTAATGATTTAAGGCAACGATGTTTTTCGTGCTTCGTACCCATGCCTGCGGGATGCCTGCGGTCCGGCCGCGCAACAGAAAGGGATTGCCTGGGCTGCAGTCATCTGCGCTTCAGATCTTCATCGTACAAAGTCTGATACATCCGGAAATTAGACATCACTTTGTAGACGTAATCTTTCGATTGCGAAAAAGCGATTTCCGGAATATACCGGTCCGGCAAGCCCGACCGGGAACGGCTCAGCCAGCGCTGCATATTGTCTTCGCCGCCGTTGTAGCTTGCCGCGACCGCCTCGGGCTGGCGCGGAAAAAGTTTGAAAAGGTTGCTGATGTAATGCGACCCGAAGAGGATCGACGTTGCCGGATCGTAAAGATCATCTTGCCGGAAATTTTCCCGGCCGAGCTCCGCCGCGATTCGTGTCGAAGTCGTCGAAATGAACTGCATCAACCCACGCGCGGCCGCGTAAGATTTCACGTCGGCCCGGAACCGTGATTCCTGCCGCATGATCGAAAGCAGAAACCTCGGATCCACATTCGATTGCGGCCCGTACCTGATCAACGCGTCGACGTACGGGGCCGGATAAAGCAGATCCAGAACATCGGCGGGGATGAGTTCGATTTGAAAATCAGCGGGAATTTTTGAACTCGACTCGATAAAGGAAGAGCCGCGGTTCGCAAGATCGCCGCGAGTATAGAAATTTGCGATCGTGTAATCGATGTCGGCCTTCGAGACCGCACTGCTTGGCAACGGCGTCGGATTCGCCGCTCCGCGAGCCGACTCGATCTCGGGCGCCGCTTCGTCGTACAGGCCAAGGAACAATAACTCGTCCGCGACCGTCCGAGCTAAAGGTTTCGCATTCGGCTTTGGTTCAATAGTCGTCTCGCGCCCAAGGTTGACCAATTTGAATTTCGGAAGCGACGAGTAGGCTGGGATAGCGGCGTAGGCCGTCCGAAGCGACGCAAGCAACTTTGCCCGCTCCTCCGGAAGATCGGTCAGGCGCAGCCTCGCCTGTATGTTTCGCCGAGCCCCGTCGGGGTCCGTCGGTGCCCCCTTGCCGAGCGCGGCGGCTTTTGCGGTGATGGACGCTCCGGCTTGTTTGTCGCTGGCCATCAACTTCAAATGTTCGCTTGCCCGCCAACCGTAGTATTCATTGCGGCCGTCCGGGATACCTAGATAGAGCTCGATCGCCTCAGGGTACCGGCGCAATTGTTCCAAAACGAAGCCTCGCAGAAAACGAACTTCGGCGACACTCGTTCCGCCGGGCGTGTTGGGACCCCCAAGGTCGGGCAATTTCTCCAGAGCTTCGAGAATAGGAAGGGCATTCGGCCAGTCGCCTCGCGCGAGATAGATCCGAGCCTCGGCGAATGTAGCTAGTGCCTCCGGCTGCTTCCCCTTGAACTTGTCACGAACCGTTCCGGCCCATTTGATCGCCGCCGTTTCTTCCCGCACATCGCGCAGTATGTCGATCATGTTCAGGTAGGCCCGATCAATGCGTTCGCCTTCCGGATATTTTTCGATGTACCGCTTATAGCGCGTCCCCGCTTCATGGTGCTTGCCGACCCGTGCATATGCCGACGCCGTCTGGAGCAGAGCTTCCGGCGCGATCGCGTGGTCGGGGAACTGCTCGAGTACCCGCTCGAACCATTTGAGCCCCTCGGTAAAATCGCCTTGCTGGACATACCCCCGCCCCGTTTGAAAGATGGCGTCCGGAACCAATCCGCTTCCGGCATGATCGTTTATGATCGCCGCGTAATGGATGCGGGCATGCTCGAAGTCGCGGTTGAATTGATAGATCGACGCACGCGTCAGGTGTTCATAATCCGACAGCTGGGCGATCCCCGCCGTCGTCTCCATGGAGTCAAGGCCCCGGGCTCCGGCGAGAGCGAAGTCGTCAGGCTGCGCCGGGTTCGCGAGGTTGGTTATCAACGACGCGAAGAGCTCGCGCGCTTTGGCCGTGTTGCCGGAGCGGAGGTTCGCCTCGGCGAGGAAAGCCTGCAGCTCCCGCGCAATCTGTTCGGCCGCACGGGTGCCGGGCTTTGCGGAAGTTTTGGGCATCTGTTCGATCTGGCGGATCGCGAGATCGTAATTTGCGCTCTCGAACCAACTTTGGGCCATTCGGCGCGCCGCGGGGTAGAGGAGCAAACTTTCGGGCGAGAACGAGATCAGCTCCTGGAGATAGAGGCGTTCGAGGGTGAGATTGCCCGACGTCTTAGCTATCTCCGCGAGGTGCCAGAGAGCGTAGGGTTTTAGGATCGAGCCGCGGTTGACCACGCTCTGGTACGCCGCCATCGCGGTCGCGGCATCCCCGCTTTTTTCGGAGACGCGGGCGCGAAGGTAATCGTAATTGTTCTCGAGGTACCCGGCCGGGTCGGTGGATTCGAGATCGCGAAGCCCGCCGGCCACGCTCAGATAGTTCCGCTCGGCGAGCGATGCGCGGATTCGACTATGAGTCTCCTGCGGGACTTGAGCGGGAGCGAGCTGAAGTAAAAGTGCGACCAGGAAAAGAAATAAAGCGGGTCTGAACATCAAGAGGATTTTAACGCGTTTCCTCTTAAAGAAAAAAAGAGGCTGCCTCTTTCGAGACAGCCATCAAGAATGATCCGTGACGGAAACTCTAGGGAACTGCGACGATACTTTGTCGAACGACGCCGGAGGTTACGGGCAGATCGTCTGATTGCCCAAAACTATAACTGCGTAGACGCGGACGCGAACTGTCATTCACATACCAGGTGCCGTCTCGATAAACGGCAAAGTCCGTTGCGCCGTCACCGTCGTAATCCGCCGGGACCGGTACGTCATCGTTGAAGCCGAAGCTGAACTGCTCGGTCTCGCCGTTGCTGCTGTCGATCACATACCAAACACCGTTGCGATAAACCGCGATATCGGCTTTCTTGTCGCCGGTGTAATCGGCGGGCACAAGCGTGTCCAGCCCCGCAAGGCCGAAAGGCTGTACGGTCGATTTTCCCGTCGAGCTTGCCCGAATTAACCAACGATTCTCGCTCGGACGGAAAATAGCGAAATC
>DATLCA010000027.1:0-10739 GCA_035526605.1 Pyrinomonadaceae bacterium | reverse complement strand
TCTTCCGCGGTTTCGATTGATTTTTTTAATCTACGAATGTTTGTGTCTGTCTTTTGTAGATCGATTAATTTCTCAAGCTCTGCTTTCACTTCTTAAAATATCTCCCCAATAAAAACCCGCTAAACCTGAGTAATTCTAACTTACAAACGTTAGAAAAAAAAGTCGGCTGATTTCGGGTAATTATTCAGGCCTGTGTAACCGTTCGCCTTTCTCCTTGCGTGTCTTCTCCATGCATTCTGTGCATTCAGTGGTTATCCCCGGGAGCGTGTGCCACGAAATACACGGAATTCACGGAACAAAAGCCAGACAAGACTCAGCCGCCTTTCGAGCTTCGCCGCCTAGCTTTCCAGAAGAATTTCGAAGTGTTCCCTTAGACTTGTTGAGTCGAAGCTGTCCCCGATCACCGATCGCCAACCCGGAACCTCGTCGCTTTTCATTAGCATGAGCTCGATATCCGCTGCGGGCTTACCAAAGTGGCGTATTCGCGCCGCGGCGAGCGCTCCGCCCCGCATGAACCCGTGTGCGGGAGTCCGGGTCCACCCAGCCTCAACCATCATCGACCTGACTCCCGATCGTACCCGGATCAGGCTGCCCGCCATTCTCGCTTGTTTGAATTCGAACTCGTGCGGCTCTTCACGTTCTATGGTCAGGTGCGGGTTTTGCCGATTGGCTTCGGACGCGATCTCGATAAAAGCATCGAATAGCCAATCTACTCCCGTCTGCCGGATAAGGTCGTTCGACTGTTTTAATGCAAGGTAATCCGCGACGTCGCCCCGCCCCGAGGACTTCGCATTTGCCAGCGCTTCGGCCAACATCCGGGACCAGGCCTCGTCGAGCTCGTTCATAGGAGCGAGGATACTCAGCGAAATCTGCAAATGCAATTTCGTGGTATTATTTCTGTGCAATTCTGAAGATCAACCGATTTTCGAGCGACTCGATTTATGAAGCACGCTGTTATTTTTTTCTGTCTCACCGGTCTGCAAGCCGTTATCGCGCAGCAGCCGACCCCACAAGAAACTCCTCCGACCGAAACCCAAACCACCGCGGTCAATAAACGCGCCACTCCCCGAAAGCCTGTGCGTAAGACGACGGCGGTGAAGCCAAAAGGGGCCGCGACGCCGCTTCCGTTGAGCGAGAAGGAACAATTCGAAAAAGCATCAGCTTTCGAATTGGCAGCGGACCGGATCCCGGCTCTCGAAAAATTTCTGTCCGCATTTCCGGAGTCGGAGAAACGCGCCGAGGCTCTCGACTTACTTATCAGTTCCCGGCTTTTGATCGCTGAAGAGAAACTTTTGTCGGGCGACGGAAACGGAGCTCTCTCAATTTTCAAATTGGTCGTCGAGCAAATGCCGCAGCCTGTTCCGAACGATCTCTTCACGGAGTCGATATCGAAGATACCTTCGACCCTCTTTTTTCGCGGGTTGCGGGCACCGGCGCTCGAGATGGCGGCGATGATCGAATCGAAAGTCGACGCCAACCCGGCACAGCTTTTGGAGATCGCGAATTTTCATCTCGCGACGGAGAATGGTGGCGAGGCGATGCGCGTCGCGGCAAAGGCCGCGGCAAAGGATCCGTCGTCCGCGGCGGTTTACCGCACGATCGCACTCGCGCACCGTATCAATTTTGATCTCGACCTTTCGGCCGACTCGTATGCGAAGGCGCTGGAGTTGGAGCCGGACTCGGTCGCTTCGAAACGCGGCCTGGCCGAAATGAAACGCGCGCTTGGAAAGTCCGATGAGGCGGTCGCGCTCTATCGCGAGCTGTTGGCAAAAAATGAAGGTGATCTCCAGTCTCGCACCGGACTCATCCTTGCGCTCTTCGATGCTGGCAAACAAAGCGCTGCGGAGACCGAAATGGCGGCGTCTCTTGAGCAGAAACCCGGAAACGTCGTCCTGCTCGCGGGTGCCGCATATTGGTATGCCGCGAAGGGCCAGGGCGGTAAGGCGGTCGAATACGCCGAGAAAGCGATCGCCCGCGAACCACGATACATCTGGTCCCACATCGCACTTGCCCGCGGGCTCATGAGCCAGAACAAACCTGTCGAAGCGGAGCAGGCGCTGGTCAAGGCGCGGGCGTTCGGTAATTTCCCAACCCTCGAATACGAGCTGGCGTCCACCCGTCTTGCTGCCGGCTTCTTTCGCGAGGCGGTCGAAGATCTCGCGAAACAATTCGTCGTAACAAGCGGCGGTAATATCAAAACAAGTCTCGGCGGGCGCGTGGTTCGGGAAGAAAAGAGCCTCGCCGATCTCGCTGGATTTGAAAGAAAGGCGAGCATCTTTACGCCTGTCGCGGCGGATACGGCGGACGGCGCCGAAACATTGAAAGCGCTGTTGGTGCTGGAGCAAAAACTTCAGGCGAGTCCTCCGGATGAATCCGAAGTCGCGGCGGCCGCGGACGCGTTCGCCGGTGGGCCGGATCAGATGAGAGTGCACCGCCAAATCTACGCCGCGTCGATGCTCCTGCAAAAGCACATCGCGCTGAACAAGGCGCTCGAGTTGGCCAAATCCGCGACGGGTAAAACGGACGCGGCGTTGGAGGTCCCAAATCCGCGTGCCGCAGTCATGGCCAGTGAGTTGTACGAGGCCCGCTCGATGGCATTCCGGCGAAACGAATTCCTACTTGTGCCTGAGGTGCCGACCCAAACACTCTCGGCGATCCTTCGGGGGCGAATCGAAGAGATCGCGGGATGGGCCCTGTATCAGCAAAACAATTTTCCGGAAGCGATCATCCGCCTCCGCCGGTCGATAAGCGTGATGCCCGGCAAAAGCGCCTGGTGGCGCTCGAGCATGTGGCGGCTCGGTGCGGCGCTCGCCGCGGACGGGAAAGAGGCCGAGGCGCTAACTTTCTATATAGAGAGCTATAAAACGGACAAGCCCGATTACGCAAAGTACGCGGTAGTGGAAGCGCTTTATAAGAAATTGAACGGCAGCACCGACGGATTGGAAGCGATGATCGGCCGCGATCGCGTAGCGCTTACACCGAACATCCAGGAGATTAGGCCGAGCCCGACTCCGGCTCAAAATGCGGATACGTCGACGGTGAATGTTCCGACCGCGGTGCCGGCGAACAGCGCCGAGCCCGCTTCGACCGTATCCGCACCAGCGGCCGAGCAAAAAGATATTTCGCCGAAAACACAAGAGATTCCCCCGCCGAAAACGGAAGAAATTCCCAAAAAAGAAACGGGCGATAAGACGTCAGATCCGAAAAGCGAGGCACCAATCAAACCGGAACCCGCGATTGTCGATCCGCCGGTAAGGCCGCGAGGAGATCCCCCCGTCACGATCAAAGAAGCCCCGCCGCCAGAGACAGAACCAAAAGCTCCGGAGACGAAACCGGAGCCTAAGCCTCAAGACAAGAATCGCGTCAGTCTGGAAACCAGGCACCAACCCGACAAACTCGCCCCCGCCTCTCCCGCCAAGAACCCAAAGGCGAGCAACCGCAAACCTCTCTTCGATCCGATCATCATCACGATCCCCAAAAGCACGCCCGTCAAACTTTCTACGGACTCCGCAAAGAACGAAACAAAAGCTGCCGGCGACGCCGATAAGAAGCCCGGGGAAACCGCGGAGACATCCGACGGCCACCGGGTTCCTGCTGAAACCCCACCTTGCATGGTCGGCGTCAGTCAGGAAAACGTGTCGTTGATAAACGGCGGAGGCACTGTGGGAATTCTCGTCAGCGTCGAAGCGCCGGGAGATATCAAAAGCCTGAAAGGTATCTCCAGCAGTCCGAAAGATATCCAACTAACGCTGGAGCCGGAGATCGGCGGGGTCAGCGACCGGCGTTTCTTCATCATCAAGTCAATCAGTTCGGCGTTGGGCGTCTACCAGGTGATCTTCGTGACGGAATGCGGCAGGAAGGAAGTCGTCGTCCGCGTTCGCTAGCTCCGACGCGATCGCTTCGCGCCCGCATCGTTTCCGACGGCGAGCACGACCAGCAACAAAAAGAAAAACGCATTTGCCGGCGTGCGCAAAGGAAAATCGAAGAAGCTGTGCACGAGGATTCCGAAGCAGCCGGCCAGGGCTCCGGTCGAAACACTGCGATTGAGGTCGCTCGTCCTACGGCTGATTGAGGCAATTCCCTTCCGAACAAAAATAAAAACAAAAGCGACAACGCATGCCAGGCTCACGACCCCGCCGTCCGCCAGGATCTGCAAGTAATCGTTGTGGGCCTGCTCGACGCGGAATTGTCCGTTCCACGTGTCATAACGGGGGAAGGCGACACCGAACGCGTCAAAGCCCGCGCCGAGGATCGGATTGGCCAAAAAGATTTGCCACGCCACGCCCCAAAAGTGCCCGCGGCCGCTCGTCACATCGGATTGGTCCGGCTGGAGGCCTATCACGCGCAGGACCGCTCCTTCACCGCCGAGAAAAAGCACGCTGCCTATCACGAGGAGGAGAAGCCCGCCGGCGGCCGTCAAGATCAATAAATTTCGCCTGCTGCGGCTCCGCGAATCCTGATCCTCGCGGGCGATCGAATCGGTGTGCCAAGTGAAGCTCGCGACAGCCGTGAGCACGACCACACCGAGATAGCTTATCAGGCCGCCACGCGAGCCGGTAAAGATGATCGCCATCCCCATGATGGCGGCCGCCAACCCGAGGAGTATCTTACGCTCCCGCGCAATACCGCCGCCGAAAAGCAGACCCAGCACAATGCCGGAGGTCATCACCATCAGCGACGCAAAGTGGTGCTGATTAACGAAGGGGCCAAACGAGATAGCCTGCGGTGTTTGACGAAGGCCATAGATCGCTTCGGCGGTCGAGAGCCGCTGCAGGATTCCGAAAAATGCTATCAACGTTCCGAACGTGATGATGAGGGCCGCGATCCTGTTTTGTCGTTTGCCGCCCGGCACATATACAAGCGCCGCGGCAAAGAATACAAAACAGATCACCAGCCGGATCAGGAAAAAGCGCGTCGCGTACGGGTCCATCGAGAGCGCGTGCGCCGCGGGGGCATTGACGAGCGTGGCTGCCTCCTCCGAACCGAGCGGCAATAGCTGTACACAGCCGATCGCGAGTAAGGCGACGATGGGCAACTGCACTGCGTTTGTGCTGTACCGAAACTCGCCGGCAAATCCCGCGTCGATCAACCACAGCAGGGCGACGATGGCCACCATGACCGAGAGCAGCCCGATCGACCACGAATCCACCGCCCCGTATGCGATGGTCGCGGCGACGGGGACCACGCACACCAGGACGACGATCGCTTTCGCGATCCGCGATGTCTCATGGTCGGCGGTATGCTTTTCTCTCATCGGCTTCCCGCTCTCCGCAAAGTGATGTCGTCGAATCCGATACTCCCCGTTACGGGGCAAATCTGTCCGCAATTGTCGCGCGTCAATCGCAGGGTGATCCCGTCGGCGTTTTGCGAAGATGTGAACCTCAGTTGGAGCGGGGACCAGTCGGCGCGGTTGGCGATAACGTCCGACACCGCGAGCTGCTTGCCGTCACTCGCGTCGACGATTTCCCATTTGAATGAAGCGTTTGTTTTGACGTCGGCCCGGTAGAAGATCTCCAACTCGTAGGCGGTGTTCGGCTGTACCGCGACAAGTTGCGAAACGCTACGAAACTCTTTCCCGTCATTTGAATTGAAGACGAGCAGAAGGCTATTGTTCCCGCCGTGTTTTTGCCCGCTGCTGAGAACAATTTGCGGCTGCAGTCCGGGCGCGATTGTCCATTCGAAAGGGCCCGAGCCGGTTGGCTTCACCACCGCCTCGAATCCGCCGTTGCCGACTTGCTCGGAAATTGATTCGCCGTTTTCCGCAAGCCCGGCCGAGATCTCACTCGCCGAGCGAAATCGTTTTTCAGCGAGCAGCGCGGCGACGAGTGAGGTTCCGGTTTCGCGAAGCGAGGTTCTCCGCTCCTCGACGGGTAGGCCTTTCCACAACTGCACCGCCTCATCGAGGCGCTTCTCGCGCACCAACAACGCCGTGAGCGCGGTATCGAATTGGATCGATCCCGCGCCGAAACGCCGGATCGTGCCGATATCGTGGTCGAAAAATTGCCAAGCCGTGACGGCGGCGGGATTCGCGAACGACGTCGGGTCGCCCGCTACCGCCTTCTGGATCTCGCCGAACGCTTCGTCGACGCGGCCCTGCCGAAGCAAAGCGTTTCCAAGCGCCCACTGGACGCGGGCGTGATTCGGCGCCAGTTCGAGCGCCCGCCGCAAAGCACGTTCGGCGCCTTCGGTGTCACCGTTGCGTTCCCGCGCCCTGCCCAAATCGAGCCAATACAAATAGTTTTCCGGTGCCAGGCCGGTTGCCACTTCGAGCTCGTTGAGCGACTTTTGGATATCGCCGGGCTCAAAACTTTTCTCCAGCAATACGGCGGCGGAATAATGTGTCTGAGGGTCGTCCGGAGCCAGACTTGTCACGAACTCCGCCACGTCCACGTCGTCGGCCCGGACGGCGGCGGAGCTCGCCATTCCCCATTTTGTAAAGGACCAGGACGCGAAGATGCAGAGGCCGCCGGCGGCAACGAGGATTGCCTTTTTCCAGGCAGTATCAATTTTCAGGGATTTCGTCGACACGGGTGAGCTATTCAAAATCGACCGGCTCGATCCTCATCTGGGCCCGTTTTAATTCGATGTCTTCGGCCCGGCAGAGCTCACGCAGCCCTTTCAGCGCGCCGCTGGATATTTTCTCGGACGAGATGAGGATCTCGTGAATTGCTTTGTCACGGCAGATGTCGATGAGCGAGCCGTTGGCGTCAAATACCTGCAGCCCGTTTATGACCTTTCCCTTTTTGCGGTCGTCGTCGTCGATGAATCCGATCGGCTGGTAGTTCCAGGCCGAATTATTTCTCAGCTCGCGCAGCACCATCTCGCCGCCGTCGCCTGCGCCGTAAATTAGAACACGACGACCGTCCGCAACACTCGCGTGCGGCAGGAATTCGCGAATGAGGCGAAACGCCATGCGGCTTGCCACAAGGACGGAAAGAAGGATGATGGCGTCAAGGACGAAAACCTTTCGCGAATAATTCTCGAACCGGTATAACAACAGAACGGCCACGATACTCAGCGCCGAGCCGATAACGACTCCTTTGGTAAACGTGATCAGATCGGTCACGCTGGTGTATCGCCAGATCCCGCGATACACGCCCACAGCGAGAAACGCGAAAAGCTTTAGTATCACCAGGAGCGGCGCGGTTTTGATAAAGAGGTCCCAATTACTCGTATTCTCGACCGGCCCGTACAGCAGCGTGTAGGCGGCGTAATACGAAAACGTTATCAAGAAAGCGTCAAGAAAAACTTCGAAAATGCGACGCTTGTAAGATACGTTGATCAGAAACGCAAACGCGGCATTATTCTGCGTCGCGAGCTCCTCGTCCCGCTCCTCGTAGACCTTCACCTTCGAAAGGTACACACCGATTATCGCGAGCACGACGGTAAAGATCCCGATCAGAGCCAGGCTCTGGATCGTACCCAACCGCGACACAAGTAACGAGATCACGCCGGCGCAGATGGCGAAACCGTAAATCATGAGCACCGCGGCCCGCTCCGATAGCCCAAGCGCGACCAGCCGGTGCGACGTATGGTCCCGTCCGCCTTGAGACGCTTTGCGCCCCCATAGCTTCCTGAGGACGGTGACCAGGGTGGTATCGAAAATCGGGACGAAGAGGATCAGCACCGGAACGGCGAGGATCGAGAATATGCCGCGTGATCGACCGCCGGCCTGGCCCATAAGGACCGAGCTGGCTAGCAGGAATCCAACGAACATCGATCCGCAATCGCCCATGAAGATCGATGCGGGATTAAAGTTGAATACAAGAAATCCCAGCAGCGAGCCGATAAAGATGGAAACCAGAAGCAGCTCGTCAGACTGGCCGTTCAGCGCAAATCCGACGGCGAGCGAAGCGGAGGCGATCACCGAAATCCCCGCCGCGAGTCCGTCCATGTTGTCGAGGAGATTGATCGCGTTCGTTATCCCGATCAGCCAAAAGACCGTGATCCAGATATCGACAAGCTCGTATCCGGTGATGGGAAGTCTCGGCCCGAGGGCGATGATCATCGTCGCCCCGATGAGCTGGCCGAACAGTTTTTGGTAAGGCTTGATGTTGAAAATGTCGTCGAGCAGGCCGACAACAAAAAGAAACGAACTTGCGCCCACGATGATCGTCGACTCGGTCGTCTTTGGAACGAAGAGGGCATACGCGGCGACGGTGGTTAGAAAGATCGCGACACCGCCCATCATCGCCGTCGGGCGCTTGTGCCAACGGTCGGATTTGGGTTTCGCGACGAACCCTGTCCTTCCCGCCACTCCGCGCACCACATACGTCAGTACGACCGCGAGTGCGAGACTGATCGCACCGACGGCGAACGGATTTGAAAAAATTTCCTCCATCAAAATTCGGGCCTATTAATTCGCTAACAGCGCTCTATAAAGTTGTGCAATATCCCGGACGAGCCTGTCCTTGGAGTATTCCGCTTCTACAAATTCTCGGCCGCTTTCCGCCAGACTTTCCCGTAATCTTTCATTTTCCGCCAAATAAATCAATCCCTTTTTGTATTCGTCGGCTGAGCGGCTTTCGATTCCGACGCCCCGGTCACACACCCGAAAACCATCCCTTTCTTCTACAGTAGCACCCAGAAGATCACGCACTCCGCCAACTATCGTCGAGATCACGGGCCGCCGCGCGGCCATCGCTTCGATCAGCGAGAGCGGGGTCCCTTCGTTTCTGGAGGTCAATGCGACGATATCCAACCCGGCGTAAACGGACTCCATGTCGGTGCGGTTGCCGAGAAAAAGAATCGAATCGCCCATCCCTAAAGTCTTCGCTTCGTTTTCAAGCGCCTGCCGTAGATGCCCTTCGCCCACGATCGCAAACCGCATACGCAGTTGGCGGGTGCCTTCTTGAACTAAAGCCGCAACTCGTAGATACAGTGAAACATCTTTGATTTCCGTAAGCCGTCCGACAAACCCGACAAGGATGTCCGAATCTTCTATTCCGAGTTCGCGGCGGAAATTTCGGCGGTTTGCAGTCTTCGCGAGAGCTCCCAAATCGATCCCCAGCGGGATGATCTCGAACTGCGCGCGGCGGCCGACGCCGACTTCCTCATGTATCTCGTGAAACTGCTGCGGCGAGATCACGACTATTTTGTCGGTCGCGAAGCGCGCGAGCAGTTTTTCGATCGTGATGAAAATACCTGTTTTGAGTCTGCCGTAGTAACTGTGAAAGACGTGGCCGTGGAAGGTGTGAACGACGCGAACCTTTCGTCGTCCAAGGGTAATCAATCTGTAAAGAATCGCGGCGCCGCGGCCGATCGTGCCGGCTTTCGCCGTGTGCGTGTGAATTATGTCGGGCTGCAACCGCCGGATCTCGCGCAAGACCTTAAACAACGAAATGAGATCCTTAGGCGACAACTCCCGGCTCATCTCTTCGATAAAGAGCGGCCGCACGCCGTGCTGCTCCGCCATATAACCCATGCTCTCCTCGCCTTTTGGAACGGTCCCCGCGATGAGCACCGATTCGAACTCTCCGTCGTTCAGCCGCTCGGTCAACCACACGACATGGCGCGCCGGCCCGCCGACGTTGAGACGCGCAATTATGCGAAGGATCTTCATTCCAAACTCTTAACAGAAGCGGAGAAGGGCGAGAAATAAGTTTGGACCGGCCGCGTCTCAATCTCACTTTCTCATCCAGTCACTTTCTCACCCTCTCAGGACCGCCACAATTTGCTTACTCACATCCGATAAATCGTATCCGGGTCGTCCTCGTGCCTTATCTCGTCGATCGGCTCACGTTTCCCGTGACCCATGTACAAACGATTCGGGCAATTGATCACCATGCCGTCGATCTCGCCAACGTTCCTGTAGCCATGAACGACGCCCTTCGGAACGACGACTGCCTTTGGGTCATCGGCCCCGACAAAAAGCGACATCATGTGATTGTGGGTTGGAGAATCGGGGCGATTGTCCCAAAGCTTGATGTTGAAGGTCGAGGGCCCGATGAAACAGAACAGGTCCGCCTGGTCTACATGCTCATGCGGCCCACGCTGCACCCCGGGTTTTGTAAAAGAGATATACGACATCGCCGGATAAAACTCGGAGTCGAGCTCATCATGACGAAACAACTCCGCGAGCCATCCGCGGTCGTCGTAATACTTTTTCAAGTCGTAGACGATTACGTCCTGAATTTCTCCGGGAATGAAATCTGATGAGTTCACAGGTGCGTTCATAATCTATAAAAAGAATACTCTCAGTCGCGTTGCGACGATCGAATTTAGCTCTAGGCCAAAGCCTCATGGGCGCGAAGAGTCAATTCTTGCGGGCGCCCGATGAGCGGTCAGCCTGTGGCTCGCCGTCGTGCCTACCAAATATTCCGAGGCTACGCCTCGATGTCGAGGCGGAGCCCCGGAAATTTTTCCTTCCTGTCGGAAAGGCTGAGCCTTTCCGCTCATCGGGCGGCACAGCCGAGAAAAGCCTTCCAGTCGTGCGTCGCTGCGCTACGCGGATTCGTCGTCGCCGGTTCGTGGGCTAAGGCCCACGGCTAAATTCGTGTGTCGCTAGCGCGACAAAGATTCCAACGAAGTTCCACCATTACAAATTATTAGCACCCGTCTCCGCCACCAGGTTAGACGCCCGCAACAAACTCTCAAACGTTCCGGCGTCCGTCCACCAGCCTTCCAGCTCGTGCCAGGTCATCTCGCCCCGATCGATGTAATGGTTGTTGACGTCGGTGATCTCGAGCTCCCCTCGCCCGGACGGGACGAGCGTTTTTATGATATCGAAGACCGAGTGG
>DATLCA010000026.1:0-5140 GCA_035526605.1 Pyrinomonadaceae bacterium | reverse complement strand
CGACGATATTATTGCTCGCTCTAGGATCCTGCGAACGGCGTCCCGAAAATGCCGACCGCGAGTTCTATCCAGATCAGGGCAAGCGCCGCGAGGATGGCGGCACAGAGGGCCACGCGGTATTCCAGTTTTTTGACGACCCGCAACGCGAGTTCGATCAGGAACCCTGTGCCGAGCAGGAGCACGGCAGCGAGAACGAAATCAAGTCGTGACCAGGGAGCTCCGGCGACCAGTGGAATGAGCAACAGGATCGCGACCGCGACGATGATGCCGATGAGTCTCTTGTTTGCGAAGGACATAGATGTTTCTTCCTAAATTACTTGGATCTACCCGCTAAATGCTTTACCGGCTGATAAAGTAACACGGGTGACAAGTACTTTGCAATGTAAAGTGCGCGCATCCGACTTGATGAGGAGAAAAGGCACCGTAATTGGCAACTTCCTCTTTGACGCCTGATCCGTCGACAAATAATATCGAACAGAACGACACAAATAAATGATTGCTCTCTAGTCATCCAACCACTGTGAGATTGTCTAAATTCATTACGGAAAACATGGAAGAGATCGTTGTGGAGTGGGAGTCTTTTGCCACGACGATTCATCCCGCGGGTAAGACAATGGATTCTTTAACCTTGCGCGATCACGCCAAACTGATTCTGGAGGCCGCCGCGAGGGACATCGAAACCTACCAAACCGAAACCGAGCAATTCGACAAATCAAAAGGGTTAAAGAATGCTCTTGCCGGCAAGGAGACGGCGGCCACCACGCACGGAGCATTGAGGCAAATTGTCGGTTTCGATTTGGAGCAATTGGGAAGCGAATATCGCGCGTTGCGGGCAAGCGTTATCAAATTGTGGAAGAGGCAGCTCACGGAGTTTAAAGAATCCGAGTTCGAGGACATGATGCGCTTTAACGAAGCCATCGACCAAGCCCTGGCGGAATCGATCTCCAGCTATTCGGATGCGGTGGATCGCTCACGACATACATTTCTAGCCATTCTCGGACACGATCTGAGAGGCCCGCTATCGGCGATCAATATGGCTTCGCAGATATTGGCGAGATCGGATGCCGTTGATCCGCGCTATCCGGACGTCGCGGACCGCATAAAAAAAAGCGTACTGAGAATGAACAGAATGATTCACGATTTGCTGGAATACGCCGGGGGACAAATCGGAAGGAAAATTCCGGTCAAACCGGAAAAGGCAAATATGGATCACGTCTGCCGGACCGCGGTCGATGAAGTACAATTGGCGTATCCGAATGCCTCAATTGTTTTCGAAGCGGAAGGCGATCTTGAAGGCTCTTTCGACCCGACACGGTTCCAACAGGTTCTTTCAAATCTCTTGATAAACGCTGTAAAGCACAGCGAAAAGGGAAAACAGGTAACGCTCTCTGCGAGTAGGGAACCGAAAACGATTACCGTTGAGGTGAAAAATTTCGGGGACTCGATACCGCCCGAATCGTTACAGGTAATCTTCGACCCGTTAGTTCAGTTATCCGCCACGGGCCCGCACTCTTACCCATCGGCCGGCCTCGGGCTGGGTCTACATATCGCACACGAAATCGTCGAGGGCCATAAGGGAACGATCGAAGTCCGTTCGTCGGAAACCGACGGAACCAGTTTTACAGTTCGCTTACCGCAAAAGAACTGACCCGACCGGGTTCTAAGATATATCCATATTGTTCTTCGCCGTTCGGACACGGTAGATTCAGCCAGCTGATTCGGCAAAGAAAGGCCGCGGCTATCGAGCTTACGAAAGGGGCTGGGAGATTGCAGAGCTTCAAAATAACGCAGACGTCCAACGGTCGACTGAAAACAGAAAACGGTCGCCATCAAAGGCGACCGTTTTCTGTTTGTATTAAATGGTCGGGGCGAGAGGATTCGAACCTCCGACCTCACGGTCCCGAACCGTGCGCTCTACCAGGCTGAGCCACGCCCCGTCAATCAAGTATCTGAGTGTAGGTTACCCACTGTACATTAGTCAACCACGACAGATAAGTGGTTCCGGATCGCCGCAGTGTCCAGCCGCTGCCTACGCGGATAAAAAACCAAAATTGAATTTTTCTTATCTGCTTTATCTGCCATCAACCGATGCGGGGGCGCTAGCCTTCAGGTTCGGATAGGGCGGGTGCGGCCTTCTTCCCGTATCGGTGTTTCAGGAATTCGATTAACGGCGGGAGAAGGGAAATGAAGACGACAACGATGACGACCTTTTCGATATGCTCTTCGAGCTTGATTCCGAGCGCGTTTTCGATCACGCCGCCGAGAAAGTAGCCGCCGAGCACCATGCTCGAGATCCAAAGTGCTCCGCCGATGATGCTAAAGGTTAAGAATTTTCCATAAGGCATGCCGGCCGCGCCGACGACTAGCGGTGCGAAGGTGCGAACGATGGGTACGAATCGGGCAAGTATGACCGTCTTCACACCGTACTTCTCAAAGAAATGTCGCGCCTTTTCGACGCGGCTCGGTTTGAAGATGAACGAGCTTTCACGGTTGAAAAGAGTCTTGCCCATCCCGCGGCCGGTCCAATAACCCGTGCTGTCCCCGATCACCGATCCGAGAAAGAACGCGAGCAGGACGAGATAGATGTTCAACTTTCCGGCGGCGGCGAATAGGCCCGAAACAACAAGAAGCGAATCGCCCGGCAGGAAAAACCCGACCGCGAGTCCCGTCTCCGCAAATACCACAAACCACAGTCCGAGATAAACCCACGGGCCCAGCAGTGCGAGCATCCAGTCGATGAGAAATTTTGGATTGAGGTAATCCTTGATTAGATGGATGAGGTCGGTTATCGAGTCCATATGACATTAAGCATGAAAGGAGCGAAGCAATTTAGCCTGGGGCTAGATTGTTTCGGCCCGTCGGGCGTGCTTATCTCTTCTCCTCCCATCCGTGATTGCCGATTAAGGGAACAAACGCGCACGGCCCGAAGTTTTCTGTCTCAAATCCTTTCTCGGTTCTCGTCACCCGAACCAAGTTCTGTGATTTCTGATCCGCCCCGATGGGAATCACCATTCGCCCGCCAATCTCCAATTGTTTTACGAGGGGCTCAGGAATAACTGGCCCGCCCGCCGCCACGAGGATCCGGTCGAATGGCGCATAAACTTCCCACCCGTTTGTGCCATCGTCGCATCGGTATGAGATGTTGCGAAACCCGATACGTATTAATTTCTCCTTAGCTTCGGCGGCCAATATAGGAATGCGTTCGATTGCAAAAACTTTTCTCGCGACCGTTGCGAGGACCGCCGTTTGATAGCCCGAGCCGGAACCTATTTCCAAAATACGTTCGCGCCCGGTCAGCTCCAGCAGTTCCGTCATCCGAGCGACTATGAAAGGCTGAGAGATCGTCTGGCCGCTGGAGATCGGTAGCGCGTTGTCCTTGTAGGCCTGGGATTTTAGGGCGTCCGGCACAAACGCATGCCGCGGCACACGATTCATGGCCTCGAGAACACGGTCATCCGCGATCTTGTAGTGATTCCGCAGATGCTCGACCATCCGGGCACGCGGGATCTCGAAACCGTCGGAAATATTCGATCTTGGTGCGGTACCGTTCATGGCATTTTCGATTTTCGATTTTCGATTTTCGATCGCGTTGCGGGATCGTGGCCTGTTCTGGCTGCACACATAAGCACCTTCGGGTCAACTAATAATTGTGATTTCAAACACGATCGCAAATCGAAAATCTCAAATCGAAATTATTCTTCCCAGTCCTTCATTCCCTCAAGAGCCCCATGGTTCGTGAGATCGGTTCGCATCGGCGTGACGGAAACATAATTTTCGTCCACCGCCTCGAAATCCGTTCCGCCCGCGGCGCGAAAACCTTCGCGGACTTCGCCGATCCAGTAATAAGGTTTCCCACGCGGGTCGATGTGTTCGCTGATCACCGGTCGGGCTTCCTTGAAGCCCTGCTTGGTTATTCGAATTCCTTTTGGAACACCCTTGGGAACATTCACGTTCAGCAAAGTCCAATCCGGAATGCCTTCGGCCAGGGCCTTTCGAGTCACGTCGATCGCGATACGGGCCGACTCCGCAAAGTCGTGACTGCGGGTCGCGACCAAACTGAACGCGATACCGGGGACACCAAGGATCGTCGCTTCCATCGCACCGGCGACGGTTCCCGAATACGTCGCGTCGTCGCCCAGATTGGCGCCGTGATTTATTCCCGAAACGCATATTGCCGGACGCACTTCCGCGGAGAGAATCCGGTTGAGTGCGAGAGTGACGCAGTCGGTCGGAGTTCCGTCGACGGTCCAGTGCCGCTCGTCGATCTGCCGAATACGCAACGGGCGCGCGAGCGTCAGGCTGTGCGAGGCCCCGCTCATCTCCGTTTCGGGGGCGACGACGTAGACGTCGCCGATCTGATTCATCGCCGCCTCGAGGGCGGCGATCCCTTCGGAGTGAATCCCGTCATCGTTGGTTATCAAAATTCGTGGTCGATTAGAATCCATCTCTGCCTAGTCTAAAAGTGAAAACGTTTAAAAGTGAAAAGGTGAAAAAGTGAAATGCAAGAGACTCACACTTTTCCACCTTTTCACCTTTAAACTTTTTGCCCTATCGTGGTCCGCTGCCCATCGGCCTTGGCGAAGCATTCATCGGCCGCTGCTGGCGAAAGCGTCGGCGATTACGCTTTCGTGCGTTTACCGATTTGAGCTTTGCCTTTTGCCCCGGCGGGATGAAGTGAGCGTGTTTTTTCAAATCCTTGATGATCTCTTCCGAGATAACTTTGCGTTTGAACCTGCGCAGTGCGCTTTCGATCGATTCATTTGCATTAACTGATATATAAGCCATTTTTTGTCTCACCTCCTCTCGGCTGAGATTTCCGCCTTAAAGCGAACTGTCATTAAACCATTTTCGACTTGCTCGTGACAAGTCACGGCCTCGTTTTTATGGGGGCGGCGAGCATGTGGCCCTCGTAGACGAAATACACTTTGCCCCCGGATTCGTCGACCCAGGTGTCCATGCTGTCGAAGCTGATCTTCGGGAGTTTAAGGAGCGGCCTGAGGGTGAACGTCCTCGTGTTGTACAAACCGATTACCGTTTCATTTTCCTTCGGGATGGCTGCCCAGAATTCGAACGCCGCGGTCGCCGGCTGCAGCGGACGAAATGTCTGCTGAATGAGCGGTCTGATCTCGCCGCGGGCCCG
>DATLCA010000025.1:0-1959 GCA_035526605.1 Pyrinomonadaceae bacterium | reverse complement strand
CGCCGCCAATCCGAAAAACGAATCTATCGGCGAGCTCACTTCCATGCTTTCAGGCGGACAGCCAGCCGGATGAAAGAAGCATTTTTCATACTTCTCGTAATTGCGGTGCTCCTTGCACTGACCGCGATCCGCTACCGCAGGCAGATCGCTGCGATGCTGCACATCTGGCGCTCACTTAAATCGATGCGCGACCAGGTAAAGGAAAAACAAGTGCGGCCCCAGGAAAATATTCCCGCGGGGCCGTTAGTGAACTGCGCCAAATGTAGGTCATGGGTTCCCGAGCGGGAAGCCATCCAACTCCGTGGCGGAACATTTTATTGTTCGTCGGCCTGCCTCGAATCGGCGGTGCCTGCCGGGTAGGTAATCAGGGCACGAACGATCTGATGTACCAGTCGATCAACCGTTCCCCGAAGAGCAGCGACAAGATCGAACCGGTTCCGAGAAAAATTCCGAACGGGATCTGCGTCTGAAGGTCTTTGTCTTTTTGCTTCGCGATCACGACGATCCCGATCAATGCTCCGGCGAACGCTCCGAGGAATATCGAAAGAAATGCCAGCCGCCACCCGAGCAGGGCGCCGACGCCGAGCATCATTTTCACATCGCCCAATCCCATCGCGTCCACACCTCGGAGTTTCTTCCAGACCGCACCGACCAGCCAGAGGGATCCGCCCCCGACCAAAGCTCCGACGACCGCGCCGAAAAGCGAGATCATCCATCCGGGTTGACCGGCGAGATATATCGCCGGCGCGAAAGCGGTATCGCTGAAATAGTTTTCCGCGAACACGATGGGGAAGATTACCCGAACAAGCAGTGCCAGCACGAACAGCGGATACGTGATGACGTTGGGCAAGATCATATGCTCGGCGTCGATGAAGATCAGAGCGACCATCGCCGACACGAAAGCAAAATAAACGGGCAGGATGGGCGTCAATCCGGTGTGCCAGTAAACGAGAACCCACAAGAATGCGGTCAGCAATTCCACCGCCGGATAGCGTGCACTGATCGGCATCCCGCACCCCCGGCATTTTCCGCGGAGCACCAGCCAGCTAAGAACAGGGATGTTGTCGTAGGCCTTGATCGCGGTCTTGCAATTCGGACACGCCGAATTCGGAAACACGATCGACTCCTCGTTCGGAACCCGGTGGATCACGACGTTGAGGAAGCTGCCGACGCTCGCGCCGAACATGAAAACAAAAGCGTACGCGACGAATTCGGGCACACCTGTAAGACTTTCGAAAGAAGTGGAAAGAGCAGTCATAAGTAAGTTCGGATGAAAAAAGGAAAGAGCGGCTACGGAAAGCCCTCAATATGATAATTACTTTTACGGTGAAAAGGAAGATTTGTATTTGATCGGCAACAGGTCAGTTTGATTTTCAGCAGCCGATTGCGCCCAGTTACTAAGTTCCCCGATTTATTCTTTACCGTGTCTTCCGTGTGTTCCGTGGTTGGGGCTTTACGGCAGGGAACCACGGAATACACGGAGGACACGGAACAAAGCCGGAAAAGCCGCGAAGTTCAATCACTTTGCAAATTTCAGAACTCGCGTCGGAGGATCGGCGTATGCTGACTCATGATCTTTAAGAACCTATTGGTTGTACTTTTCGTCCTTTCCGCATTCTGCGCTTCCGCCTGTGCACAGCCGGCTGCGAAAACTGCTTCTTCGCCGACAACCGGCGGGGAGGTCGACTGGACGAAAGAAAATGCAGGCACGCCGAAAGGCAAAGTCGCGCCGTTCACTGTGGATGACAAACAGTACAACCGAAAACGAAAGATCTGGGTCTATACGCCGCCCGGCTACGACGCAAAATCGCCGGAGCCGTACCGTTTGCTCATCTCGTTCGACGGCGAGGATTATGTAAAAGACATTCCTGCGCCGACCATCATAGATAACCTGATCGCCGCGGGAAAGATCTATCCAACCGTCCAGATAATGGTCGACAATTCCCAAGACCGTCTTGG
>DATLCA010000024.1:0-10224 GCA_035526605.1 Pyrinomonadaceae bacterium | reverse complement strand
GTCCTCTTTTCATTAATTCACCTTCGCACTCTGCGTATTTGCCAGCGCACCCTCGAATATCCGCTCAACGTCACTCAAATCACTCGTGATCCGCATCCTCGGAAGACTCGTTAAAAAATCTCGTCCGTACGATTTTGTTCTCAGGCGCGGGTCGAGGATCGCGATGACGCCGCGGTCGGTTTTGCTTCTTATCAATCTTCCGATTCCCTGCTTGAGCGAGATCACGGCTTGCGGGACGCTGTATTCGAAGAACGATTTACCCCCGTTCTCCTCGATGAACCGCGAACGTGCGGCGACTATCGGATCGGTCGGGACGGCGAATGGGAGTTTGTCGATGCTCACGCATGACAATTGCTCGCCCTGCACGTCGACGCCCTGCCAGAAACTTGCGGTCGCGAACAAGACGGCGTTCGGCGTTTCGCGAAACTTGTCGAGCAGTCCCGTCTTGGACATTGAGCCCTGAACGAAACACGGAAACCCTACCCGAGCCGAAACGAGTTCATACAACGCATTCATCGACGCGTTACTCGTCGCCAAAACAAACGCGCGGCCGTCGGTGACCTGCAGTATCTTTACGATCTCGCCGGCCGCCATCTGCGTGAATTCCGGTGCCCTGGGATCCGGCATCGCCTTCGGCAGATAAATGATCGCCTGGTTCTCGTAGTCGAACGACGACGAAGCGTGAAGCACATTCGTTTTCGACGTGTCCAACCCGAGCCGCTCGCGAACGAAATTGAACGAGCCGGCGCTCGACAACGTCGCAGACGTCAGAACACACGTCTCCACCTTTTCGAAAAGCTTCCCGCGGAGCATTTCCGAAACATCGACCGGCGAAGCACGCAGGAACATTCCTTTCCCGCGCCGCTCCAGCCAGTAGACGTAATTCTTCTCTGCTTGATGAACAACAAAGTCGAGATCGGCCCGGGTTTGTTTCGTCCTTCGGACAAGGCTCTCGACTTCCGGAACCGTGTCCGCGAACCGGTCGATCGTCGAGACGAGACGCCCCAGCGCTTCGTCCAGCATGTGGTAAGCCTCGCCGACCTGCGTCGGCGCGTTGTCGCCGGTTTTTGTTCGGTAAGAAAATACGTCCTCGAGGATCGGATACCGTCCGTCAAAACGTGCCTGCGAGAAGCGCATCCAGAACTGTTCCGACAAACCGATTATCTTCGCGGCTATCTTTGTCAGCTCGCGCGTCGCGACGGCGTCGGTGATCGGGAGCGTGTCCGAATCGCGAACCAGCTCGTCGATCTGAAAATTCGAGATCTGCACTCCGAAGTAATCCGCCGCGATGTCCTCGATCAGATGTGCCTCGTCGAAGATCACTGCCGAATAGTCCGGAATTACGCGACCATATTGATTACCCCGAACACTGAGATCGGCGAAGAACAGGTGGTGATTGACGATGATGATGTCGGCGTCCTCGGCACGCGCCCGCATGCGGGTGATGAAGCATGGCTCGAAGTCGGGGCATTTCTGGCCGAGACAAATTTCCGATCGCGCGTTCACGCGGCTCCAGAACGAGATGTCGTCGGGAAGCGTCGTCAGCTCGCGTCGATCCCCGATCTTCGACACCTGCGTCCACCGGCGAACCTCGTCGAAATGATCCATTTCATCCAGCCCGCCCAGGATCGGCTGGTGCTCGGCTTTTGAAATACGATACAGGCAGGCGTAATTCGAACGCCCCTTCATGTACGCGGCCGAAAACTTCTTGGGAAGTACCTTCTGCAGAAATGGAATGTCCTTCTCCATTAATTGCTCCTGCAGATTCTTCGTCCCGGTAGAGATCACGACACGCTTCCCGGTCGCTAGCGCGGCCGCGATGGCGGGCACGAGATAAGCGAGCGTTTTGCCCGTCCCCGTCCCCGCTTCCACGATCAGGTGACGCTTGTCCTCGAACGCGCGGACGATCTCCTCGGCCATCTTGATCTGGCCCGGCCGGTGCTCATAATTATCGTGGAATTTCGAGATCAGACCACTGATTCCAAATACTTTATCGATGAGAGATTCGGGCATGGCTTTAAATTGACGTGCAACGGATTATTTGGTAAAAGCATCAGTTTGCAGTCGTCGCATTCTAATACAAGGAAGTGAGAGATTGTCCCCGCGTTTCCGATCTCAAAAAATATTCACTGCCTTCCGTTTCATAATAAATTGTAAACTCAAATCTTTCCGGTGTCGAAGGGTTCACCTTGCTCCGGTATCCACCCCCGAACACCCCGCCCGGTTTTTGGGATCACCGTCCGATACTCAGCTCAGGAGGCTACATTTAATGAAGTTTACCGCACCCGCCAAGGCCCGACGTCGACCTTTCCTCACGTTGTTCGCTCTGGCGTTTGTCACCGCGCTCGTTCTCGTCCCCACCCTTTTCCGATCGGAAGCTACGACGCGTTCCAACGGTGAAGGGCTATTCTCCCGAACGGTCAGCCAGCGGGATGAGCTCCCGAATTACGACATACGTTCGGACAAGGCCGCCGCGAGCCGTATAGAAAGCTTCCGTTCCTCCCAAAGTCGCAACGCCGTGGAGGTCGCAGACGTCCGCGATGGATTCGTGCAAGGAGAAAAAGCTCTCGCCGCACGCGTTCCGACCCTCAAGGTCGAGTACAACACCGATATTCGGACACCCGAAGTTATAGCGACCGAGGCGTCGCTGGGTAAGGCGTATTTGACGCGGGCGACGTCGGCGAAGCGGGCGGATGTGCTGAAGAGCTTCTTGGCCGAAAACAACGAGCTCGTCGGGATGCGCGGGACGCAGGTTTCGGAGCTCAAAGTCTTCTCCGATTACACCAACCCGGACGGTAATCTTTCATTTGTCGAGCTGAATCAGGAAATCAACGGGATCCCGGTATTCCGCGGCGAGGTAAAGGCGGCGTTCACCAAAGACGGTGAGATGGGCCGAGTCGTCAACAATCTCGCGCCCGGTCTGAACTACGCATCGCTCTCCATGGATTTCGGCGATGCAGCGGACGCGGTCCGTTACGCTGCCGCAAACATCAACCACGATCTGAAACAGGAAGAATCGGCAAAAAACGCCGCGGCCTCGAGCGACCTGAAGGCGGTATTCGGAAGCGGCGACTGGGCCACGACGGCGGAGAAGATCTACTTCCCGACTGAGCCCGGCGTCGCGGTCCCCGCATGGCGGGTTTTGATCTGGCAGCCGGTCAACGCATTTTACGTAATCGTGGATGCACACACGGGCACGATGCTTTGGCGGAAGAATCTTACGGAAGATCAATCCCAGGCGGCGACTTACCAGGTTTACGTCAACCCGAACGCGATGATCAACGTCGCCGATTCCGCCGCCCCGCTCTCGCCGTATATTTCCGCGGGCACTTCCCCCGCGGACGGCGCGCAAGGATCGTTACTCACTAGAACCAACGTCTCGCGAATCGGAAACGAAGCCCCCTACACTTTCAACAACAACGGATGGATAACCGACGGAGCCAACACGACCGATGGCAACGCGCTCGAGTCAGGCCTCGACCTTGACGCCGTGAACGGCGTCGACGCCGGAACGCAGGCGACCGGTTCGCCGAATCGCACTTTCAGTTCGCTATGGAACCCGCCGCCTGGAAACCCGGCCCCCGGCGATGCGCCGACGACTGCCGAAGCACGACGCGGCGCGGTGATCCAGCAGTTCTACATCATGAACTGGTATCACGACGAACTCTATCGTCTCGGGTTTACCGAACAAGCTCGTAATTTCCAGAACGACAACTTTGGACGCGGAGGCCTCGCGGGCGACCGCGTTTCGGCCGAAGGGCAAGACTCTTCGGGAACCAACAACGCGAATTTTTCGGCCGGTGTCGACGGGACCCGCGGACGCATGCAGATGTACGTCTGGAGCGGTCCGAACCCGGACCGCGACGGAACGGGCGACGCGGACATCATGATCCACGAAGTCACACACGGAACTTCGAATCGACTGCATGGCAATAACGCCGGCCTCTCTTTGAACATGTCCCGTGCGATGGGCGAGGGGTGGTCCGATTTCTATGCTCACAGCTTACTGTCCGAGCCGACCGACCCCGTCAACGGCCTTTACGCGTTGAGCGGCTACGCTCTCTTTCAAGGATTCGGTGTCGTCGGAAATGCCAGTTACTATTACGGAATTCGCCGCTTCCCGAAGGCGGTCATGGCGGCGACCGGTGGACCTCAGAACCGTCCGTACAATCCGATGACGTTCGCCGACATCGACTCGACGCAGGCGAATACTTCGGACGGTGCCTTCGCGGCGATGGCCGGCCCCCACATCTCGACGAGTGTCGATCAGGTCCACGCCGCCGGCGAAGTTTGGAGCAGCGCCCTCTGGGAAGTGCGGGCAAAATTTGTGACGCGGCTTGGCTGGCTCGAGGGCAACCGCCGCGCTTTGCAGTTCGTCACCGACGGGATGAAGCTCGCGCCTATCGGCCCCACGTTCCTGACCGAGCGCAACGCGATTCTCGCGGCCGCTCAGATGAGCGGAACGGGCGCCGACGTGGCCGACATCTGGTCCGGCTTCGCGATCCGCGGAATGGGCTTTAGCTCGAGCATCCAGAACGTTGGGACAGGCGTCGGCGACGCTCGCGTCACCGAAGCATTCGATCTCCCGAACCTGACACAGACCACCGCCTTCTCGGTCAGCGACGCCGGCGGAAACAATAACGGTTTTCCGGAACCTGGCGAACCGGTTACAGTGACGGTTCCGCTGTCCAACATAACCGGTAACTCGGCGACCGGGGTGACAGCGCAGATCGTCGGCGGCGGATCGGCAAATTACGGCACGATCAATAACAACGCGACGGTGAGCCAGCCGATCAGTTTCACCATACCAGCTGGGACACTCTGCGGAAGCGCCCTGACACTGACGATCAACGTCAACAGCAGTCTCGGAGCCACCAGCTTCCAGCGAACTATAAATATCGGAGTTCAGGTCGTGACCCTGACGCAGAACTTTGACGGAGTAACAGCTCCGGCACTTCCGGCAGGATGGACGGTCGGCGCGAGCTATGCGCCGATGACGTTCGCTGCGACGACCAACAGCGCGGACACGGCACCCAACTCGATCTTTGGAGCCGACCTTCCCGACTGCGTCGGCACAACCACGCAGTGTCCAACGACGAATGGCGGCGACACCACTCTGACATCGCCGGCTATGCCGATCACCGCTCAGGCGTCGACGCTTTCGTTCCGGCACAGATACAACACCGAAGCCGGCTGGGACGGCGGCGTGCTCGAGATCAGCATCGGCGGAGGCGGGTTCGTCGACGTCGTGTCGGCGGGCGGGGCGTTTATCTCGAACGGCTACAACGGATCAATGGGCGTCAGCGCTCCGAATCCTCTCGGTGGCCGAAACGGCTGGACCGGTGACTCGGCGGGATACATAACCTCGGTCGTCCGACTCCCGGCAGCGGCGGCCGGGCAAAATGTTCAGCTCCGCTGGCGACTGGGAGCCGACAGCAACACAGCTCCGGCCGGAGGCGGCTGGAACATCGACACGGTTCAGGTGTTCGGCAGTTACCTTTGCCCCTTCACTTCGGCTCCGGTGAAATCCCGCGCGGATTTCGACGCCGACGGCAAAACCGATCTTTCGGTATTCCGTCCGTCTGAAGGAAATTGGTATCTCAATCGCTCATCGGCCGGATTTACGGTCGCGAACTGGGGCGTTTCGAGCGACCAGCTCGCACCCGGGGATTTTGACGGAGACAACAAGACGGATGTGGCGGTCTTTCGTCCAAGCACGGGAACGTGGTGGATCCTGCGTTCGTCGGATAACGGGTTCAGTTCGACCGCATTCGGTTTATCAGGTGACGTGCCGGTGGCCGGCGATTACGATGGCGACAACAAGTCGGACCTTGCGGTCTTCAGACCGTCGACGAATGTCTGGTACGTCCTGAAAAGCACGGGTGGAACCATCATCTCGGCGTTCGGCGCGGCGGGCGACCTCCCGGTCCCGGGCGATTACGACAATGACGCCAAGACGGACATCGCAGTTTACCGTTCGGGTCAGTGGTGGATCGACCGGAGCTCGGGCGGTGTGTCGGCGACCAACTTCGGCCTCGCGACCGACCGTGCCGTCCCGGCTGATTATGATGGCGACGGCAAGGACGATATCGCAGTCTACCGGCCGTCCAACGGAACGTGGTACATTCTCCGGTCGACAAACGGAGGCGTAGACTTCATACCGTTCGGGCTGCCCGCAGATATCCCGGTCCCCGGCGATTACGATGGCGACGGCAAGGACGACCAGGCCGTCTACCGCAACGGTGTTTGGTATCTGAACCGCTCGGCGTCCGGGTTCTTCGCAACCTCGTTCGGCGTTTCTTCGGATACCGCGGTGCCCGCGGAATATATCCCGTAGGGTAACGGACAACTCCCGAATAAGGCCGCGGAGTCCGGAATAGAAAAGATCGCAATTCCGGACTCCGCGGCCTCCCACATTTTGGCGCGGGCAATTCTTAGCCTCAACTATTTCTCAATTTAGCCCCGCGAAAGTCATGTGTGTTACAAACGCGTTGACGAACCAGTCCTTTTCTGTTAGAACTTATCTACATTTTCTTACCCTTGTGAAGGTGTAGAGTTTTTCATCCTTCTTTAATTCTTAGGTCACGACAATTATAAAGTCATACACTGTGCCGCTTTTGACCGGCAAGCTTTGCGCCAATTTGTTCGCTCATCTCAATAATAAATTCCTTTCTCTCGTCCTTATATCCTTAAGGTGATTTCAATTACTGCCTCACATCGGGGCTTCGTTTTTTGTTTTAGGTAGTTTAGGAGGGCTTGTAAATGCAGAACAGTTCTTATTCAGGGACCCGCCGCGGTCTCCTGTTGACCCTAGTAGTTTTAGGAGTGGTGACGATGCTCATAGTAGTGCCGTCACAATTCCGTCCGACGGCCAACGCGAAAAAAGGTGAAGGCCTTTTCTCGCGCACCACGAGCCAGGATGACGGATTAGCCAAAATGTGGGATATCCGCGACGCGAGCAAAGACCCCGCGCAAGCAGATCTTCTCGAAAGATTCCGCCAGTCGGCCGGCAAGGACGCTTCGGCGGTCGCCGACATTCGGGACGGATTTACGCGTGGCGAGGCCGAGCTCAAGGCTCGACTGCCGCAGGCAAAGGTCGAATACAATCTCGATATTCGTATCCCTGAAGTGATCACGCCCAACGTATATAGCTCGAAGATCGAGTTCCTGTCGGGACCGTCGACAGCTAAGCGATCCGAGATTCTTCGCAACTTCGTCAAAGAGAACGACAGCCTGATCGGCGTCAGCACCTCTCAGGCGAATTCGCTAAAAGTAGCGGCGGATTACACCAATCCCGACGGCAACATGTCGTATGCCCACCTCGAGCAGCTTATCAACGGCATCCCCGTGTTCCGCGGCGAAGTTAAGGCGGGTTTCACGAAAGAAGGCCGTCTGGTTCGTGTGATCAACAATCTCGCTCCGGGCTTGGACTACGAATCGCTTTCGACCGACTTCCACAATCCGGCCGACGCCGTCACGAAAGCCGCGGCTCACATCAACCACGAGCTGAAGCCCTCAGATGTTTCCAAAAACGATGCCGCTTCGACCGACAACGTAGTTGTTTTCGGACAAGGCGACTGGGCCACGACGGCGGAGAAAATGTACTTCCCGACCGAGCCCGGCGTCGCCGTTCCGGCATGGCGCGTTCTCATATGGCAGCCGGTCAATGCGTATTACGTCATAGTTGACGCCGCGAGCGGTGTCGTCCTGTGGCATAAAAACCTTGGCGACGATCAAACTCAGTCGGCGACCTATCAGGTTTACGCGAACCCGACCGCTTTCATCAACGTTGCGGACAACCCCGCTCCTCTGTCGCCCGGACCCTCGATCCCGTCGGCCGGCACGCAGGGCACGGTGATCGCCCGCAGCAGCGTTACCCGAATCGGTAACGAAGCACCTTTCGGATTCAATAACAATGGTTGGATAACCGACGGAGCCAATGTTACGGACGGAAACGCTTTGGAAGCGGGTATCGACCGTGACGGTGTGAACGGCGTCGACGCGACGCAGGTCGGAACTCCGAACCGGACTTTCACGTCCACATGGAATCCCGCACCGGGTAATCCGGGTCCGGGAGACGATCCTTTAACCGCTCAGGCGCAGAGGGGCGCCGTGATCCAGATGTTCTACACCATGAACTGGTATCACGACGAGCTCTACCGTCTCGGCTTCACCGAGCAGGCACGCAACTTCCAGGGCAGCAACTTCGGCCGCGGCGGCGTGGAAAACGATCGTATCTCCGGTGAAGGACAGGATTCTTCGGGCACCAACAATGCCAACTTCAACACCGCAGCTGACGGCGCCCGCGGCCGCATGCAGATGTACGTCTGGACCGGACCTACCCCGGACTATGACGGAACAGGCGATGCTGAAGTCATCATTCACGAAGTCACGCATGGCACCTCGAACCGTCTCCACGGTAACGCGACGGGTCTTGGCGGCCAGGGCGGCATGATGGGTGAAGGCTGGGGCGACTGGTACGGCATCTCGATGCTGTCGGAACCGACCGACCCGATCAACGGCGCTTACACGACGGGTGGCTATGCCACGTATCTGATCAACGCCGGCTTCGCTTCAAACTACTACCACGGTATTCGCCGCTTCCCGAAAGCTGTGATCGGGTTCACCGGACCAAACGGCTTGCCGCACAATCCGCTGACGTTCCGTTATATCAACTCGGGTTGCGATACGCTCATCGGGACCACGGCGACCAATCCCAACAGTGCGTATCCGCGCGGTCCTGTCGGCACGACCGGCGATTGCGCTCAGGTCCACAATGCCGGCGAAGTTTGGAGCAGCACATTGTGGGAAGTCCGGGCACTGCTGATCACCCGGCTCACTTGGGCAGTCGGTAACAGAAAAGCTATGCAGCTCGTCCTTGACGGGATGAAGCTCGCACCTCTTAACCCGACAATGATTCAGGAACGCGACGCGATCATCACGGCAGCGGCCGCATCATCGATCGCACCTGAAGCATCTGCCGACGTTGCGGATGTCCGCGAAGGCTTCCGACGTCGCGGAATGGGTTTCTCTTCTAGCGTGCAGTCATCCACGTCGGTCACCGAAGCGTTCGATTTCCCGAACATCGCAGTCGTGAATCCTTTCACGGTCAGCGATTCGCCGGGCGACAATGACGGATTCCCCGAACCGGGCGAGAACGTCTTGCTGAACGTTTCAGTGAATAACACGACGGGCGCCGCTATCACGGGCGTTCAGGTAAATGTTAACGGCGGACCCAACGTAAGCTACGGCACGATCAATGACGGCCAGACCGTCTCGATGCCGATTCCTTATACGATTCCTGGCGGTGCCCTTTGCGGCAGCCTCCACCAGGTAACACTTAACGCGAGCAGCAGCGCCGGTGCACAAACCCCGGTCGTAAAGCAGTTCCGTTTGGGACAGCCGACGTTTAGCGGAACTTCGCAGAACTTTGACGGCGTGACCGCACCGGTCCTTCCGGCAGGATTTGATAATGTTCTGTTGGCTGGCACGGGCATCAACTGGGTTACTTCGGCGACCGGCCCGAGCTCGGCACCGAATTCGGCCTTCGCGAATGACCCCGCATCCGTCAACGATGCCGCATTGACAACCACGGTGAAAATTACTTCGGCGACGGCGCAGGTGTCGTTCAAGAATAAATTCACGACCGAGAACACGTTCGATGGAGCAGTTCTCGAATATTCCACCGATGGCGGTGCCACATGGGTCGATGTTTGCCCCAGCTGTGCCGCGATCTGCCCGGGAGCAAGCTGCCCGTTCGTCAGCGGCGGTTATAACGGACTGATCAGCACGGCTTTCTCCAGTCCGATCGCGGGTCGTCGTGCCTGGTCGGGAACACAGGCCGCGTACCTCGATACGGTCGTCAACCTACCGGCTGCCTTGAATGGCCAGACGATCGGGTTGCGGTGGAGAATGGCGTCGGACGTGTCGATCGCTTCGACCGGCATCAACATCGACAACATCGTGTTGACGGGTGGACAATTCCTGGACACCTATCTGTGCGGCATTGTCGCTCCCTCGGTTAAGTCACGTGCTGACTTCGATGGCGATGGCAAGACCGATCTTTCGGTGTTCCGTCCGTCAGAAGGCAACTGGTACCTGAACCGTTCGACGGCGGGTTTCCAGGCACTGCACTGGGGTTCGGCGGGTGACGTTCTGGTTCCTGGAGACTATGACGGTGACGGCAAAACCGACACTGCCATATTCCGTGCGAATGCGGATTCG
>DATLCA010000023.1:0-5285 GCA_035526605.1 Pyrinomonadaceae bacterium | reverse complement strand
ACCTCGACGTCGGTGATCGTTTTCGCCGCGAATGTGGGGGCGTTGACGACGATCGTATAGACCGCCGCACGCAGCGGTGTCACGACATACTGACCCTCGTCGCTGGCCGTGACGGTTCTGGACTGCTTCGTTCCGTTATTGGTGACGACGACGGTCGCGCCGGGGACGATCGCCCCGGTTTGATCGGTAACCTGGCCGGAGATGCGGCCCTGATCGGTCTGGGCGCTGACGCCGAATGCCGACAGGAAAATATAGGTGGCGAAAAGAATTGCTGTAATAGAATTCCGCTTCATTTTGTTTCCTCGATGCATGAGAACTTCCCGAATTGAAAATAGACTTCGGCCCGATTTCTTTCCCCTTGGTAGAAACTGCCTTTGATTCAAAAAGTGTTTAGATTTCCGGTTAGCAAGCTTGAGGATAGATACCGAGGATGAACTGGGAGTGAACCTGAGGTTAAATGAGTGTTAATTCAGAAAGAAGAAGGAGAAGGGGAAGGGGAAGGATGAAGGATGAAGGAAAGGATGAAGGATGAAGGCGGAAGGATGAAGGCGGAAGGCGGAAGTATGAACTATGTATGTCATGTCTGAGTGACTTGTCATAGTCCATAGCTCATAGCTCATAGCTCATACTTCCGCCTTCCGCCTTCATCCTTCCGCCTTCATCCTTCGGCCGGCTACGGCATCCGCTGACGGCCCGACATTAGCAGGCGTTGGCGTGAGGTGTTTCCGGGAACAGCCATGTGCGTCACTGGATCGTACTCTATTCCCACGGCCGGACTTCCCTGCGGCACCCATACCTGTACGACAGTGTTGGTGTAACCACTGGGAATGTAACGTATATAGTATCCGTCCGGGTGCAACGACCAGCGTCCCGTGGGAACGTCCCTGCTCCCCTCGCCCATCGGGGCCATACCCGCCAGGACGGATACCCTTTCAAGCTGGTCATACGGTGTCCCGGGAGTCGTCAGCATTTGCCTCAGGCTGGCTTCTGCCTGCATCACTTGCCGGATGGGTGCCGGCACCGAACTCATCGCACGATCGAGAACCGGTCCCGGAACCATGTCCAGCGCGCTTCGATTCAAGGAGGCTATCTGCCGGGGTGTGAGTAGGCGAGCGGCGACGGCCCTGTTTTCGCTTGAGAGATTTTCGAACTTGGCCCGCGCGATTATGGCCCAGAGCAGCGTCTGGATATTCTGCTGCTGGATCTCCGGATGCTGTACGGAATTCCGAACAATCGTCATCACCGCATCTTCTGCCGGGCCTTTGGTCGGTGCGTAGAGATAACCGTCGCCGCCGCCGGGTCCATGAGTACCGGCGTGAAGGCAATAGCTCTGACTCTTCAAGGAATAATATCCCGCCTGCAGGATGAATCCGCCGTTCGGTGTGCGCTGCAGGGTCAGCAGCGATCGCAGCGGCTCGCGGGGAGTGAATCCGTCCTTCGAAGGATCGCCCCATACAGCGTCCGCGAGCGAAGTAGTGATCGGAGGTTTGCCTTCGAGAAGACCACCGACCGTCGGAGTTTTCTTTAGAACCTTGTTACCAAGTCCGCCGAGCCCCCCGAACTGAGCGTGCGCCGTGGACGACATTCCGAGCGCGAGAAAGCAGGCCAGCGATAGTGAACTGACAAATCTGAACGGTTTAGTTTTCATAACGACCCCGAGAAGAGGAAAGACTAGTGGTGGCGAAACTGGTGCGACTATATTATCAGCGTGAAGTCTGACGTCAATAGCTAATGGCGGACCTGATCAATTAATTAAGCTGGCAGCTGCGGCTTCGCCGGTCTCAATAGCGCCCTCCATGAAGCCTTGCCAGTCGGCGAGGTGTTCGCCGGCGAAGAGAACTTTGCCGTGCGGGCGTGCGAGGATCGGGCGGATGCCGAACCACTGGCCGGGTTTGTAGAGAGCGTAAGCGCCGTCGGTATATTCGTCGCGCTGCCAGGCATATGACGCGATGCCGCGGGCGAGCTTCGGAGCTTCGGGATTGAAATCAATAAGGTCGTTGGTGATGATCCGCATCCTACGGTTTTCGAATTGCGATGCAAGCACTTCCGCCTTTTCGCCGATCGCGTACGACGTCAAGATTCCTTGCCTGCCCGGCTGCGACTGCGTGCTGTGAAAGTAATAGTGCGATGTTTCGTCAGAGACCATCGAGAAGTTTTCGTCTTTCCAAAACCGTTCGTCGTAAAGAACGCTGTTCTTGCAGATGCGTGCGTAGGTCAACTGCTCGGCCGCTTCCCGCTGCGACGGAGGAAGCGGCGGATCGAATTTTATTTTGAGAAGACTGTTGATCGGAACTGTGCAGAGGACCGCGTCGGCAACAAAGCTAACGGCGGTGGAGCTGATCGGATGCGCTGCGTCGAGTTGAGGCGCTGTCTCGACAGATTCCGCGTCGACGCGAACCTGCCCGAGGTGCTGCGTGATCTTCGTCACGATGGTGCTGGTCATAATGTTCGCCAGACCGATCCGCTTTGCGAACGCCAGCCCAAGGCGTGAATTCCCGCCGGTCATCTTGTAATCCATCTCGTTATGCGGGCTGGATTCCGCGTACTCCGCCAGGGCCGCAAACGCCGAGACGTGACGGATCGATTCACCGAAGTCTGTCGAGTCCATCAAATCGCGCAAAAGGAGATCGTCGTTCGTGAATCCGATCTTCTCCAGGTACGTCCACCAATCGTATTTGTCGAGCTTCGTCTTCGCGAGCGGCGTCAGCTTCTCGTAACCGGCGATCAATTTTTCGAATGCAGTTTTCGCCTGCGCGGAAAATCCCCATTGCCCGGGACGAAAGACCTGTCCGTCGCGCAACAGATAATCGGCGAACTGATGTTTCTGAAGAGGGATGTTGAAGTCGTGACACAGCGCTTTCAGTCGCTCATGACTTTCGCCGACCCACTCGGCGCCGAGCTCGCAGATGAGATCACTCCCGGGAAATTTATGAGAGAA
Organism: Pyrinomonadaceae bacterium; assembly: GCA_035526605.1. Lineage (GTDB taxonomy): Bacteria > Acidobacteriota > Blastocatellia > Pyrinomonadales > Pyrinomonadaceae > OLB17. The sequence continues at coordinate 2,347 of DATLCA010000023.1, read as the reverse complement.
AACGCGCCCGCCGATCCGATCCCGCGCTTCGAGCACGGCCACATTCCATCCCGCGATCTTTAATTTGTAAGCCGCAGCGAGGCCTGCGAAACCGGCGCCTATGACGACACACTTCTTCTGACGGCGCTGAGATAAAACTGCCGGAGCCAATGTAATTCCGGCGGCGGTCGCGCCGAGAGCTTTGAGAAAATCACGGCGAGAGTTTTGAGTCCCGCCTTTAGGCGGCCTCCGACTATTTGAGCGGTCTTTCATTTTTCTGGGGCGACAATAACGAATCGCATCAAGGCGGGACTCAAAACTTTCGAAAACCCGTAGAGAGATCTGCACCCGCGATCTGCGCCCCGACGGTATGAGGCGGCCCTTCCCACCCGCGCTGGACCACGAGCATGACGACGGCGACGCGGTTTTCGAACGGGCTTTTGAAAACCCCCGCGACGGCCGCGTCGAGTGGCGAGCCATACAAGCCGTCGCCTTTGTACTCGGCACTGTAAAGCGATTTTTTTCCGAGGGCGGGCGAGCTCAGTGTGAGATCGATCTTTCCGACACGATTCAGTCCATCAGGGTCGTCCGATCTTACCGTGACGACTTTTGTTGCAAAGCTTTTTCCTCCCGAGGCGAAACTGGCGGGCATCAATGAAAACTTTCCAAGTTGCTGGATCCCATGCTCGCGGAGTTTTTGCGCAAACATCACCTTATTCCGCCCCCAAAGTTTTCGCATGTCGTCCGGAATCACCTCGCCCTTTTTGTCGATCCGGTCGTTCGGCTTGTTTACGAATTCCCATACCACTTTGTCAGTTCGAAGATCTATGATTGTCAGCTCGGCAAAATAACACCCGCAGTCTTCGTCGACTGGCTCCGAGTAATATGCAAATTTACCGTCGCGCGACCACCCGATCGGATAGAACCCGTCCGCGTAAAGACGCTGCAACGGCCCTCCGGGGTATGAGCGAACGTAAAACCTTTTGAAATTTTTGCGAACGATCGGGTCGAGATTGAACCCTCGGGGCATGTAGTAGACCGCAGACGGCCGCGGGGTCTGGGCGAATGCGGCCGTGGACAAAAGACTGATAATCGCAACCGGCAAGGCCAGGAGACAAGCAAATCGGATTTTCATTTCATTACCCGCTAAGCCAAGAGAGTATAGCGACGAATATCGGACGGTGCTGCGAGCAGGTCGTCGGCCTTCGACACAAGATTACGCATATGATCACTGTCGAGATGCGCGCTTAGTGCGGCCTCACCCGTCCACTCTTCGACAAAAGTAAAGTCTGTCGGATCGGCGTTGTTCTCGAGCAGCTCGTAAACGATACAGCCGGGCTCCGCCCGCGTCCTCTGGACGAGAGATAATAACACCTCCCGCGTCTCGTCGATCTTGTCCAGCTTTGCGGTCAGATGCGCGACAACTCGCAGAGTCATAATTTTTTGGTTTTAGATGATCGTCGTGACGATCTCTCGGATGCTTCGCTGCAGCTCGCGGTCGTCGGTGATCGGCGAAACGATCGCGACTTCCGCCGCGTCGATCGGTGATATCCCTTTCGCGATCATCGACGCGGCGTAGATCAGCAATCGAGTCGAGACGCCTTCTTCGAGTCCATGCCCACGCAGATTGCGGACCTTCTGTCCGATCTTCACAAGGTCGCGGGCGATGTCCTCGTCGATGCCGCCTTCCTTCGCGACGATCTGCGTTTCAGCGTCGGACTCGGGGTAATCAAATTCCATCGCGACGAAGCGCTGGCGGGTCGATTGTTTTAAATCCTTGAGGATCGATTGATAACCCGGATTGTACGAAACGACGAGCATGAATTCGGGCGGCGCTTCGATCACGGTACCGCGTTTCTCGATCGGCAGACGGCGCCGATCGTCGGTGAGCGGGTGGATGATGACGACCGTGTCCTTGCGCGCTTCGACCACTTCGTCGAGATAGCAGATCGCACCCGATCGCACCGCGGTCGTGAGCGGGCCGTCATGCCACACAGTCTCTTCGCCTTCGAGCAGGAACCGTCCGACGAGATCGGTCGACGAAAGATCTTCGTGACACGCTACCGTTATCAGCGGACGTCCCATCCGGTACGCCATGTATTCGACAAAGCGCGTCTTGCCGCACCCCGTCGGGCCCTTAAGCATGGCCGGCAAACGCGCCGCGTACGCCGCCTCGAACAATTCGACCTCGCTCCCGATCGGCAGATAAAACGGTTCGTCGGCGACCTTGTATTTCTCAACAGCTAATTCCATTCGGGATTATTTTCGCATATCTTATGGAGCAATTAGCAATAAGCAATTAGGAATTAGCAATAAGCAATAAGTAATAAGCAACTGGGCTAGCCGTCCGAGGTCGCAATGCTGTGTG
>DATLCA010000022.1:0-4718 GCA_035526605.1 Pyrinomonadaceae bacterium | reverse complement strand
CGGTGTTGTCGATATAGTTTTGTACCTCGACGCGCTTTCCGGTCGCCTTCAGGATCCTCTGGAACGTGTCCCCAAGGACCGAGTTCCTGACATGCCCGATATGGGCTGCCTTGTTGGGATTGACCGACGTGTGCTCGACGCAAACCTTTGGGGCGGACGCGTTCGCGGACTTGCCGAGCGAAGGAAGCGGCGGAGCCGAAATGCGTGCCGCAACAAACTGAGGCCGGTTAAGGTAAACGTTTAAGTAACCTGCCCCGGCGACGTCGACTTTGCCGACGAAGTCAAATTCTTCAAGCGATGACTTAAGTACTTCGGCTATCTCCCTTGGATTTCGCTTCTCGCCTGTTTCTTGTTTGAGTCTTTTGGCAAGTTCGAACGCGATGGGAAACGCGACGTCCCCGAGCTCGGTTTTCGGCGGCGTCTCCGAGGCGAAAGAGTCCAGCTCGATCTCGAAAGCAGTTCGAGCAGTCAGTCGTATTCGTTCACGTAAAACTTCATGTAGGTCAGTAAGCGTCATGATTTGAATAAAGGTCGGATTATACAGGGTAGAGTTCAGACTTTCGAGTTCGCAGCTCCGAGTGCCAGTTTCAAGCCACGGGGCAGGCTCGCCGGCCCTGAACTCTGAGCCGTATTAAGTTATACTTGCAACCTCATGCGAACGCTTTATTTTGATTGCTTTGCCGGTGCGAGCGGCAACATGATACTCGGCGGGCTCGCCGCCCTCGGCGTGGATCGCGACGAGCTGATATCGCAATTGAACACGGTCGCCCCGGTCCGTTATGGTATCCAGTTCGAAGATGTAGTGCGGTCCGGTATAGCAGCGGTCCATACAAATGTCACCGTGCCGGACGAAAAAAAGCATAGGCACCTGGCCGACATCGAAAAGATCATCGACGGCTCCGGAGTTTCCGCCGGCGTTAAGGGACGTTCGAAGGCGATATTCGGACGACTCGCGGACGCGGAGGGGAAAGTCCACGGCGTCGAGGCAAGCCGGATCCATTTTCACGAAGTCGGAGCGATGGACGCCATCGTGGACGTCGTAGGGTCCTGTATCGGATTTGAGATGCTGGGTATCGAGCGGTTCATTTGTTCGAAGATCCACGTCGGCAGCGGCTTCATCGACATCGCCCACGGAAAATTTCCGGTGCCTCCGCCGGCGGTTGTGGAGCTTCTCAAAGGGGTCCCGTACTACTCGACAGAAATACCGGGCGAACTGGCGACCCCGACCGGCATGGCGATAATCACCACTCTCTGCGCAGAATTTGGAAGCTCCCCCGAGCTCACAATTGAGCAGATCGGCTACGGTGCCGGAACCCGCGAATACGAAAAATTTCCAAACGTGCTGCGTATGATGGTAGGCGAGACCCGAGTCGACGGGAGCAGCGCGGGAAGTGAAGAGCTGATATTGCTCGAGACGAACATCGACGACCTGAGCCCGCAAATACTCGGGTACGTGATGGACCGGGCGTTCGATCTCGGCGCCTTGGACTGCTGGTTTACGCCGATACAGATGAAAAAGAACAGACCCGCAGTGATGCTATCGATCTTGTGCGGGATCGAAAAAAGAGCGCCGTTGACTGAGCTGCTTTACAAAGAGACGACGACTCTCGGGATTCGTGTTCGAACGGTCGAGCGGGAATGTCTCGACCGCGAGATCGTGCGGGTGAGTACCGACTTCGGAGATGTCGATGTGAAGATCGGCATGTTGCGCGGAAAGTTGATGAACGCGATGCCGGAGTATGAGCAGGTCAAACGCATAGCTCTTGAGAAAGGAACGGCTTTACGAGTCGTTCGCGATGCGGCCCTTGCCGCTTTCAATGCAGGTAAGTCGAAATCGGCGACGAGCTGACCGCGGTATTCACTATGGCGACAAAGAAAAAGAAATCTATCGACCGCGATAAAATAGCGGCAGGTGTGCGGATGATTCTTGAGGGCATGGGAGAGGACGTGACCCGTGACGGGCTGGTCAAAACGCCGGATCGCGTGGCGGACTTCTATGCGGAACTGACCGAAGGGATGTGGATCGACCCGAAAGATCACATCGAAGCTCTGCCCGGGGATTCGCACGACGAGATGGTTTTGGTAAAGGACATTTCCATCGCTTCGGTTTGCGAGCACCACCTCGCGCCCTTCGTCGGCAAATGTCATATCGCATATATTCCAAAGAACGGGCGCATAATCGGACTGTCGAAACTGGCGCGAATCGCTGAAATTTTTGCGCGGCGCCTGCAGGTTCAGGAGCGGCTTACGCAAGAGATTGCAGACACACTGTTTCAACACCTTCAGCCGATCGGCGTTATGGTCGTCGTGGAGGCCGAGCACACATGCATGACTCTCCGGGGAGTTAAGAAGCCCGGCGCTATCACAGTGACGTCCGCCGTGCTGGGAGGATTTAGAAAAGATCCTCGCACGCGTGCCGAGGCGATGGCCCTCATTAAGGGATGACACGCAGAGTGCAAGTTTGGGCAAAAAGGATTCTCAAGAGCTGGGTCTTTACATCCGCCCCTTCTGGGCCGTCATTTTGCTTCCTGTCTTTTATGCGAGCCCAATCGCTTCCAGCAGCCTGCCCAAGGGATGGCGAAACTTTGGGAATTACATTAGGTGTCTTAACCAAGACAGTTAAACTATAAATTCAATATGCGTAGAACGATTACTTTAACTTTTCTCACGTTCCTCATGTGGGTGCCGCTGCTCGGTCAAGACTACACAAAGCGATTCGACGAATCCAAAATGCGGGAGCGGGTGATCCGTCTCTCCGCCGACGATTTTGAGGGTCGCGGACCGGGAACCGAGGGCGGCAAACGCTCTGCCCAGTACATCGCCGATCAAATGAAGGCGTCAGGTATTAAGCCGGGTAACGGTTCCAGCTATTTTCAGAACGTGAAAATGGTCGGGGTGAAGGCGGATCCGAAAACAGTCCTCAGGACGACGGCGGTCGATTGGGACGGAAAGCAGTTCAAGTTCGGCGACGATTTCGTCGCCACCACAAGTGCACAGGTGGCAGATGTTTCCGTCAATGCGCAAGTGGTATTTGTCGGCTACGGGATAGACGCGCCTCTTTACAAATGGAACGACTACAAGGGCGACGCGGAGCGTTACAAGGGAAAGATCCTTTTGATCCTAGTAAACGATCCGCCGGCAACGCCCGATGAGCCGGACCTGTTCGGCGGCAAAGCCCTCACTTATTACGGCCGCTGGACCTACAAGTACGAGGAAGCTGCCCGCCACGGAGCGGCCGGCGTGATCCTTGTCCACACGAACGAGTCTGCGGGTTATGGCTGGAACGTCGTCAGAACCTCGAATGGAAGCTGGCGCTACGAAATCGCACGCCAGCCAGGCGATACTTCGCCTTTCCTGAAGGTCAAAGCCTGGGTCACGAACGAAGCAGCGACAGGTTTGGTGAAATCGGCCGGCCAGAATCTTGACGCGCTCAAGAAGGCCGCCCAACGCCGCGATTTTCGACCGGTGGAGTTCTCCACCAAAATCTCGATCGACCTCAAAAGCGAATTGAAAACCTTTGAGTCCCCGAACGTGGTGGGCGTGGTGGAGGGGCGCGACGCCAAACTCAACAAGGAGTTCGTCGTTTACACCGCACACTGGGACCATCTAGGAATCGGTGAGCCCGACGCCCGCGGGGACAGGATTTACAACGGCGCCTACGACAACGCGTCGGGTGTCGCGGCCGTTCTCGGGATCGGCGAGGCCTTCGCGAAGATGCCGAAGAAGGAAAGACCGAAGCGGTCGTTACTTTTCATGTTCCCAACCGCCGAAGAGCAAGGGCTTCTGGGAGCGGAGTATTATTCACTGCACCCGCTTGTGCCGCTCTCTAAAACCGCGGCCAACATAAACATTGACGGCGTCAACTTCTTCGGGAAGACGTCCGACTTTTCAGCCCTCGGTGCCGAGCGTTCGTCCGTCGAGTCGGTGATCGCCGAGGCGGCAAGGGAACGGAACCTGACAGTCGAAGGAGATACGCGGCCCGAGCAGGGATTCTTTTTCCGCTCGGATCATTTCCCGTTTGCGCGCGTGGGCGTTCCATCGATCTCGGTCCGACACGGTGACAATTTTGTGACGCCGCTGACGGGCGCGACGAAAGCGTTTTTCCAGGATTACACGGCCAAGTACTATCACCAGGCATCGGACGAATACAAAGAATGGTGGGACACGTCCGCGATGATCCAGGAGACGGAGCTCGCACTGGCGATAGGCGTAAAGCTCGCGAATCTTTCGTCGATGCCAAGGTATAAGGATTCGGACGAATTTTCGGCCGCCGATAAAAAGCGGTTCAAGTAACGAGGTCTTCAACACCATTACAAAATTGATGATTACTGCCTTGAGGAGTTAATGGGCGCGAAGGCACCGGCGGGTAATCATTGATTGAGTAATTATTAATCTTGTTATCGGGAAGGTTGCTTGAGCCCCGTGATGCGGGCGAAGTGTAGCGCATGGCGAAATTACGCCCAACACGCTACACTTTATTTTTTTCAATGCCGACGTTTTACATCACAACTCCAATCTATTACGCCAACAGCCTGCCGCACCTCGGGCACCTTTACACCACGATTGTGGCGGACGCCGTCCACCGCTATAAGCAGCAGCGCGGTTTCGATGTTTTTTTTCTCACGGGAACGGACGAACACGGGATCAACATCCAGCGAGCGGCAGAACGCGAGGGGCGCACGAATCAGGAGCAGGCGGATTTTATTTCCGGTGAATTG
>DATLCA010000021.1:0-6930 GCA_035526605.1 Pyrinomonadaceae bacterium | reverse complement strand
GACGCCCATGGCATCCTGTAAACTTTTCCGAAACTTGGGAACTGCGGTTCGTATGCGATGGAAAATCGCAATCCGAAAATGGCAGATTTCCCACGGAGGCAAAAAATAAATGGCTAGATATAGAGAACCGGTGTGCAGGCTTTGCCGGCGCGAAGGTGGAAAATTATTTTTGAAGGGCGATCGTTGTTTCAAGCCCTCATGTTCGATTGAGAAACGTGGAACCAACCCGCCGGGACAACACGGCGCGGCTCGACGCAAGATGCTGGCCGGCTACGGACAGCAGCTCCGCGAAAAACAGAAGGTAAAGCGCATTTACTTTATCCTCGAGAAACAATTTCGTAATTATTTCGAAAAGGCACTTCGGCAGAAAGGCGTCACGGGCGAGAATCTTTTGTTCATGCTCGAACGCAGGCTGGACAACGTCGTCTACCGTGCCGGTTTCGGGACCTCACGCAGGCAGGCTCGCCAGCTTGTCAATCACGGCCACATTGAGGTCAACGGCCGAAAGGTCGATATCCCGTCGTTCCAGATCAAACAAGGCGATGTGGTGAGCGTTAAGGACAAGAGTCACGCGAACCCGCACGTCGAAGGCGCATGGTCAACAGCGGCGGGGCGTGGCCGGCCGGGTTGGATCAGCCCGGGAGATCGCGAGCTGAGTGTCGCGGTTTCTGGCCTGCCGACGCGGCAGGACATCGATCATAATATCAACGAGCAGCTGATCGTTGAGCTTTACAGTAAGTAGTTATTCGCGGCTGGCTGAAGTATCCGGGTTCCAGAAAGTTTGTTCTTGCTCGCTGAACCCGGGGACAAAGCCGGCCTATAGAGCATTTTAAAAAGAACACTATGACACAAACCAATAATTGGACAGATTTTCAAATGCCGAGTCGTTTGAATGTCGAGACTGAAACCCTTACGGAACGATATGGCAAGTTTTACGCTCAGCCATTCGAACGCGGTTTTGGCACGACTATCGGAAATTCGATTCGCCGCGCGCTCCTCTCTTCCATCGAAGGCGCCGCGGTAACGGCGGTGAAGATCGAAGGGGTCGAGCATGAGTTCTCGTCGATAAAGGGAGTGGTGGAAGACGCGACCGACGTCATTCTAAACCTGAAGCAGATTCCGTTTCTCCTGCATGGTGGGGGGTCGAAGACACTAACGATCAGTAAGAAGGGTGCGGGCGAAGTTACCAGCGCGGACATCAAGGGCGACGCCGACGTCGAGATCCTTGATTCAGGGATCCACATCGCAACGATCAGCGGGAACGGATCGCTTAACGTCGAGATGCGGCTCAAGCGCGGCCGCGGATATGTTTCGGCCGAGTTCAACAACGACGAAGATCTGTCGGTTGGATATATTCCGGTCGACTCGGTTCACACGCCGATCCGGAAAGTGAATTACAACGTCGACAAGACGCGGCAGGGTTCGAACACGGAGTTTGACAAGCTGACGATCGAAGTCTGGACGGATGGTTCCGTCAAACCCGAAGATTCGATCGGCCTCGCCGCAAAGCTGGTGAAGGATCACATGTCGATCTTCATCAACTTCGAAGAGGAAGAAGAAGAGTACAAATACGAAGATATTGCACGTCCGCCGCTTATGCGGAACGATCTTCTCGACAAGCCGGTTGACGAGCTGGAGCTTTCCGTTCGCTCGTACAATTGCTTGAAGAATGCCGACATTCGTTCGATCCGTGATCTGATCAAACGCAGCGAAAAAGACATGCTCGGCACGAAGAACTTCGGGAAGAAATCGCTCACAGAGATCAAGGATCTGCTTCACGGGATGGGCCTGGATTTCGGAATGGATTTCGACGAGCAGGGCAACCCGATCCCGGGGTCGGGTGGACGCGATTTAGACTAGTTGTCAGTTGTCAGTCGTCGGTTTCCAGTTTTCTGAACCGACGGCTGACAACCGATGACCGACAACTGTTATGAGACATTTAAAAGCACATCGTAAATTGGGCAGAACGACGGAGCACCGCATTTCGCTCCTTCGCAACTTGGCGACATCGCTCATTAATTCGGAGAAGGAACACATCGTAACGACGCTTCCGAAAGCGAAAGAGCTTCGCCCGTTCGTCGAGAAAGCGATCACGCTTGCCCGGAAAGCTCAGGTCCTTGAAGGTGACGGCGCGAGACTGCAGGAAGTGCATCTGCGACGTCAGGCGGCCAGGTTTTTCCATGCCGGTAACAGCACCTTCAAAGTTGCGGCTAGCCGCTTTCGTGGCAAGAAGGGTGAGGCGAAGGACCCGATCGAACGTACGGCCGGCGTCGCGGCGGTGAAGCGTCTTTTCGACGACCTCGGTACACGCTACAAAGATCGTAACGGGGGCTACACGAGAATTATCAAACTTGGACGCCGTTCGGGAGATAATGCGGAGATGGCGGTGATCGAACTGGTTGATAATCCGCGCGAGATGGCGGCGAAAGGCTAACACCTGAAGGAGTAAGTGCACGATGAGTGAAATTACGGCTTCTGCGAAGGCTGCGGAATCAGATAAGCTCGCTACGAAAACTAAGCGGGGCGCGAAAAAAGACGTCAGTGATCCCTCGTTCAACATGGAGGAGATACGCGAACTCGCTGATCTCGTCGATGAGTACGGCCTGACGGATTTTGAATTTGAAAACGAGAACATCCGCGTTCGATTGAGCAAGACGTCGGCGACGCACGTGATTCAGCAGGCGGCGCCAGCCCAGTCGCACCAGACGGTTCCGACTGCTTCAAAGGCGGCTGAATCCGCTTCGGCTGCACCCGCCGCTCCTCCGGAAGAAGATCTTTTCAAGATAACATCGCCGATCGTGGGAACTTTCTACCGTTCCCCCGGCCCCGAGAAGGACGTGTACGTGAAGGAAGGAAGCGTCGTCACTCCGGAGTCCGTCGTCTGCATCGTCGAAGCGATGAAATTGATGAACGAGATCCAGGCTGAAACATCCGGGGAGGTCGTGAAGATTTATGTCGAAAACGGCCAGCCTGTCGAGTACGGCCAGCCGCTGTTCGGGATCAGGAAGTAATTGGGGTAAATCGTGGATCGTGAATCGTGAGTAGAGACTTTCGATTTACGGTTCACGATTTACTATTTTCAATGAGAGAAATTCGCAAAATTCTGATCGCCAATCGCGGCGAGATCGCCTGCCGGATCATCTGGACGTGCAAGGAGATGGGGATCAAAACCGTCGCCGTGCATTCGGAAGCCGATCGCGAAGCCCTGCATGTGAGATACGCCGACGAGGCCATATGTATCGGCCCGCCGCCTTCCGCACAGAGTTATCTGAACATCCCTTCCATCATCAGTGCGGCCGAGGTCACCAACGTTGACGCGATCCATCCGGGGTATGGGTTTCTGGCCGAATCCGCCACATTCGCCAAGATCTGCGAAGACTGCAACATAAAATTTATCGGGCCGCGTGCCGACGTCATCGCGATGATGGGCGATAAGGTCGAGGCGCGAAGGACGATGCAGGCCGCCGGCGTGCCTATCCTTCCCGGAAGCCCGGAGCCCATCGAATCGGCCGACGAAGCAAAGAAGATCGCGAAAGAGATCGGCTTTCCTGTGATCATCAAAGCCGCGGCCGGCGGCGGCGGGCGCGGAATGCGTATCGTCCGTTCCGAAGGCGAGCTTGCGATCAATCTCGAAACCGCGCAGAACGAAGCATTGGCCGCGTTCAAAAACGGTGCGGTTTACATCGAGCGATATATCGAACGGCCGCGTCACATCGAGATACAAGTTTTGGCGGACGAGCATGGAAACTGCATTCATCTAGGCGAACGCGAATGCACGATCCAGCGGCGGCACCAGAAGTTACTCGAGGAAGCTCCGTCAGTTGCGATAACGCCGGACCAACGCGAAACGATGGGTGCGGTCGCGGTCAACGCGTGCAAAGAGATCGGTTATTCCAGCGCGGGTACGTTCGAGTTTCTACTCGACGAAGACGGAAGCTTTTACTTCATGGAGATGAACACGAGGATTCAGGTTGAGCACCCGGTGACGGAGATGGTCACGCTCGCCGACATCGTGCGTAATCAGATCCGGATCGCGTCCGGCGAAGATCTTCAGTATCAGCAGAGCGATGTGCAGATCGTCGGGCATTCCATCGAATGCCGCATCAACGCCGAGGACCCGGTAAAATTTACTCCGAGCCCCGGCAAGATCACCGCGTTCAATATTCCCGGCGGCCCGGGCGTTAGGGTCGACACCGCGGCATATCCGGATTACACGGTCCCGCCTTATTACGATTCGATGATCGCGAAGCTGATCGTACACGCCCGGACCCGCGAACTGGCGATCGCCCGCATGGAACGCGCGCTCGACATGATGGTCGTGGAAGGTATCAAGACGACGATCCCGCTGCACAAGAAGATCATGGCGGACGAGAGATTCCGAAAAGGTGATTTCTCGACGAAATTCATGGAAGAGTTTCAGTTGTAAGACCGGTTGGAAGTTAAAGGCAAATATTGTAGACTTTAGCCTGATTTCAATCTTCAAAAAGGAATTCAATTTTCGCGGTTATCGCCGCCAAAAAGCGGGGAAGTTACTGCGAGCTAGGAGAGACCATTTAGAGTCAGTTAATTTATGGCAACGGTAAAAGAATTAAAAGAAACGATCGTGGGCGATTATAAAACCCACGCGACGGATACCGGATCATCGCAGGTCCAAATCGCCCTGCTGACCCAGCGTATCACTGAATTGACGGAGCACTTCAAGGTGCATAAGAAAGATAACAACTCCCGCCGAGGGCTGCTTCAAATGGTCTCCCGCCGGCGAAAGCTCCTCGATTATCTCAGGCGTACCGACATCAACGAGTACCACGAGATCATCAAGAAATTGGGATTAAGAAGATAAGAAGGTTCAGAGTTCAGAGTTTAGGGTTCAGAGTCGCTCATGCAGCTCTAAACTCTGAACCTTAAACTCTGAACTCTGATATGACTGCTTCGAGTCATCGTAAAAGAGGTTCTCACGAAGAATTTGTTGGCGGCTGCTGAACGTGACAGTGATATTGGCCACATACAAAAGGGAACGCGAAATATTAGAAAACTCCAATGGCGGCGGGGCATCACGACTTGCACCGGCCGCCATTTGTTTTGAGGACTATAGAAATGTCACTAAAAAAATATTTGAAAGAATCGATCAAGCTCGGCAACCGTGAGCTGGTCGTCGAAACTGGAAAGGTTGCAAAGCAGGCCGATGGTTCGGTCGTTATCAGATACGGCGACACGATGCTGCTGGTGACAGCGGTGAGTGCGCGGACCGCAAAAGAAGGCTTGGATTTTTTCCCGCTCACTGTTGAGTACAGGGAATCGAGTTATTCGGCCGGACGAATCCCGGGAAACTATTTCCGTCGCGAAGGACGCCCGAGCGAGAAGGAAGTTCTCACCTGCCGCTTGATCGACCGCCCGATCCGTCCGCTGTTCGCTGACGGATATCGATTCGAAACCCAGATCGTAGGTACCGTCATTTCATCCGACGCCGAAAACGATCCGGACGTTATCGCTATCACCGGCGCATCTTGCGCTCTTTACCTCTCGGACATTCCTTTTACGACGCCGATCGCCGGCGTACGGGTCGGGCTTATCGAAGGTAAGTATTTGATCAATCCGACCTTCGATGAGCGGCGCGAATCGGAATTGAACCTCGTCGTCGCGGGAACCGAAGAAGCGATCTGCATGGTCGAGGCCGCCGCCAACGAAGTTGGCGAAGACATCATGCTCGAAGCGTTGATGCTCGCACACAAAGAGATCAAACGGCTGTGCCTATGGCAGAAGGAACTTGGAAAGGCGCTCGAGATAACGAAGCGTGAATTCACGTCATTCCAGCTCGATGAAAGCGTGACCGCGGAAGTCGAGAAAAACTTTGGCGAGCGTCTTCGCGAAGCCCTCGACACGACCGGCAAAGATAAGCTGACGAGCTACGCGGCTATCGACGCCCTCAAGAAAGAGGTTGTGGAAAGCTATCCGGACGATTCACCCGAGCAGCGACAAATGGCAGGCAAGGTGTTCGGCCACCTGAAGGAAAAGATTTTCCGCGAGGACATGCTCGGCAATCGCCGCCGTCCTGACGGACGCAAATTCTCCGAGATCCGTCCGATCACGTGCGAGGTCGGCTGGCTCCCGCGCGTTCATGGTTCGTCGCTCTTCACACGCGGCGAGACCCAGGCGATCGTCACGACGACGCTCGGCACGAAGATGGACGAGCAGTACATGGACGACATCGAGAAAGGCGAAGTGAAACGCCGCTTCATGCTGCACTACAATTTCCCGCCATACTCGGTCGGTGAAGCCGGACGTTTCGGCGGAACATCGCGGCGCGAGACAGGTCACGGAAATTTGGCACGTCGTGCCATCGAGGCGGTCCTGCCCGATGATGCAGACTTTCCATATACCCTTCGCATTGTCTCGGACATCACGGAGTCGAACGGGTCATCATCGATGGCATCTGTTTGCGGCGGCATTCTGAGCTTGATGGACGCGGGCGTCCCGATCAAACGTCCAGTCGCCGGCGTCGCGATGGGGCTCGTCATGGAAGGAAATCGCTACGCTATTCTCTCCGACATCGCAGGTGCGGAAGATCATTACGGCGACATGGATTTCAAAGTCACCGGTTCGAGCGAGGGCATCACGGCGCTCCAGATGGACATCAAGATCGCGGGTATCAACGCGATGATCCTGCAGGAAGCTCTGGAGCAGGCACGCAAGGGCCGGCTGCACATCCTGGGAATAATGGAGCAGGCTATCAACACGCCGCGTGAAGAGATCTCGCCGTACGCACCGCGCATCATCACGCTTCATATCAATCCCGAGAAGATTCGTGACATCATCGGCAAGGGCGGATCTACGATCCGTTCGATTACTGAAGAGACGGGCGCGAAGATCGATGTTTCCGATGACGGTACCGTTCTTATTGCAACGGCGGATGGCGAGGCCGGGCAACGGGCG
>DATLCA010000020.1:0-6735 GCA_035526605.1 Pyrinomonadaceae bacterium | reverse complement strand
CGTGTTCGTATGTTGTGTAGTCAGTCATTAAGAACAATTAGGCAAAGAGCACACAGGGACTTTTTGATTTGTCTTGTTTCGTGGTGATTCGCGTGTTTCGTGGTTTAGTCTTAAGAAAAGCGGAACCACGAAACACGCGAATCGCCACGAAACAAGACTAGGAAGAGTTTTCTGCCGCGGATTTACGCGGATGACGCGGATCAAACCATTCTTTTCTGATCCGCGTCATCCGCGCAAATCCGCGGCTAAAATTCTTCTTCTTCAGAAAATCCTATAGTCAGTAAACACACCCATCGAGCACATTCTCACGTAGAAGTCGCTGAAACCGACCCAGAACAAACTGAACCACGCGAACATCATGTGCCTACTGTTTAATACGCTCACCCAGCGCCATAGCGTGTGCTGAACCGGCTTATTCGACAATGTGTCATTGCGCCCGCCGACGAGATGCCGGAGCGAATGACAGCCGAGCGTGTAACTGCCGAGCATGAAAACGTTGAGCGTCAGTATGATTGTCCCGACGCCGACGCCGATCCCGTTCGAGAAATGAAAAGCCTCGTACGCGTCGTACGCGAGGATGACGATGAACAGCAGTGCGAGGTACAAAAAGTAACGATGGATGTTCTGGATAATTAACGGAAATTTTCGTTCGCCCCGATAACTGTGACGCGGCTCGCCGACGGCACATCCCGGCGGGTCGGCCCAGAATGCTTTGTAGTAGGCACCGCGATAGTAGTAGCAGGTGAACCGGAATCCGCCGGGCGCCCAGAGGATCAGTAGCGCGCCGGTGAATGGGATCCACGTCGGGATCCAGCCTGGCTTCGGTCCGAACCATGCAGTTGCGGATCCGATTAACTCGGGCGAGTAAAACGGCGACAGATAAGGACCGAATCGATAATGCTCGCCTTGGAAAGCGGCCCAGGTCGAGTACGCGATGAACGCCGAGAACCCGAGAAACGTCAGCAGAGACGGGAGCCACCAAAGATCTCGTCGCGTCGTCTCGCCAAAACCGCGCCGCGTAATCTGAACCAAGTTCGATGCCATCAGGCCGATCTACCTCCGGTCACTCTTTCGTTTGATTGTGTTCATTAAAGCCCGACTGTTCTGAAGCTTGAGCGTGAGCTTTTGAATCTGAAAATTAGGTAAAGTTTTACGTGATTGTCTTTTCCAAGTCAAGCTATACAACTTCGCGTATCGTGCATCTATACTGTGTCCTATCTGAAAGGAAAAATCCGGAGAAAAACTACTATGACGTTCGTGAAAATCCTCGTGCTACTCGTCTTGATCACCGCCTGCTCGATGATCGCTAATGCCCAGGTTCCAATCTCGGCCGCACCGGCGAAGGTGGGAATCATCAATTCAGCAACATTCGCAAACCCGACCGGCGGCATCACGCGTTTGGTTAACGCGCTAAGGACGATCGAGACGGAGTTCAAACCCAGGCGGGACGAGATCACGCAGCTTTTGGCTCGGTTCAACACGCTGCAGCAGGTGCCGGCGAATACGCCGCCCGCGCAAGTGGCAGCGCGGCGCGAACAGGCCGAGACTCTGCAAATCGAAATACAGCGAAAGCAGGAAGACGCCCGGGTGGCATATGGAAAGCGCCTGGCGGCGTTGACGGATCCGATTCGGGCAAACGTCTTCACCGCCCTGGAAACCTACATCAAAGGACGCGGCATAGATGTGCTGATCGACATAAGCAAGTTTCCGGACGGGATCCTTCTCGCCAACGCCAACGCGGACCTCACACCCGGATTCATCCGCGACTTCAATAGCAAAAATCCGTGAGTGGAGCTCTTACCCGCCTAAGCTCGTGAGCCAGGTCGCGAAACTTACCCACGCAGCTGTCGAAGAAATTGCCAGCCTGAGCCAGTGCGAAGCGATAAGAAAAATTGTGCCGGCGAGGAACACCTGGTTGAGCTTGCGGTTCCGCCATGTGTCGACCGCTAAAAAGATAATTGCGAGAAGATCGACAACTCCGAAAAACCATAGCGGGCCAAAGGCTGCTGTGAGCCCGAAAGGAAACCGGGCGATGGCCGGCGGGAGGAAATTGAGCACCGTCAGCAGCATGAGCCTCTTATGGTTCGGCGCATTTCGGCGATAGTAGACCGCCCCGCCGAACAAAACCGCGAACACTACCATGTCAAAAAAAGGAACCGCAAGAAACTCCAGTGGGGCGACCCCGGCCGGGGTGGAATTCGATCCGTATTTCGTCGCCTGCACCGCGGTCACGATCCCCGTCACGATAATGCCGAGAGCGAGAATGATGCTCACCAGACCGAGTTGTTGATGGGTCTTAATGCGGGTTGATCGAATGAAATATACCTGAGCGATGAAAAAAACTATCCACGCGGCCATGAAGAACGCGTGTAAGTGAACCACGGTCCGCGGTACGGGCGGTGAATCGAAAAGCGGTTTGAGATAGTACGTCGGCGCGAAACCGACTAGCACAACGATCGGGAACAGGATCGCAATCGCGAGAAAAAAGCGACGCTCGAAGGCCCGCCGTTCGGCAGCATTGTTTATAGCCATGGTGTTTTTCCTTTCTGGTTTTCGTGAGGGAATCCGAGGAACAATATCACGAAGGGCGATTATTGTGAACTAGGAAAAGTTCACCGGGCCACGAACGAGCTAGCGAAAATTCCGACCCGCCTACTGTTAAATCCATCGCGTGTCGCTCGACCTGTTCGCGGTCTTGCGTTCCGCGAGCAGACGTATCCCCAGCACGAAAACAAAAATAGCTATTGCGGGTGAAAGAATGCTCACCGGCTGCGCACGAAGCTGGTTCAGATCGCCCGCCGCCGTGAGCATGTTTCCGAGACTCGCTTCAGGTTCCTGGACGCCGACGCCCAGATACGAAAGCGCGATCTCGGCAAGCAGGAATGCGGGCAGCATGAGGAGTCCCTGTGTCAGAAGCGGCCGGGAAATGTTTGGAAGAATATGCCGAAATAGAATGCGCGTTTGTGTGACGCCAGTCGCGACCGCCGCCGTCACAAATTCGCGCTGCCGTGTCTCCAGTACGAGCCCACGAGCCAGGCGCGCCATCTCCGCCCAACCCGTCAGCGCAAAGATCAGCAGTAGAAGAAATGCCGCACGGGTCGGCGGCAGCTCGAGCGGAAACGCCGCGCGCGCCGCGAGGATCAGGATCAATGTCGGTAGTGACAGCATCGCGTCCGTCGCACCCATCAACATCGTGTCGGCGAACCCGCGCGAGTAACCGCTGACGATGCCGATCAGTATGCCGATCAGACACGCGAGAACGACACCAAGCGAGCAGACGACAAGCGAAAAGCGAATCGCATGCATCAAGCGTGAGAATCGGTCACGCCCGAGGTTATCTGTTCCAAGAAGATTTATCCGAGCATGGTTCCCGGATCCGCGAACGCCTAACAAATGAATATCCGTCTCGATCAAACCAAACAACCGATACGTGTATCCGTGGACAAAACATTCCAGCGGAAACATTTGCGTACGGTCGTCGACGTAGATGAGGCGAAGAGGATCACTCAACGTCTTCGAATAGATCATCGGCCGAAAACGAAAAGCTCCGTCCGCGTCGCGAAAATTAATTCCGCTCGCCGGTGCCGAGGGTTCGGATCGGGATTGTTCGCGATAATCGTAAGGCGACAAGAAATCAGCGAAGAGCGCGATGCCGACGAATGCGCCGACGATCAACCAGCCGAGGAACCGGATCGTATTTTTTCGAATGGAGTTTCGTGTGATTCGTTTCACTCTGGTCAAGTCGAGACATCAGGGCGAAAGCTCCCCTCCTGGTTTAGGAGGGGTGCCGGAGCCTTTGCGGAGGCGGGGTGGTAGTTCAGAAAAATCAGATTCTGTTGTAACTACCACCCCGTCAGCCGAAGCGGCTGCCACCGCTCCTAACCAGGAGGGGAGTCTCTGCATCCGTTTCCACCGACATGGCCTGCGGCTCACGCCCGCATCCTTTTATCATTCACCGCCTGCAGCACCTCAGCCAATGTATTTCCAAGCCATACCGCAGTGCTCGTCACGAGGACGATCCCCATCACTAACGGCAGATCCCGTCCGCGGACGGCCGACACCATCAGAGCACCGAGACCTTGCCTGCCGAGTACGGATTCGACGATCACTGAACCACCCAGCACTCCTCCGAGCGATAATCCGAACACCGTCAGCACCGGATTCAAAGCTCCGCGTACCGCGTGCCGCAGAACTACGACGCCTTCGCTCAGACCTTTCGCCCTGGCGAGCTGGATAAAATCTTCAGTCATTGTCCGGCTCAGTCCGTCATGGAATTGCGCCAGAAAAATCGAGATCAAGGGAGCCGCGAGGGCGAGTGCTGCGAGCCAAAATCCGATCGCATTCGCAGCGTCGATGTTCGATGCGGTGAGCTGCGCAACGACGGCGAGCGCAACCAGAGCCAGCACGATTCGCGGCGTCGACGCCGTAAAGAAAACGACGAACTCGATCGATCGCGAAAGCGTTTTGCTGCGGTAACGCGCCGCCGCGATTCCGAGGGCGAACGATATAACGGTCGCGATCGCCAGTGCGGCAATTCCGAGAAAGAATGTGCTAAGAAACCGAGACGCCACGATGGAGCTGACCGGTACCCGGAAGTACATGGACTCTCCCATCTCGCCGACGACGGCGCCTTTGAGCCACGAAAAATATCTCACGGGCAGCGGCTTATCGAGACCGTAAATGCGCCGCAAATTTTCGATCGTCGCCTCAGAGATCTGCGGATTCTCGCGAAGGGCCGTCACCGCGTCACCGCCCGCGTAACTCAAGAGCGCAAACGTCACCGCCGAGACGATCAAGATCATCATCAATCCCTGAACAAGTTTCTTCGCGATGAGTTTGACCACGGTTTAAATCTCGCTCGGAACTGGAAACCTCGGACTGGCAACGGGAATTCTGATTTGAATCAACGGCGAGGCCGGCAAACGTTCACAGTTGTCGGGTCAGGTTTGAATTCCAGTCGCCAGTTCGCAGTCCACAGGTTCCAGTTCGGAGCCACCAGCTCACAGTTCATATTTCTTACTTCACATAGGATTGATTTGCAAAATCGAAACACCTAAACTCACTGAGTCTATTCCCCATGCGCTTCCGGCGCGAAATTTAGATTCGGAGATTTAATTTATGTCCGTCTTTACATCGCTTCGACGTATACCGCTGTATGTCCTCTCCGCCTTTTTATTGTTGTCGTGCGGGCAACCGCCGACGTCGAACACGACAGCAACCGACTCAAAATTCGCAGCAAAGGTCCCGGGTACCCGCGGGGGATCGCTGTCGTGTCGTCTGAGCGCCCCGCCAACCACTTTTAATTACCTGGTTGCGACCAACGAACCCTCGATACTCGTTTCTTTCTACATGATGACCGCCCGGCCCATCGAGTTCGAACACGCGACCCAAAAGTATCGCGGGGCACTTGCCGAGAGCTGGACGGTGGGAGCAGATCGACAGACGGTCGACTTGAAACTGCGCGAGGGCCTTAAGTTCTCGGACGGACATCCCGTCACGACAGAAGATGTTGCCTTCTCTCTTGCCGCGATTTACGACCCGAAGAGCGAGGCTGCCGCCTGGATAGATTCGATGACTATCAACGGCAAGCCGATCACGACAAAGGTCATCGACGGGCGGAACATGCAGTTCATCTTTCCCGAACCCGTCGCTGCAGTCGAAACTTACATAGACAACCTCGGCGTTCTTCCGAAGCACGTTCTCAATGCCGATCTCGAGGCAGGCACGCTGGCAAAATCCTGGGACGTCACGACCGCGCCGGGAAAGATCGTGACGAGCGGACCGTTCACGGTGGAGTCGGCGACAGCGGGTGACCGCATCGTGCTCAAACGAAATCCGAACTATTGGCGGAAGGACGAGAAGGGAACGCAGATGCCGTATCTCGACCAGCTGTCGTTCGAGGTCGTTCCGGACGCGACGCAAGCGATGACTCGCATGGGCCAAAATTCTCTCGACATCGTCGACCGCATCCGAGCGACCGATTATGTTTCGCTGCTCAACTCGACAGGGCCCGCAAAGGCGTATGATCTCGGCCCGGGACTCGGTGTCGATCACATTATTTTTAATCTCAACAAGGCGAACAAGGAAGGAAAGCCGGTAGGCGATCCGGTCAAGTACGCTTGGTTTTCGGACAAGCGTTTCAGACAGGCAGTTTCCGCGGCGGTCGATCGCACGACGATCGCGACGAAGACACTGCAAGGTTTGGCGACTCCGCTTTATGGCTTCGTCACCCCAGCCAACCATGAATGGATCGACCCTAACCTGCCCAAACCAACATACGATCTGAAACGCGCTGAGCAGATTCTAGGCGAAGCCGGCTTTGTGAAAAAGGGAACGCCGGAAGCCCCGGAGCTTTTCGATGCGAAAGGAAATCGAGTCGAATTCTCACTCCTTGTGCCGGCGGAGAACGAGCCGCGCAAATTGATGGCGGCGGTCGTTCAGGAAGATCTTGCAAAGCTCGGGATCAAGATGAACGTCGTCCCGCTCGAGTCGAACAAGATCGGTGCCGCCGCAGGTGCGACTTACGATTACGAAGCGATGCTCTTCGGTCTCACGCCCTCGGGCGTCGAGCCTACCACTTACGCAAATTTTGTGTTGAGCGGTTCAGATATTCACCAGTGGCAGCCCTCGCAAAAGACTCCCGCAACCGAATGGGAAGCAAAGGTCGATAAGCTGTTCGCCGACCAGGCTCGTGAAGGCGATCCGAAAAAACGCTCCGCGATATTCAATGAGATT
>DATLCA010000019.1:0-3612 GCA_035526605.1 Pyrinomonadaceae bacterium | reverse complement strand
AATCGATCACATCCAGGCTCGCCGTTATTCAAAACTGACGGACGACGCTATGGAGATCGCAACGCAGGGGATCATCCGGCACCTTCGTGCTTGCGCACGTATGGAAGTTAATCCGGACGCTTCGGCGGTACGCGAAATAATTGACGATGCCTTAAACGGCAGGCGTGTTTTCGCCGAAACGTCGAACGATCTTTTAGCCGCTTAAGAAGTATTTATATTTACTTAGCAATACATATAGCCGCCTCGTCGAGGCGGCTTTTTTTGCGCCTTACCGGGCTCGGAGCTCCAATTTGTAAAGCGTGTACTTCCCGATCACCTCGCCCGCATCCCGGTTATACCATTTGTCCAGATTCGTGAGGTCCGGCCGTACCTCGTTGTTGACGACCGCATACGAAAGCATAGGACTCGCGGCACTCGCGGCATCAAAGTTGGCCCGGTAAGCCGCGTAACGATTTACCTCTATCGCAATTTCACCATACGTCAACGGTCTTGCCTCGCTGCTCAATCTGTCCGAATGACGACCCCAGCCGAACAACGCGATCTTCGATACGAAATCATTCTTCAAAAGGTAATCCAGACCCTTTGCGTCGACATTCAGGTAGTACAGAAATTGGAAGTAACGATCTTTGTTTTCCTGCCATGACATCCCGGCGAACACGTGCTGGTGCCGCGACCAAAGGACATTCTGAGGTGCAACGCTGGGCATATCATCGGCCTGGATCATGTCGTACGACAAGACCGTCGACCGATGCGGGTCGACGTCGTCGCGTGACAACACTTCGAGCCGTTTCGCGACCGGAAGCGCAGCGTCCCGGTCCACGTTGGCTTCGTCAAGGACCCGCACGGTGTAATGGCATTCGGTAAAGCCCCACGCGATCGCGACGACTGTAAGCCCCGCGCAGGCGAATTTCGGCAAGGGGCCGGACGAGCTCAACTTCTCTCGAAGCAATACGCCGACCGTCAGGATCAAAGCGAGAGCGGCAACGTAATTACCGATGAAAACCTGGTAGTGGATCGGCTGAAGTGAGTGCCCGGTCACGATCTGCTGATTGAAGACGGCAAGCGGGACGAGGGCTAGTGATAGAGCGAACAGGGTAGACCGATCACGAAATTGGATCCACTTTTTCGCCGAACCGACCGCCAGCATCAGTACGCAGACAATACTGATAAGCTCGGGCACGCGCCAAAGGTCGGGAGCTCGCGTATAGACCAGGAGTTGCACATCGTCCATCGTCTCGGAGCGCCGGGATAGAAGCCAGGCGTACGGAATTAAGGACGCTACACAGCCGGCGCCGACAATAAACAGAGATTTCAGATCCTCCCAAAAGCCGACCGGACGAAATACCAGCCAGACAAGAAACACGCAGCCCAACCACGCGGCGGCGGTGGTCCAAATGAAGAAATACGAAAAGACGGTGTAGGCGAAACAGAGGATCGCTAGAAGGATCGAAGCGGAATACGGAATGCGGAATACGAAACTCGGGGGCTTGTCTTGCCTAGCTTCCCGCACGGCGTCGCCCGTATCAGAATCTGCCGGCACGAATTCCGCATTCGGCATTCCGCGTTCCGCATTTCCCAAAAGTTTCCACACCGCCGCAAACAACCCAAACACCGCGACCATCGCCAGTGCGGGGATATATCGCCTGAATCCCGGAAAGTACGGGTACGAGAACCCGTCGAGAAAGACCTCCGGCGCCGCGCCTTCGCCCGCCGCGAGCGCACCTCCGGCGAGAACGGCGAGCGCCCCGGCCATCCCGTACCAATTGCTCCCCGTCATCCGGGCGATCAGCCAGAACGCCGCGAATGCGGTGAAGAATCCCGCGAGCGCACCCGACAAGATCATTGCCCACGGGGTACCGATACCAAGCAAGCGGGCTGGTATCGCAATCGTGTACGGGGCTGCGAATTGTATCGAGAAAAGTGATTCCGGCTGAGGGGTCTGCGGCGATTCGTCACGACCCGAATACGGATCGTTCTTGCGGGGCCGGCCGTCGATCAAAGCTCGCACGTACGATGCGTACGCGACCTCGTCGATGTCGTTGTAAGCGTAATGCCCATTCCACTCAGAGCCGCGCAGGTAGAACATCTTGAGCTGCGGGTAGAGACAAAATATTGCGAGGAAAATTGCGGCGACAAGGCCGAAGCGCCAGCGAAATTTCATACGGGTAAAGACAGAAACCATAAAGTAGCATACCCGGACTGCGTTGTCGTTTATGCTAGACTGCCGGTCATGAATCGTTCCCTCGTCATTCTCACTGTGACCCTGATGGCAACCGCGGTCTCGTTGTCGCAGACGATCGATGCGAAGCTCAAATCTGCGGATAATTTCGTACTTTCAGATTCAGCTATCGCGGCCGGCATCGACGGCGCGCTGAGGGTTTCGTTCGCGATAGATAAGTCAGGATCCGTGAGAGATGTGCACATACTCACTGGCCCGGCGTGGCCGTGCGACAAGAACCCCAACGAGGAGTTGAAGGCGGTACAAAAAGCGGTAAAAGATCATATCGCGGCAATGAAATTCGAACCTGCAATGAAGGATGGGCGCCCAGTCGAAGCGAGAGGGTGGCTCGATTTCAAGATCGGAAAAGCATTCGCAGAGACGACGAAAGCGGAAGCAAAAAAGATGGGGACAGAGCGACAGATCGTTCACGGCCCGCTGCGAGATCTTGCCATCGACATCCCCGACCCGGTATATCCGGTACACGGAGCCTATGGCCCGTCCGGCGAGGTCACTGTCCGCATCGTGATCGGTGAAAACGGGAAAATTGTGCTTGCCGGTGTGGAGAGCGGTAATCCAATATTTCACGCCGCAGCGCGAATCGCCGCGTGTAAAGCAAAGTTCAAGCCGATCCTTGAGAATGGGCAGCCGGTTCGCTTTACCGGATTTATCGTCTACGAGTTTACTCCGCCGGGACTTCGTCAGCGTGATTTCTATCCGCCGCAGTAGCAGGAGCTTCCAATGTGTGAACATTGGAGTTCAACGCCAAACTGTATTATTTTTGAGAAACGCCTGGCCGGCAGCTGGCGAGTGCTAAGTACCCAGACAAAAGGAAGTAACCCTTAGTGAAGCCGACAAACATCAACGATCCGGAATATTTCCACAAGGTGGTCGACTGCCAGTACGCTTGTCCCGCGCACACGCCGGTGCCCGAGTACATCCGGCTCATCGCCGAAGGTAGATACACCGAGGCCTACATGATCAACTGGGATTCGAATGTGTTTCCCGGGGTTCTCGGCCGAACGTGCGATCGTCCGTGCGAGCCGGCGTGCCGGCGCGGGCGCATCGACGAAGAGCCGGTCGCGATCTGCCGTTTGAAGCGCGTCGCCGCCGACAACAAGGACGACGTCAAACATCTGATGCCGAAAGCCCCGTTCAAACCGAACGGCAAGAAGGTTGCACTTATCGGCGCCGGCCCCGCTTCCCTGACGGTCGCACGCGATCTGGCGCCGCTTGGTTACGAGATCCATCTTTTCGACGAACAGTACAAGGGCGGCGGTTTTATGCTCAGCCAGATCCCCGCGTTTCGTCTTCCCGAAACGGTGCTCGACGAGGAAGTAAATTACATTCTGGATCTCGGCATTCACACGCATTTCAAACATTACGTTTCGTCG
>DATLCA010000018.1:0-12654 GCA_035526605.1 Pyrinomonadaceae bacterium | reverse complement strand
GTTCGCGGTTACGGTCAGAGATTTCCCTTCGAGATTTCCTTAATTTCTAACGGTAACCGCATTCTTTGCCGAATCTTTTACCTAACAAATTCGACCCAATGAAAAGAGCAGCTTTCGCCTTCTTGTTCTTTATTCTCGCCGCCGGAGCTTCTGCGCAGAACGTTCCGACCGGTTTCGATCTTTCGAATTACGGAGTTAAGATCGAGCCCGACAAACGCGTGATCGTCGTGCTTGCGGCGCTCGACTCCGCGCGGACGACGAATGAAGCCGGGGAGAGCGTTCCGGTCCTCAATAGGAGGCTTTCGCCGGAAGGACTCAAGTTCCGCGAGCAATTGAGAAGCGACCTTGTCGCGCTCAACGACGGCTTGAGACAGCGCATTTCGGCGTTTGTTATCCAGTATAAAAAGCGAAATCCGAACGCGACCGACGCCGAGATCGTCGCCCCCTTCATCTCCATGGCCTATGCGCTCGGACCTGTGCCGGACCTGGCGGATCCGATTGTCACATCGGACCTTCCCGGAAGTCTTCTGGACGTGCTCGACTTTGCCCCGCTCGTCCGAGACTTTTACCGACGTTCGAGCATAAGCGCGAATCTGAACGACTACGTGAAGACATACCTGAAGGCTTCCGACGGGCAATTGCGAAATTCGTCCCGGGAGATGGTCGGCGACCTTTTGAACTATCTTCACACCCGGCCCCAGCTTTACTTCGCGGAGAAGGTTAAAACGGAAACCCGAAAATCGGGCAGCAAAACGGCGACGCTGGTGAAGACGGAGACCCGCGACCGGGAGCGGAGATTCACCATCGTCCCGGAGATGTTGGCCCCGCTTGGCAACACGATCTACCTGAATGTGAAGGACGACTATTTCGTCATCTTGCCGCCGGACACCGACATCACATTTTCGGAAGCTCGACGAGGATATCTGCAGTTCGTCATCGACCCGATCGTAATAAATAATTCCAAAGACATTGCGACGATCCGCGATAGCGTAAAGGCGATTCTCGAAGAACGGCGAAAGATCGATTCGAAAATCTCCCCCGATGTATACCTGACGATCGCACGTTCGCTTGTCGCAGCGATCGACGTGAAGCAGGGTCAGAATTTAAAGAGGAGTGTCGCCCTTGAACAGAGCCGGCGCCGCATCGATCAGGCGAAGACGGCCGAAGAGAAACAAAAAATTTCGCAGGAGCTGCAAAAGTTTGAGGCGACACTTGCGGACGAAACCGCGCTGCAACTGTCCGAAGATTACGAAAGGGGCGCGGTCCTCGTTTTCTACTTCGCCGAACAACTGAAGGGAGTAGAGGATTCGGGCTTCGACATCGCGTCCTCGATGCGCGAGATGATATTGTCCTTCGACCCGGCAAAAGAGGCCGGTACTTACAGCTCGTTTGCGGACGCGCGCAGGCGTGCTCTCGCGGCGCGGGGCGATCGAAAAAATAGTAGCGGCTCGGCGGTGATCGCGGTCAATCCCGTGACGAACCGCCTGGTGGAAATTCAAAGGTTGATCGACGAGGGGAAATACGCCCAGGCTGAATCCGAATTAAAAACACTTCTCTCGCAAAATCCGGGTGAGCCCCGCATCTACTACAATCTTGGCCGCGCGGCGGGCCTCTCCGCCCAGAGCCTCTCCAATGAGCAGCAGAGAGCAAAGCTGCTTGAAGCAAAGGTGGCGTACGAAAACATTGTCCGGATCGCGCAAAAGGAAAGGGTCGACACCGCTCTTCTTTCACTTTCTTACGTGGCACTTGGGAAAATCTATGAGTTCTACGATGACAGCACATACGCGGCCGGGATATACGACGCCGCCATCAAGCTCGGTAACGTAACCGGCGGTGCATACAACGAAGCGATGGCCGCGAAGCAAAGGTTGCTGAAGAATCAGTGATAGACGATGAATGATGGGTGATAAGAAAGAGGCTGACCTGAGACTCTTTCTTATCACCCATCTCTCATCACCTCTCGTTGTGCTAACCTCGAATCAATGTCCGATTCGAATTTTCGCAGCGGCTACGTCGCACTCATCGGCCGCCCGAACGCCGGCAAATCCACTCTGCTGAATTATCTGGTGGGCGAAAAGATCGCCGCGGTTTCCAATAAACCTCAGACCACTCGTCACAAAATCCAGGGAATCGTCACGAGGAACGAGGGGCAGATAGTCTTCGTCGACACGCCCGGAGTTCATAAGCCCGGTTATCTCTTGAATCGCCGCATGATGGCCGCCGTGCACGACGCGATCCTGTCGGTCGATCTTGTTATCCTGCTGCGCGACGCCAGCATTTCGACTGGCAACGGGGACCGGTTCGTTCTAGATCTGGTCAAGGAATCGAACAAGCCTGCAATCCTCGTTCTCAACAAGATCGACAAGGTCAAAGAGAAAAATCTCCTGCTCCCGCTCATCGAATTTTATTCGAAAGAACATGAATTCGCGGAGATCGTGCCGATCTCTGCCCTGAAAGGTGATTCGATAGACAATCTCCTCGCGCAGATCGCAAAGCATCTTCCGGAAGGAGAGCCGATCTTCGCGGAAGACGAACTGACCGACCAGCCGATGCGGACCATCGTCGCGGAAATGGTGCGCGAAAAGATACTGGCGTCTACCGGCGAAGAAATTCCCTATGTGACGGCGGTCGTGACGGAACGGTGGGATGACTCGGACCCAGTCCAGCCGCGGATTTACTGCGCGATTTACGTCGAGCGGGATTCTCAAAAAGGAATCGTCATCGGAAAGGGCGGAGCCAAACTCAAAAAGATCGGCACCGAGGCCCGGGCCGATATCGAGAAACTGCTCGGCAACCAAATCCACCTGCAGCTATTCGTCAAAGTCGTGTCCGACTGGCGGAATCGTCCGGGAGATCTGGACGAGATGGGAGTGAACGAGTGACGACGGATCCTAACCGCTGGTATTCGATCTCGGTCACGGTCGCCCCTGAGTCGGCGGAGGCGATCGAGTACGCCTTCAATTCACTGGAAGCGCTCGGCACCGAGATAAATCACCTTCGCAAGAAGAATGCGGAAAGCGTGACGGTCGTCGGATACTTTAACGAGTTACCGGACGACGAGCATTTCCAGGACGAGCTGCATTACGCGCTGAGCATCTACGGTTTGAACGAAGAATCCGCGACGAAGGTCGAACGAAGCGAGATCGAAAATACCGACTGGCTCGCCGAATGGAAGAAACACTGGAAGCCGTCCGACGTCGGTCCGTTCGTGATCGCCCCGCCATGGAGCGACGTGGCTCCGACCGAGAAGATCGTTATCCGCATCGAACCGAACATGGCGTTCGGGACCGGCACGCACGAAACTACTCAGTTGTGTCTACGTGCGATCGAGAAGTATTACGAGCCGGGGGATAGTTTTCTGGATGTCGGAACGGGGACGGGGATTCTGGCGATCGCGGCGGCGAAGCTCAATTTGAAATTTCAAATTTCAAATGCGAAGTCGGAAGCCGACGCGTCGAATCTCAAGTCTGCCGTTTCATTTTCTAGTTCCGAGTCTTCAGCGGCACGACCTGCATCCTCAAAATCCGAGTCTGAGCTCTCCAATTTCAAATTTGAAATTTCAAATTTGAAATTGTTCGGGTGTGACACAGATGTCGATTCGGTAAAGATCGCGAAAGAGAACGCCGAGCTGAATGAAGTCCGCGACCTCATCGCTTTCCACGATCGCTCGATCTCGGGCGATACCCCGGTTTTCGATTTCGTCTGCGCGAATCTCACATTGGATGTTATCGAGCCGCTGCTTCCGCTGCTGGTAGAAAAGAGCTCGAAGATATTGTTGCTGTCCGGAATTCTTGGAGATCAGAAATCTCAAATCGAGACGGCCCTGCGATCCGCCGGGGTCGGCAAGTTCGAAGTTTTCGGGGCGGGAGAGTGGATCAGTGTTGTCGTCGACAAGCGCTCGCCTTTAGGCAGCACATCGTAGACCGATGCCGCCTAAAGGCGGGACTCCAAACTTATTGCTCTTTCTTGGGCGGCGTAGCGACGGGAATGTCGCCGTCGTCGGTGACCGTTATCATCGGGGTTCGAGGTTTTGGTCTTATTTTTACCGCGGGCCTCAGGACGGGTGCGATCTTCGCTCCGCCGATCGAGTTGGGAGAGAGAGGTGCGATTCGTTTAAGGATCGTCCCGCCGCGTCCGCCGACCCACATGTTCGTCCCGCCCTGGAACGCGATCGTCTGCAAAACTTTTCCGGTGATACTCGGTTGGATCTGCCACGTCACGCCACCGTCTTTTGTGATGAGTACGGTTCCGAGCTCGCCGATCGCGATGGCTTCTTCCCTACCGAGCGCGAGAACGGCGTACAAATTCGCACGCAGGGGCGATTCCCCGTCGACCCATGACAGCCCGCCGTCGGTCGTCTTCAGGATGATGCCGTTGGCTCCGACCGCGTAGCCGATCTTCTCGTCGTAGAATCCGAGGGCGTTCAGGTTCTCTCTCGCGTTCGTTTTCACCTTCGACCATGTGAGTCCGCCGTCCAACGTAACAAGGATCGTCCCTTTGTCGCCGGCGATAATGCCGTGGTTTTGGTCAACAAATTTAATATCTTCAAGCCACGACCGCGTCCCGGAATCGATCGGCTCCCAATATGCGCCGGCCGTTTTCGTCCGGATGATTAGGCCGTTCGCCCCGACGGCGTAGCCGATCTTTTCGCTGACGAAATAGACGCCCAACAGATCTTCCGTGATGTTCGGGATTCCCTTGCCCCAGCTCGCCCCACCGTTGATCGTCCGCAGAACCGTGCCCTTGTCGCCGACGACCCAGCCCTTTTGATCGCTGAAGAAATGCATCGCGTTGAGATTGGCCGCAGTATCCGAGAATACCGGCAGCCAGTTCCGTCCGGAGTCATTCGTAATCCAGATCTTTCCGTTAGAGCCGGCCGCGACACCAAGATTCTCGTCGAAAAAAGTGAGATCGGCGACGTCTTCGCGGCCGCCTTCGGAGAGGCGCTGCCAACTGTAGCCTCCATCGTCTGAGCGGACGATCAGGCCGTTCTCGCCGACGGCCCAGCCGGTGAAATTGTCACCCATGTAAATTGACGCGAGCCGAGGATTCGTACGCACGTTGAAGGGCAGCCAGGTGATCCCGCCATCACCGGTGAGCCAAATCATGCCGTTTGCGTCGGCCATCGATCCGTTCTTCGAATCCGAAAACGAAACGCAGAGAAAATCGGCGCGGCTGAACGTGTTGATCCGGGTCCACGTTTCACCGGCATCGTCCGATCTAACGGCGCAGCCGGCATAGCCGACGGCGAAGATCGACTTCTGCGCCAGAAAGGTGATGCCCGTGATCTGCGACGCACCGCATGGGTTCGAATGTTTCCAGTTATCGCCGCCGTCGAGGGTTGTCAGAACCGCGCCGTTTGTCCCGGCGATGACGGCCGTCAGGCTATCAAGGGCCGCAACTTTGGATAAATGTTCATCCGTCCCCGCGGACTGTGGCGTCCACGTCGCTCCGCCGTCGATGGTTTTCAGAATCCTGCCATAGGTCCCGGCCGCCCAGCCCGTCTCGCCGGCAAACGTGACAGAGTAGAGGTGGTCCTTCGCATCCGACTTCGCCAACATCCAGTCGCGTCCACCGTTGTTGGTCGTAAAGATCCCGCCGCGGGCTCCGACGATGACGGCCGACTTTTTGTCTTTTACGAAAACCGAGGAAAGCGTGAGGTCGAGCGCGAGTGCCTGACGTTGCCATGTGAATCCGCCATCCTGCGTTCGAAGAATTGTGTTGTCCGCCCCGACGGCAAATCCGGAAAGCTTATCCTTTGCGAAGTGAATCGCGTTTAAAGGATTTCCCTGCGGCAAAGGGTTCTGCCATACCCAACCCTGGCCGCCTCTCGATTGAGCCACGACGCCCGCGGTCAAAACAAAACAAATCACCGCCGAGACGCAGAGACGCAGAGCGAAATGCCTTTGTTTTGCCTGTGGTTGAAGGTCAATCATTACAAGACCATTTTCAGTCTTCTCCGCGTCTCTCCGCCTCGGCGGTTAAAGCTCCTGCACTCCAAGATCCGCGACCATATCATCCAACATCGCCGCATCAACTTCACCCGCGGCGGCGATCGTTCGCGCAGCTTTGTCCGCTACTTCCTGGACCTCGTGTCCGGCGTGGCCTTTTATCCATTGCCACTGGACCTCGTGCTTTGATGCGGCCCGATCGAGTTTCGCCCACCATTCATGATTTGTTTTCTTGCGAAAGTTCCCGGTCATCGTCTCAACCACATAGCGCGAGTCGCTGAACAGTTTCACCTGGCAGGCTTCTTTGAGATTGGACAAACCCAGCGCCGCTGCGGCGATCTCAGCCTGCTGATTCGTCGCGTTCCCGAGGTATTCGCCGACAGCACGCCAGAAACCTTTGAATCCGAGCACAGCGACCGCCGCGGCGCGGGTTTGACCGCGGCCGTTGCCGAGGCTCGAGCCGTCGCAAACGATTGTTACCTGTTTCATCGATTAATTAGCTTCGCCGAGGGCCCTTTGAATGCTCTCCTCGTTTTCTCCCCGCTTCACCGTCACAACATTATCCACATAACCTTCAAACGTGTCGTCGTGCGAGATAACGAAAAGCTGGTCGAAATGTTTTATCAAACCCGCGAGCTGCATCGCCAGATTTTCGCGGCGCTCGGCGTCCATGTTTGTCGTCGGCTCGTCGAAGAAGGCGATGCGGATGTCGGTTAATTGCTTTAGAAGGGCAAGACGCACCGACAAAGCCGCGGCCATCTGCTCACCGCCCGAAAGACTTCCGAATGGGCGCTCGTAACCGTCTTCCTCAAGCTGGATGCCGTAATCTTCGACCCATTTCAGAGTGTGTTCGGCATTCCCGGTGATCTCGCGGAACATATTGTTCGCTTCCAGGGAGACATGATGGACGTAATTTCTCGCCACCAGCGGGGCAGCTTCTTTCAACGTGTCACGGATGAATGTCGTCAGCTCCGCCGATTTCTCGAGCCGGTCCTTTTCGTTGAATTCACTCTGGATGGTTTTCTTGATCTCGCGCAATCGCACGAGCTCGGCCTCGAGCTCGCCCGCGCGGCGGCGGCTTGCATCGAGCCGGGCGGCGAGTTCTGCTTGCTGTTTCTGCAACGCCAAAAGCTCAGACCGCAGCGACGTATGGCGATGGCGGTCATAACTGGCCTCGGCGGCCTCGACCCGGTCTTTCGATTCCGTCACCAGGCGTTCGATGTCCGCGGCTTCCTTGGTCGCGGTTTCCACCTGGCTTTGACGCTCGCCGACCGAGCCAGCCAGGGTTTCATTCGTCAAATAGATGCGTTGAGCGTCCGCCGTCGTGTCGCGGGTCGCAGTCGCCTCTCCCCAGTGCTGGTCAAAATCCTTGTACATTTCCAGCTGTTCGACGAGGATCTTCCGGTCGCTATCAAGGCGTTCGACGTTCGCTTCGGTGTTTGAAAGCTTTTGACTCAGGTCGCCTTCGCGTCGGGCTTCGACCTCGAGGAGCTGTATCTTTGCTCTCGGATTCGCGAGCGCTCGCAATGCCGACTCGGCTTCTGCTAATTCGCCTTCGATCTTCGGCAGCGTTTCAAGCTGCGTTTGAAGCGAAGCCTGCTCTTCGTTCAGACGTTTCCCTTCGTCCGCGATCTCCTTTTCGCGCGCCTGCAATGTGGCGAGCTGCTTCAAAAACTTTTCAGCTTCGCGCGATGTCTGCAGCGCGACCGCGACTTGGCCGTGTTCCGTTTCCAGAAACGCGATCCGCGTGCGGAGGTCCGAGAACTGACTCGTCACAAAATCGTCGAGCGTCTCACCCTCCTTCAGGTTCAAACATTTTTGCGAAAGGATCGGGCAAAGGCCGTTTTGGATCTCGCGCTGGAAACGCTCATCCCGTTCGAGCGCGGCGTTGAGGGACGCCAATTCGCGAAGTATCGTCTCGTCCCGTTTCTCGAGAGTCTCGAGCCCGCTGGCAGAATTGGCTTTATCAAGTGCGACCGACAGTTCTTCCTTGTTAGCTCGGTAACTTTCACGAAGGCGCTGGATCTTCTCTTCGAGAGCCCCGATCTGACTCGCGATCGCCTTGGACTGCGCCGCAAGATCGCGAAGCGTCCCTAATGTTTTCTCGAGACGATCTTCTTCCACGGCGGCCTGCTTCAACTGGTTGATCGCGGCACGGGCCTTCAGCGCGTTTTCGAGAGCGTCGTTTGAATATTTTTGATCAGTGCGGACAGCAGCCAGAGCCGCCTCGACTTTCGAATGGCTCTCTCGAAGCTTTTCGCGTTCGACGCGTTCGCGTTCGAGCTCTCGCAGCCGCAGGACGGCCGCGTTGTGCTTTTCGGAGTCCGACTTTACCTCCGCGATCCTGGCGGCCGCGTCCCGCGCCTGAGCGAGCTCGCTTTGTTTTTGGGCGAGAATGAGATTGAGCCTCGCCTGATCGTTCCGACGTGCTTCGAGCAAAACTTTAGCGTCATTAAGTTCCGCTTCAGCCTTATCGAGAATCTCGACAGAAGCTTGCCTCTCGGCAGCATCGCTAACGATCTGTTCGAGCCGCATTCCGAGATCGCCCACTTCTGCCGCGAAACGTTCATGCTCGTCTTCAACCGAGTCGATGCGGGCCACTTCCCCTTCGGCACGGGCTATACGCTCGCGTACCGCCGCGGTTTGCTGATCGATAAAACGCGCCGTCCGAAGCAGTTCTTCGGCCCCGCGGCGATATTCTTCAACCTTCAACAATTTATCGAAAGCTTTCTTACGCTCGGCCGGGGTTTCGAGAAAAATCGCGGTGAAGGTTCCCTGCGGGACGCCGATCGCGCGGCGAAAAAGTGAATCAAGGTCGGTCCCCGGATCGACGCCGAGATGCTGCCAAAGGAACCGGCAGACCTCCTCCTTCTTGTCCGCGATCCGCATTTTCAAACCGGGGTCGTAGACGTTGTAGCCGGTGTTGGTGTCGCGGTATACCGTGTAACGCCGTTCATCGAGGCCGCTCTCGAACGTTACGCGGACCGAACCCCTTTTGGCCCCGCGGCGGACAAAATCTTCTTTCTTGTAATCGAGCACGTCGAAGAGAGTCCACGCGACCGCCTCGATCAGTGTCGTCTTCCCCGCCCCGTTCTCGCCCATGATCGCGGTCGTGCCGCGCTCGAATTCGAACGCGGCATCGACGTGAGATTTGATGTTCTCGAGCTCGATCCGGATGATGTGCATCTGTCTTGGATTTTAGAATAATCGGGTATACATAGTCATTTGTCCTTGGTCATTTGTCCTTTGTCGCTGGCCCTTGCTGGCGGAAACAAAAGACCAACGGCAAAGGACGAATGACCAAGGACAAAAGACAAATGACAAATAACGTCTCCAAAGCTATTCTTCACCCATGAAGATCGAACCGGGCGAAAGCGTAATCCTCATCCTTCACACACCGCGCGAAAAACTTCTTGGGATCGTCGACGAGATCAATGCTGCCGGCGTTTACGTACGGGGCATCGACCTCGGATACTTCGACGACTGGTGTCAGTCGATCGTCGACGGCGAGCAATACTTGCCTATGAGCGATTATTTTCTTCCGATGTGGCGGCTAGAGAGAATGACGCGTGACGAGGGCGGAGAGGGCACGACGTCGATGTCTGAGCAGTTCGAGCAGAGGACGGGTCGCCGGCTCGGCGAATTCTAGGGCGAAGCCTGCTTTCGTATCCCGATACTTCCGTTGCTGGTGGTGAGATTTACCGTCGCGTCACCTTTTCCTAACCTGGAAACAACTATCTTGGCCCGCGGAGTAATGTTTTCCGTAACCGTCTTGAGGGGAATTTCTGAGTGGAACGCCCCTTCCCCATAGGTGGTCGTGAAAGTGCACGACGAAATCGCGGGTATCGCCAGCATTATCGAGCCATTGGACGTTCTGAAAGTATAAATCCCGCCCTCCAGGAATTTTCCGTCGAACAGGAGCGATCCGGAGATCGAGCTCGCCTTGATCTGACGATGATCTACCCGCTGGAGCGAAATCGTTCCGCTGTTTGTTCGGGCGCTGAAAAGGTCGCCGATCTGGCCAGAGCTTACTTCGACCGCGACGATGTTGCCCGTCGTGCTTTCGATCTCGATCGCACCGCCCGAATTCTCGACGATGACGTCGCCCTGGGCCGTGTACGCGTCGATGCCGCCGGGAATATTCCGCAAAGAGATAATGCCGGTGCGGGTCTTAACTTTTATTTTTTTTACCG
This sequence comes from Pyrinomonadaceae bacterium, assembly GCA_035526605.1. Lineage (GTDB taxonomy): Bacteria > Acidobacteriota > Blastocatellia > Pyrinomonadales > Pyrinomonadaceae > OLB17. Next base: position 2,510 of record DATLCA010000018.1, on the reverse strand, counting down.
AATCAACTGAGGTTCGCGCCGCCGCGGCCTCGAGGTCAAAAGTCGAACCGACCGGAGCATCGATCTCGATGTGCTCGCCCGCGAGGCACTGCGCGAGCGGGGCCGGGCGCCCTTCGACGACGTTACCGATCCAAAGCCAATTCACCTTTCCGGTTTCCGGGGACTTTTCGCGCGGTTTCATCTTGAACTGGCGTCCGTTCTTCACGAAGACCCGCACTTCATTTCGATGCCAGCCGTTTATTCTAAGATCACCCTGAGCGACGCACAGCGTGATCGCGACACTCGCGTCGACCATCGTGGATTTTTCTGACGTCTCTCCATCGCCGTCCAAAAAACCCGGCGTTTCGTGGCCGGGCGGGACTGGATAGATCTTCGGTTTTGGGTCTTTCAGAACCTTCGGCGGCTTTACCTGACCGAACGTGCCGACCGCGAAGCCGACGGTCAGGCACAATCCAAGTAAAAGGCAGAAAAGGTTTTTCAAATTTCGGCGCATTAAATTCCTTCTACGACTACCTCAAGCTCGCCATCAGCTCTTCACGCTGTGCGACCGAATTAAGCAGGTCGATCTTATCTTGATACGACGAATAAAGCACTTGCCGGGCCGCCTGGTTGCGGGGATTTTTCTTTACGACCTCGCGCATGCGCTTGATCGAATCGTTGACCACCGCCATGTCGCGTTCGTACGAAACGCGGCTTGAAGGGGTCATGACCGCGTCCTTTTGCGTGTCCACGTTCTGCTTCAAATCCGAGATCGTCTTTATGTAACCTTCTTCACCCTCAAGGTAAGTATCGGCGGACGGCGTTCTATAGGCCGGCCGGTAATCGGCAGTACGCGGCTGAATCTCTCTCTGGTTTGCCTTGACACTCGCGGCAAGGGCTCGCAGCTCGGGATCTTTCAAGTTGGAGGTGCGAGCGGACGGAGCAACTGAGGCCGTACTAGGGATAGCGGGGTCTCCGCCGGTCGTCTCGACGTTAACCGTCTCGTTCCGCACAGGCTGCCCGGCGGCGTTCGGACGAGTATTCTCCGCAACAGTGGTCGACGTATCGCGACCATCCCGAACCGCGACAAACACCGCAAACATTCCAAGCACTAACAGGATCCCGGCGGCCGCCGCCAAGGAAGGATTCGCGAGGGCGACTCTTACATAAACGAGAGCTTTCTGCCAGATGGGCATCCGGCTCTTTTCGACTTCGATGGTTTCGTTGATCCGGGACCACAGACGCTGCGTCGGCACGAGCGTGTTCAATTCGCGTTCAAGTGTGGAAAAAACGACCGCGTTCTGTTCGTCCGCGTCCGCCATCAGCCTCGCACAGTTGTCACAGCCCGCAACGTGATCCGTCAACTGCAGCGACATATCCGGCGTGGTCTCGCCGTCCAAAAAGGCTTGAATAGCGCCTATCTCAAAACATTTTCCGTTCATAGAGATTCTTTCCCCACCTTGCCGTAGAATCGCATAAATTCGGCTCGAGCTCTGGCGACATAGGTCCCGATGCTCGACTCGTTGAGCGAAAGACTTTCCGCGATCTCGCGATATGAAAGTCCCTGTTGTTTCAAAACCAGGCAGCTTCTGAGCGGCTCTTTTACTTTGCTCAATGCTCGGTTGATCTCGCTCACCTCGTTCTTTTGTTCGTACTCCGACTCGACCGAAAATATACTGTTTTCAACTGTCTCTTTGACGTAGTTTTCATCCCGCGTGTTCGCCCTTATATTCCCGCGGATCGTGTTCTTTGCAACATTTAGGGCGACCCTTATCAGCCACGGCCGGAGCATCTCGAGGTTGGGCAGCGTGTCAATGTGCTTGTACAACCTGATAAAGACCTCCTGAGTCACATCCTCGGCCAGACCGGCGTCCTGCACGACCGACCGCGCCGCTCGAAAGACAGTTCGGTGATGGAGGGTAAAGGCCTCCTCAAACCCGATCGATTCTTTCGCTGCAGCGGCCGCTGTTTGTTCGGACATCGAGTCCACAAATATTTCCGTCGATTTGCTCATCGTCAGCATTGATCAAATGCTTTTCACATAAAATACACCACACGGCGTGATTTTGTGACAAGGGAATGAAATGCGGGCAAATCGGCTGGGCATTTTAAGGATTGTCCAGCAAAAACCTAAGTGTTGTAGGTTTGTACGCCTTTGCGGCTGCCGGGTTCCAACGTTATTGGCAAGTTTCGTCTTGAGCATATCGAGTTTGACCCGCGACTGCGGGTCGCGCGCAGGGTGCCCGGGTTGGGGGGGGGCACGGACACCGATTCCCGCGGAGCGGATGCTTGAGGACCTTGGACGCGGGAGTCGATCCGGGGTGAGCCGGAACCCAAGCTCGGCAGCTCTCCCGATGATTCTCCCGCCAGGGCGGAAAGCCGCGAAGTTCGGGCACGTTGTTGCTCAGGTGAATTTGTTCGAACCCGGTAAATTTGGGAAAATTTCAACGTTTGAAATTCACCGGAAAAGAATCTAAACTTTTGAAACTTACCGTGGAAGCTTACGTGAGAGAACACCGGAGGACTTCTTG
>DATLCA010000017.1:0-5461 GCA_035526605.1 Pyrinomonadaceae bacterium | reverse complement strand
GGTTACGAATATCGGCACAAACCAACGTCGTCTTGATGGTGACTTTCGGGCGTCTGAAGTCGCTGCCGTTGCGGCAGTTGCGGCCCGCGTTTTTTGAGATCCAAGCCGGCCGAATTAAACTCGACATGGCTTCCGATGTTTCCTAATAGTTTAAGTAAGCTCCAACTCAACAGCCCCATGATTCCCCGCACCGTGTCTCTCCCTGTGCTATTTCTCGCCTCGTTCATCGCGGCCGAGAACGCGAACGCCCAACTCACTTTCGAGCCGCTCGTCGTCAGTTCCAATCGCCTCCAACTCGTCCTGCTCGGCAACACCGGTTCCGCCTACGCGATCGAAAAATCTTCCAACCTCGCCAATTGGACGACGCTCTTCTCCTCGATCGCTTCGAACGGCCGCGTCGAATTCAGCGGTACGCTCACGGCTGACCCTGCGCAGTTCTTCCGCGGTCGCCCCGACGTCGCGCCGATCAGCATCACGCCAAAGTCAAACCCAGAGCACACGTCAAAACTTTTCGCCACCATGCAGGGCGGCTCGACCGTTCTCGAAGGCACGAACGGAACTCGATTCACTCTGACTTTTCCATCCAACAACATCGTCACACCAACCACGCTGACGATGACGCTCGTCACCAACATTAGCGGCCTGCCTTTCTCCGGTGGACTCATTGGCGCCGTTCAAATTGGTCCAGACGATCCGGAACTTTACGGCGGCGGCGAACTCAGCGTCACTTTCCCCACAAACATCGATCGCCGTAAAATCGCGAGCTTCACCGCCAATTCCGACGGTTCAAATCTCGCCCTGACGCCGGACCGCGTTTTCACCAATCGCGTCGCGATACCGATCACGCACTCGGGCCTTTTCGGCGTGGCTCTCGCGACGACGCAGGAAATCGAGCAAGTTAGCCAATCGGTCTCGGCGTCCACCGCGGCGTTTTTCGCCGGCAAAAAGTCCAACCTCCAAATCGCGCAGCAGCCGCTGCCGACCTCTGTTCTCTGCTTTCCCCAACACGTGGCCGAGGCCGCGCGAATTCGCTCTGAAATTCGGAAGGCGCTTCGCGCTGCCCAATCCGATATCGCAGCTATCCTCGAAATAGAACGGCAACGCCAGCTTGTGGGAATCGAAAGCGACACCTCGGATATCTTCGAGCAGGTCGGCCCAATGTCCTGTGATTTCTACAACAGCTTCATCGCGCCCCATTGGCCTGAGGCAGCCGTGAATTGCTCGCTTAACAAAGTCCTGCTGGAAGCGTCGCTGGGCCTGGAGCGGCAGATGCAAATGCTCGGCGTGCCGGACGGCGAACGTTGCACCGCCCAGGTGCTCTCGGCAGGAACGCTCTGCCCCGGCTTCAAAGGCTGTCTCAAAGAAATCGAAACGTGCTGCCTGGGGGGCCACCAGGAACGCCAACGTCTCATCGACCTCATTACGCTTGTGCGGCAACAATCGCTTCTGGGGATCGAGCACAATTCGGCGCTCGGCTGCTTCGATTTGAACGATAACATTACACAAGGCGTCATCGACGTTTGCACCAAATCCAAGTGGAACGGCACGATCAGCACGGAGGAGACTGGGGACGCTTTTGAACATATTTCCGATGTCACCGGCTATACCGAGACCACCGAGAGTTACGACGTTAGCTTTGGCGGAGTCGTGACCAACGCCACCGAACAAATCATTCCGGGGCTCGGTTTGATGGCCACCCTCAATATCGCCGGGCAGGGAACCGGGCGCAATTTCCACGAACTGTATTCCCAAACGCAAAGCAAATGCGGAATCAGCTTCAGTCGGGACAAAAGCGAGAGCGGCGGGAGCGCGGTGGCTATTTATGGCGCGACCCTCACCATTCAGGCCACCAATTACAATGTGAGCATCGTCTTCTTCTCTTTCGGCGATCAGCAGGAAAACTTTTACCCCGCGGAACGCCGCACCGAACGCTCCAGCCTGTACGTCGGCGGCATCGGCTGCTTGGAATCCACTCGCACTCACTCCACCTCGACCAGCCCAGACACTTTTTTGCTCCCGTCTCTTCCTGTTTTCAGCGGGCCCATTGGCGGCGATACCAACGTCATTTCCGGCTCCACCAACTACACCGGCTACATCGGTTCCATGGAGACGACCATCACCATCAAGTGGGATTTCCAAAGATCGAAGGTCGCGCAGTAATTTTGAAAGTAGCGCGAACTGAAAACTGCCTCGATGGGCCAACAAGAAAAAGCCGCGCCGTACGAAAGCATCCTACGCGTGCGAGACGATTCTACATCTCACCAATCGCGAAGACATTTACCTCGCCACTCAACGTCTCCGCAAAAAAGCCAAAACGTACTCCGCCGAAGAGGTGAAACGTGGATTGGGTCTATAGGTTCGATGCTCGAGCCTTGAAGGAACTAAAACCAAAGTTTAAAGCCGTCGGGAGGAGCCGCCCTGAAGGGGGGAATCTTCGGGTGAGACATGTCGATGTAGATTTTCGTGAGGCCTCCCTCCGCATTGCTAAAAACGTCGACCATATGACCATCGGGTCCCGGTCCGACACTTCCATTTCTTGTCCACCTGTAACGCCGACCGGCGGAGTCTTCGAGATGCTGAAGAAAAATTCGCTCTGCTTCGGGACCCCCGAACTTATCCTTCGAACCAAGTTTCACGGGATTATTTGCGGAGAGCCCGTAGCCACTCTTCACATTGGTATCGCCGGGCGTTTTACATCCTATCGAAAAGACAGTGATGAGAAACACAAACGATGTGAGGAAGGTCGAGCACTTCATCCACTGGAGGTTTTGCAGATCGGCGAAAGGTTTCAAGTCGAATTACGACGCAGCAAATGCAGCCGCTTCGAGCTGCTCCTTGGTGATGACCGACTGACTCACCGCAAAAAAAAAATCCTAACTTGGCGCGGAATCGGTTTCATTATAGGCCCGGCGAATGACGAACGGCGGATGCATACTTAATTCAGGATCGGCGGCCTGGGCGTTCGAGCCGTTAGCGCACGAATTGTCAAAGGCCCTCGACGTTCCGATCTCCGAAAAACCACACCGCCATAACTACGTCCTCGCCTACGAGAACCTCTCCGAAATCCCAAGTTCGTTTATCCCGTTACGCGCATTAGAGATCACGGCCGACAAGCGAAAAATTGCCGAAGTATTCACCACCAATGCAGTCCCGGCGCCCAAGACGTTGTTGCTCGACTCGCCAACTGCTGTTTTAACGCACGCACGCGACAGCGGCGGCGAGTGGTGCTTGAAATTCCCGACGAGCTGCGGCGGCGCAGGCCACATGCTCGTCACTCAGCATTCAACGATTCCCGACATGTGGCCCCGGCCTTACATCCTGCAAGAATTTATTCGCATGACCGACCCGCGCGTCTATCGAACCTACATCGCGGGATCATCGTTATTCGGCTGGGTGACGAGAAAGTTTCCTCCCGGCGCAAAACCAGCCCATGGGTCGCGCACGCACGCGGCGCCATCTACGAACTCGAAACATCGCCCCCGGCCGAAGCTGCCGAGGCCGCTGCAAGCGCATTCACTGCTGTCGGCCTAACGGGAAGTTTCGGATGCGCTGACCTGATCCAAAGCGAAGATGGCCGGTGGCTCGTCTTGGAAGTCGGCAGCGATGGACTTTTCAACCATGTCGATCGCGAGGTCGGTTCCGCCGATTTTCTTTCCGAGCTACACCAACAAATCGCAACCGCATTTCGCGCATATGTCGCAGCGTAAAATCCAAACCCGAAAGAGCGGGCTTCGGATTCAAAAGCGGCGCCATGCTGAACACAGATAGCTTGGCATTTCTCGGCGAACTCGCGCCCTTCTAAAAACGCTGAAGGCGTTACGTCTGCGAAGCCTAGGGTAATCCCGATCAGATCGGGTTTACCCTAGGTCCCGATCAAAAGAACACAACGAACCCTGAAAGCGGTTCCGTCTCGAACCGTGCGGTCACATCTTAAGAAGGAAGAATTTTGCAGAAAGCCGCCGTTCGTTCCTGCACATATTAGCCGACTTGAATTGTCAGGATATTCGATTTCACTGTGCCGACCCACGGAATTGCCGACTGCTTTGCGGCTTCGCGCTCAAGCTGAGGCAAGCCCCAATGAGAATCGGGGTCGAAATAATCTTCGTCCACTGTGAAGGCGTAATGAACCGCATAAATGCTGGGATGAAGCTCGACGCAAAAGCGGAAGTAATCTCCGCCCTGCCCCAGCGCGTCCGCTTTCGGCTGCGGGACGCTCCGAGGACGAACTTGGAAAGTCACATCGAAATGCTCTTTCGGCGCAAGGACTTTGCCCGCCCACGTCGAAGACACAAGAACCGACGTAAACCACCCTGCTTCCTTACCGGTTTTTGAATCAATGAATGTGAGACCGGTGATTTCAGGCTGCGGAAGCAGGAGCCTCTCGCCACCGCAGTTCGTTGTTCGGAGCTGAAACGAAATGCAATCCGATTTCTGTTCATTGCATTTGAGGTGGAGCTCAATCATGGTGCGGGGGCAGAATCATCGGCTCTCAAACGATCCACGGTTGAACGGCTCCATGTAGACTTGCGCAGGAAAGCCTGGACATTCGGTGCGGAGCGCGAGCAATGCAGCCTCTATCGAGTAGATGCCGTCGCGGTGTTTCTCCGCGACGGAATACGCTATTTCCCGCAATTTGCACGCTGCCAGATACGCTTCAGAAACGGTCCGATAGTCCAAGGAAGGAAACCTGTTTTGCAAATCAGCCTTGGCCTCCGCATGGCGGTCGAAAAAATTAACCGTGGCTTCGAAGGCTGCCCGCATTACCGCTTCGTCCATCGCGCGAGTCTCACGAGCGTGGCATTGAGTTTCAAGGAAGTTCAACGGAAGTGATCATTACTATCCTTTGCCGGCGCATGGATGGCCTCCTCGCTGTTCGGTCGCGTCTTTTTCCCGTCAGATCTAAGTCAGCCTGCAAAAACCGCGGAAGTAATTGACAAATTCCGCCAATCTCCCATCCTAATTCTAGCTGTGCGAAAGCCGGCGTCCCGAACAGGGATTCCAGCTTCCCCGCAGAAATTCGCCAACCGGCGAAGTGTGTACGCATGCGTACCCGCGCTGTTTGACATCTTAAATCTGTGAAGGAAGAAGCAATCCGAGCGGCGACGACTTCCACAGGCTGGTGTCCACGCTTGAGCGTGCTCCCCCGAGAGCCCGACGGCGATGTTCCACGCAAAACGCTCGACCCGCGCCGTAGCTCTGAGCGAAAGCGGATGTTCCACCTATTCCAGATAAATAAATAAAAAATTCCGGCCACGTTCCATCGTTTCGCGTTTCTCGTGTATTTCGCGGTTCAACGTCCGAAAAAAAGCATGTACGCTCCCACGCACGCGGCGAAGATCGCTAACGCCGAATGATCAACCGCTTGGACGCGTTGGACACCCGTCGATTCAAGCGTCGGACACCCGTTCCCACCCGTCGAACAACGCGTCCGACGCGTCGACGACGCATGAACCAAACGGCA
>DATLCA010000016.1:0-8763 GCA_035526605.1 Pyrinomonadaceae bacterium | reverse complement strand
AAAAACGGGAAGGTGATCCTGAAAGAAGCGATGAAGGACCTGCTGCCGCATGAGATTCTCCATCGCCCGAAGAAAGGTTTTGGGATCCCAATGGCCGAATGGCTCAAGGGGCGGCTGAACCCGCTCATGCACGACATGCTTGCCGTTGACCGTCTGAAATTGCAGGGATTATTCGAACCGGAGTATGTGCAGAAACTAATTCGTGAACACGAAGCAGGAGCGGCCTCGCATCACAAAGAACTTTGGACACTGCTGGTGTTTCAGTTGTGGTTCGATAATTTTCTTCAGCTCCGCTAGGAGCGAGATGTTGGTAGCAGCAGTATGAGGAGGAATCGTGAGCTGGGTGGGAGCGGCATCTATGTCGCTCCTACGGAGCTCGATTTTCCTTTGTCGCATTCGGCTCTACAAACATGCCGCTCCTGACGGAGCTTACTAGGCCGAGTTCAAGCCCCCCCCGGAGGATCGGACCGAAGTTTTCAGATCAGCCCAAATCGGCAGCAACCCGGGCCATCTGCGGTTAACCCTCGTTCGGCTCGCGCCACTCCATTTTCAAACGTCTCCTCTTCGGTTATCATCTCCTCATATGAAAACTCTATATCCGGAGATCGAACCGTTCGATTCGGGGATGCTGAAGGTTTCCGATATTCACGAGATCTACTACGAGCGGGTCGGGAATCCCGAGGGCATTCCGGTCGTCTTCCTGCACGGCGGGCCGGGTGGTGGATTGATCCCGATGTACCGTCAGTTTTTCGATCCGAAGGCATACCAGGTCGTCTTGTTCGACCAACGTGGCTCGGGAAAGTCCACGCCGCACGCCGAGCTGAAGGAGAACACGACGTGGGATTTAATCAACGACATCGAAGCACTGCGTGAAAAATTCGGCATTGAAAAATGGCACGTCTTCGGCGGTTCGTGGGGCAGCACCTTAAGCCTGGCGTATGGGGTAACGCATCCTGATCGATGCCTTGGGCTCATCCTTCGCGGGATCTTCCTGACGCGAAAAAAAGAACTGCAATGGTTTTATCAATACGGCGCGTCCGAGATCTTTCCCGATTTCTTTGAACGCTACCGCGACGAGATTCCGGAAGACGAGCGCCACGATTTCATCTCCGCATACCATAAACGTCTGACCAGCGACGACGAGAAAGTGCGTCTATCTGCCGCCCGCGCGTGGAGCGTGTGGGAAGGCTCAACGTCGAAGCTTTATCCGGACGCGGATTTGATGGAGCACTGGGAAGGCGAGCACGAGGCGCTCAGCCTCGCCCGCATCGAGTGCCACTATTTCATGAACAACTCGTTCTTCCCGAGCGAGAATTATTTGATCGAGAACATCGACAAGATTCGAAACATCCCGACCGTCATCGTCCAGGGGCGCTACGACGTCGTTTGTCCCATCACGTCGGCGTGGGACCTGCACCGGGCTTTTCCGGAGGCGGAATTTATCGTGGTCCCGGACGCCGGGCACTCGGTTTCGGAGAAGGGGATCACTTCGGCCCTCGTGGACGCGATGGACCGCTTCAAAACGCAGTCGGTTTCTGCGTGATTTCTGCACGGGTTTAGCTGTATTATGTAGACGCCGTGACGAACTGCGGCGAGGCGTCCTGATCGGGACAGGTTAAAATTATGAATTTCGGAACAACAGAGATTATCTTGGTGGTGGCGGTTCTATTCCTTTTATTCGGCGCGTCACGCCTGCCGCAGCTTGCGAAATCGCTCGGCCAGTCGAGGAAGGCGTTCAAAGAAGGAATGCGCGAAGCCGAGGAAGAAGAACAACGTGCGGCACAGCTTTCGTCGAACCCAGGTGCCCCACAGGTTACAGCTATGAGCGACGAAGCATTGATGGAAGAGATGCGGAGGCGGGAGCAAGCGAAACAGTCTTAGAATTGTGAAAGTGAGATGGTCACGAGGTAACACCTCACCATCTCATTTTCCCACCCTCTCACTTTCTCTTAACCTTTTTCCCCGGTTAGCAGAACTGCTTTAACCGAGAACCGGAACGACAAGCTTTCATCTTCAGAATCGATCAGCTGAGCGAGTTTTTCAGTGACTCGCTCTTTTTCTTGTTCGTTAAGCGTATCCAGCCACACCGGCATCAGGAAGTCCGCGACGAGAGGCGAGTTTACGAACTCGACGCCGTTTTTGTATTCGAAGATCTCCTTTGAAGTATAGGTATTGACCTTGATCAAACCCGCCGACTCGGCCAGGCCTTCCGCGTCGGAAACTGTCGGCAGCTCACTTATTATTTTTTCCACCACGGCGCCGTGCCCGGCAAGATCTTCGTTAAAGAGAACTTCCCACAACAATGAAAAGATCTCCCCAAAGCTTCCGACAGCCGGAAGAAATACGCCGACCCGCCCTCCGCGCCTCGTTACGCGTTTTGCGTCCTGGACCAAGTCTTCGAGGTCTACGGGCTGCACGAAGGAGGCGTCGGCGAGCACCATATCGAACGAATCATCCTCGAACTCGAGCGTTGAAAAGTCCACATCGGACTTAACCGCTACTGCTTTGTCGCGGGCGATATTCAAAATGTGTTCATTTTCCGAAGTGGCGAAGACCGCGGTTTTCTTATCCAGCTTTTCCCGCAGTGCGAAGGCGTGATCGCCGGTCCCGGCGTTAACGTACAGAAAGTTCTCTTCATCCGAAAACGTCAGATGCTTATCGACGAGATCGGTAAACCGCCTAGTCCACTCTTCATTTATATAAAGGTCCCGCAGAAACGCGAGCTCCTTTTCCGTTTTGGCCATACATCCATTTAATCGCAAACGGCAGTGAAGCGCGAACCTACTCGCCGGGTCGGAACGAGGCGTTTTTGGCAGTGTAATTAGCAATTACGTAATTAATAATTACATAATTACCTCCGGTAACTTTTGGTTAGAGACTCACGATGGCAAAGCATATTAGAGAACTCTTCGATCTAACGGGCAAGACCGCGATCGTCACGGGCGGCTCGCGAGGGATCGGGAAGGAAATGGCGCAGGGTTTGGCCGAAGCGGGGGCGAGCCTTATGCTTTGCGCGCGTCGGGCCGAATGGCTGGATGAAACCACAAATGAGTTTCAGGCGAATGGCTTTAACGTAGCGGGAATGGTTTGTGACGTTGCGAACGCTGGCGAAGTCGAAGCGGTGGTTCGTGGGACGAAAGAGAAATTCGGCAGCGTGGATATTTTGATAAACAATGCGGGCGTTTCGTGGGGTGCAATGCCGGAGGATATGCCTTTGGACAAATGGCAGCATGTCCTGGATGTAAATCTGACCGGCTGCTTTCTGTTCGCCCAGGCCGCCGGGCGCGAAATGCTCAAACAGAAAAGTGGATCGATCATAAACGTCACGTCCATCGCGGGGCTGACGTCGTCCGCGAACGGCCCTTTCTATGCCGGCTATGTCGCAAGCAAAGCGGGACTGATAGGATTGACCCGAGAGCTCGCGGCAAGCTGGGGGCGACAAGGGATCCGCGTCAACGCCATCGCACCCGGGTTCTTTCATTCGCGGCTCGCGGACGCGGTGATAGACTTGTACGAACGGTCGATTCAGGAAAATAACGTCATCCCGCGTATCGGCAATGAGGGTGAGTTGAAAGGCACAATCGTTTTCCTCGCGTCGGATGCATCGAGTTATGTGACCGGCCAAACGATAGCGGTCGACGGCGGACTGACAGTTTAATTTGGGATCCGGGATCTCTGTTTGAATCGGACTTGGATTTTGTTTTGACTTTGGACTTTGTTTTTGAATTTCAAATTTGGGATTTCAGATAGCGAAGATGGAACTTACGCCTGAACTATCAACTTTCTCCGTGCTGCTTATCGGCTTCGTGCTTGGGCTGCACCACGCGATCGAGGCTGATCACTTAGCGGCGGTCTCGACGATCGTCGCCGAGAAGAAAGGCCTGTTCACTGCCTCGCTGGTCGGCGGAATGTGGGGCGTCGGCCACACCATTTCCCTCTTCGCGGTCGGCACGCTGGTCGTGTTCCTCAAGCTGCAAATATCCGAATCCACGGAAGCGAAACTGGAAGCCGTAGTCGGCGGCATGCTGATCCTGCTCGGCCTCAACGCCTTGCGCAAATTGTTTTCGGTTGAAAAGATACACGTCCACACTCACGAACACGGAAAGCGCGAGCACGTCCATATTCATGCACACGGTCCGGAGCAGGCGGAAGGGCGACATCATCGATTCTCACCGCGCTCCATCTTGATCGGAATGGTGCATGGGCTCGCCGGTAGCGCCGCGTTGATGCTGCTCGTCGTTCCGACCATCGCCTCACCTGCTCTCGCTCTGCTGTACATTTTGATCTTCGGCATTGGATCTATAGGCGGGATGATGGCGATGAGCTTTCTTATCGGCTTGCCGCTGTACTTCACCGCGGGCCGATTTCTAATTCTCAACAAAGGCATTCGCCTCGCGGCAGGCGTGTTTAGTCTGGGGCTTGGCGGGTTTATTGTTTACGAAAAACTTGTCGCAGCGTAGAAATGTTTGGCCAGCGAACGAACGCGAAAAAGAGGAGACGCTTTTTCGCGATGTTTAGTATCGCTTCGCGGTTTCCCCTTTCTTAAAACCGAATCACAAAACACACTAAAAACACGAACAAGAAAAGCATTCATCTTTTCGCGTTCTTCTGCGGGCTAATTATTTTACGAAAACAAACTCACCAAACTTCTCCGGCACATGAAACTGCGGCTCGGGAGTCATTGTTGGTGACCATGCAAGGTAACCGCGAGTTTCGCCGGTCCCGACCTGTCTGAATAGATTCCCGAGCCATACGTCGCCTGCCGCCGGTTTCCGGTCGAACGCCGTCCATGGAATTTTTATCGCCATTGTTACCTTCCCGGCTTCGATGACCGCGAATGTTTCCATCGCCGAAAGATATTCCCAATCTCTCGGTTCGTCCTTTGCCCAATCAACGATCAAATCCAGCCACTCCCCGGTCGGAGCGATCTCAAATTCAAAATACCGCCGCCGGTTCCGCGCGTCCGGGGCCAAAAACAATTCACAGACATCGTGCTCCCAGAGCTGCATCGTTTTCGTCGACGTCTGCGGCCGGTCGTTGAGAAATAGAGCCTCCTCCTGAACGGCGTCGAAACGCACATAGAGCGCCGTATCAGACCAGGCGAGCGCGGTTTCGGTTCGCCGACTCGCAGGGGCGACAGCCCCGTTCCATAGCTTGTCCATCTTTGCGACGCGCGCTGATTGCCACGCGCCATTGCCAAGATCGGAAATCGCGAAGTCTTCTGAAATGAAATCAATTGTTATCGAAGGTATCGTCATAGATCATTTACAAATCAATGGTCAGGATCCGCTCGCGATCCACCGCCGCAAGTTGCCTGCCTCCGCGGATATCGCCTTCTTCAAACCGATGCCCAAAACCTTAAACGGATGATTTTCCGTGAACGCGGACGCGATCGCGTAAAGCGTTCGCCCCGAGAATTGAGGTTCATTGGAAATGGCGAAAACAGGTTCCCAGTATGCGGGCATCAGTTTCGATTTGAATCGATCCAGACCGTCGAAATTATAAAATCGCTGGCCGTGCTTTCGCATCCAGGCCAGTAGAAATTTCAGCCAGAGCGGGTTATCGAACGGTTGGATCTTCGCACGTTTTGAAAGCGGCGAGAGTCCGAGCGTGATGTATTCGCAATTGCTTTCGGCGAGCGCACGAAAAGCCGCGTCCATCATGGATTCGACAGTGCCGTTCGGAGCTCCCGGGCGATGCGGAAACTGCTCAGTCAGCCAGCCTGCGCGTTCGGGGATCGGTGACAGGACCAGAAAGGCCTCGACCTGCCCGTCTCTTTCGGCAACGAACACGCGGCGGTTCTCGAGGCGGGTCAAAGTTTCCGGTTCTATGACAAAGTGCAGCGGCGGCAAACCCTTCGACGCAAGCCACGCGTGCAAACATGCTCGAAGCTTCGCGCTATCGTGGGCTTTTTCGAGCGGCCATTCGGCCACTACCAAACCTTTATTTCTAGCGCGATTGATCTGGGCCCTGATCGAAGAATGGCGAGCAACTACATCTTCCCATTCGGTGGGATGCCAGACGGGTTGAGCACCTAACAGAACATGGGCGTGATCCGGATCATTCCGAAGTACCGACTCGAGCCGCGCTTCCGCTCCGAAATAACAAACTCCCGTGCCCGCCGATGCCGAATCGTTTTCAAACTCCGACGTGACGGCCGGTAACGCTTCCTCGGCACAGACGGGAGCTCCGGCAACCACCCGAACACCGCCGGCCGTCGCATAGCCGACAACCGATTCGCCGTCTTGCCCGAACCAATACTCAATCCCCGGGTTGACGATCTGGAAACACGTCGTGTTCCAACCATGCTTCATGACCAGATCGCGAGCTCGTTCAAAATTGTCGCGATCTGCATTCATCATTGCCCGGTATTCATCACGGTTTTGAACGCCATCTTGGCGAGCTTCCACGTCCGGTTCCAATCGATCTTGCCGTCCTCGTCGCGGCCCATCAGCTTGCTCACGAACATTCGGCGAAAATCTTTTCCTTCGCGACGGAGCATGAACTCCTTCGCGTACGGCTTCGCGGTTTCGAAGAAGTTGAACTCGGGATCGGTGATGATGCCGATCCCTTCGAGGGTCATCAGTGCACGCATGATGTACGTGAAGTTCGACGGCAGGCGGAAAGGATAGTCGTACATCACGTCCGCGAGGTCGTACGTCAGCTCTTTGAAGTTCACGTCTTTCAGTTTGAGGTTGAGATGAAACTCGAACATCTTCTCGACAACCGGCCGGACGATGTTCGGGTTTGTTCCCGGCTTGAGGAAATCCAGATCGATCAGATCCTGCGCGATGCCGGCCGGATCTTTCCCGACGACATGAAAGAACGCGTCGATCATCTTTGCCTGAAGCTCCGGAGTGATCCTGCCCACCATTCCGAAATCGAAAAACGCAAGACGCCCGTCAGCCATGACGAGTAGATTGCCGGGATGCGGGTCGGCGTGGAAAAAACCGTCTTCGAGAAGTTGTTTGAGATAAGTCTTGATAAGCAGCCGGTTCACCTTAGCGGGCGAGATTCCCTGGCGCTCCTGTTCTTCAAGATCGGTAACCTTTGTGCCGTGGATGAACTCCATCGTCAGGACTTTGCGCGTCGTCGCGTTCCAGTGAATTTTCGGGACGTGGATGTTAGACCAGTTCTTGAAATCTTCGCGGAAGCGCTCGGCGTTATGTCCTTCCGCCGCGTAATCCATTTCTTCGTGGATCGTCTGGTGGAACTCGCGAAGCATCCCGGACCAATCGGCATTTTCGTTTAGCTGCGGAAAGCGCTCCGCAAAATTCGCAACCTTGCTGAGAATTTCCAGATCACCCTTGATCGTCGCTTCGAGATTTGGCCGCTGAACCTTCACCGCGACCTCTTCGCCGGTGCGAAGCTTTGCGCGGTAGACCTGACCGAGCGACGCCGCCGCGACAGGCTCAAGTTCGAACTCCGCATACACGTCGTTGATCTTCCGGCCGAGTTCTTTCTCGATCCGCGCAAACGCGATCTCGTTCGGGAATGGCGGAACCTGGTCTTGCAGTTCGCCGAGTGCTTTTACAAAGGGCAGCGGCAAAAGATCGGCTCGCGTTCCCATCGACTGCCCAATCTTGATGAATGTCGGCCCGAGCTCGATCAGTTTGTCTTTGAGCCAGACTGCCTGTTTCTCCTGATTCGCGATCTTGTTCGTTTCCCCACCGATCACGAACCGTCGAAGCGTGAGAAGAAATCGATGCAAGAACCACAGCCGAACGCTGTAAAGCTTTTCCCCGTAGACCGCCATCCGCGTCAGCCTCCGGGCCTTTATCATCCGTTCTTTGGCGTGGCGGCGTTGTGCCTTTTCGTGCACTTCGTATTGATCGAGGTAAAGATATAGCGCGAGTTTGCCGAGAACCGCGGACACGTGGAAGATTCGAAAGTACCCGCGAATACCTGAGTATCGGTGCTGTACGTCCGCTTCCTTATCGGCGAGAAATTTTTCTTCCGCGATGATCTGATCGTTGGTCACGTACTTCGCGATCGGAAGATCGGCCGTCGCGACCATCGCGTGACTGCCATTAGTGCCTTCGGTGATCGCGGGTGTGTCGACCAAGGCCGTTTCTTTTTCCAAAACCTTTTCCATCTCGTTAACGCTTTCGTCGCTCAAGTCCTTTTCGATGCAATCGCAACATCCAGCTTTGCACTATAAGATCTCAAGCATATTCCGTACGCCCTGCGTTTCGAAATAGTTCAACGCACGACGCGAGTCTCGTTCGATCTGCGCCTTGAGCTCGTCGATGCCGTTAAATTTTCGTTCCTCTCGTATCCGGTGCAGAAAACGCACGCGTAGCACATCGCCGTATAGATCTCCATCGAAATCGAAAAGGTAAGTTTCGATCGAGGGCTCGGCGTCGTTCTCGAATGTCGGACGAACGCCGATGTTCGTGATGCTTCGACGCCATGTTCCGTCCACCAGCGTCGCCGTGGCGTAGACCCCGAATTTCGGCACGACGCGGTTGTGCGGTTTGAGATTCGCGGTCGGAAAGCCGATCGTATGGCCGCGGCGATTTCCGCGAATGATTACGCCTTCGACACCGTAAGGGCGCCCGAGCATCCGGCGTGCGAGATTGACGCGACCGTCCGCAAGCAGCGCCCGAATCTTGGACGAGCTGATCCGGTTTCCCCGAAGTCCCACCTCGTCGACCTCGTCGGCGAAGAATCCGAGATCGGTGCTCATCTTTCGAAGGAGCTCGATGTTCCCTCCGCGATTCTGCCCGAAGGCGAAACCTTTCCCGAGATAAACTTCCTTTG
>DATLCA010000015.1:0-21015 GCA_035526605.1 Pyrinomonadaceae bacterium | reverse complement strand
CTTCAGCGAGCGAATTCGGCGTGATCCTTGCCCTACGGTTACGCTCACTTCGTTCGCTCCACCCTAGGGTTTAATGTTCGTCGCCTTTGGCGACAAAGAACGACCCGGCTTGGTGATTCTCCGGCTGCGTCGACGTGGGACCCGCGCCGTACTCACAACTCCCGCAACATCTCGAACTGCGCTAAAACTTTTCTGAAACCTAAATTCTGAAAAAACACCACCGATTCCGTCATTCCTTCGTCGAGGTTTATGACGTGCAGTTTTTGCCCTGGTGCGTCTTTCTGCATCTCGCGCATCAACCGCGTCGCGATTCCTTTCCGCCGGTGGTCGCGATGAACGGCAAGTTGCGCCAGGCGGCCGACTCCCGCCGCAAAGACGATGTAGCCGACGCACGTGTCACCGATAAATGCTCCGATCAACCGCTTCATTTGAACGCTTCGCTCGATGGCGTCCGGCGAATTTTGCCATGACGGCTTCCCATCCCAAAACGAAGTGTAAGGAATATTTTCGTGTCGGTGGATCTCTCGGATCTCGACATCGGGCGGGGCAGGACGCTCCAGTGAGATCTCGGGTTCGCATTCCAACAGCAACAGCTCCCGCGTCTTCCGAAAACCCAGCAGCTCATACAGACGAACTGCGGGATCGTTGTTCGTGATCACCTCGAGCAGGAACTGCTTGTAGCCCTCGGCAGTGAACGCCGGTATCATCCAGTCGAACATCGTGCGGCTAATCCCCCGGCGGCGATACTCGGGAATGACCGTCGTGCCCGCGTCGTAGACCGTGCTTTTGCCTTCCCACATTCCAAAGCCGTTAAGTGAAAGCCCGACCGGGCGCTCAGCATCAAAGCACCCGGCGGACCGGTTGAGATCGACGTTGTTCAGTCTGATGTGATTTTGGAACTGCCGTTCGCTCAGCTCGAACTGGATAATGTAATCGGCGAAGCCGGCCACGAACGTTTTGTGTATGACGCTGAACTCATCGGCGCGGAGCAAACGGTAATCAAAGGGGGAGTTTTTGTTTGTCGGACGCATTTGTTAAAATCCAGGGCGTTGGGCTGTTCGGGAAAAGTACTAAGAAAATAGAACAGTCACGGCGAAAAATGCAAGTTTTACTAGCAGATGAATACGGGTTTTGCTTCGGCGTAGAGCGGGCCGTCGACATGGTCGAAGACGCACTCGGCGAAGGCGAAACGGTTCGCAGTCTTGGCCCTCTTATTCACAACGAGCAGGAAATGGCGCGTCTTGGCAGCCAGGGCGTGACGACCATCAGCGACCCCGTGCAAATCAAGCGCGGCGAGACCGCGGTCATCCGGGCCCACGGGGTTACTCCCGAGATCCAAAGAGCGTTGGAGGAGAAAGCTTCGAAGGTCGTCGATGCGACCTGCCCGTTCGTAACGCGTGTGCAGAAGCTCGCGGCACGCGCGGCGGAACAAGATCGGCACGTGATCATAGTCGGCAGCCCCGACCATCCGGAAATGATCGGCGTGAAAGGATACGCACCGCACCACGCATTTGTTATTCGGGACGAGTCCGAAGTCGCGGCCCTGCCGCGTCTAAGGAATCCACTCGTTGTTTCCCAAACGACGATCAAGTCAAAAACGTTTTTCGACACCGCTGAGGCCGTCAAAACCAAGACCGACGATGAGGTCCAGGTCGTAAATACGATCTGCTCGGCGACCCGCGACCGCCAGGACGCGGCGCGCGCTCTCGCGGGAATGGTCGACGCGTTCTACATTATCGGCGGGCGGCATTCCTCGAACAGCGTAAAGCTACTCGCAGTTTGTAAAGAACAATGCGAGAAAAGTTTTCTGATCGAGACGGAGGACGAGATCAACCCCGATGACGTCGCGGGAGCGGGCCGCGTTGGCGTGACCGCGGGGGCCTCGACGCCCGAGTGGCTGATCCAGAAGGTTGTAAATCATCTTGAAACGTTGGGTCGGCAAAACGAGCTGGCACTGACTTAGCTTCGTTCCGAAAGAAATCGAAGCCGGGAAAGCACAATGCTCGCCCGGCTTTTTTGTAGATCCAAATGCTTCGGTTGGGTTACGGATTAACTTCCGCAAATCGCGGAAGCGAGATCGGCTGGTTCAGGATCACTCCGAACTCCGTACCCGACCTGACTTCGACGTCTTCGCCTTTCGTCATCCGTTCGCCCAAAAGCCCGGCACCCGCACCGAGGAGACCACCGATCAGAGCGCCTTTGCCACCACCGATCGCTCCGCCGAGAACCGCACCGCCGGCCCCGCCGCCGCCGATAAAAATGATCTTTCGATGCTTCATCCGATCGCCGGATGCGGTACCCTCCGCGTTGCTTTTCGCATCGTCGGTGTTCAGATCGGTGAGTGAGCCGTTGATCCGGCGCGTGAGGCCATTCGGCAATCGAAGTTGGTTAAAGCTCACATCGATCGTTCCGGGGTGGCCGCCTTTGCGCGCCGCGGCAACCGTATCGACCCGGCCTGTGAGCCTGGTACCCTCCGGAATAACAACCACGCCGTTGCTCGAGTAAACCGACTCCGTCACATTCGCCGTGAAGGTGTCTCCAACGCGGGCCGTTTTCGAGCTCAATGTGTTGTTCATCCGGACCCGAACGCGTTCACCCGACGGGACCGTGTAGAGCTTAACCGCCGACACCGTCTTTCTCGCCACAGCCTTTCTTCGCAGCACCGGTCTTTTGCGAGTCTGAGCGGAGAGCTCCGCCGCCGTCGACATCGCGATCAACGACATCAAAATCCCAAGAATTGAAATCCTACCCAGTTTTTTCATATCTACCCTCCAATTTCAAAACGATGTTCGAAAATAACGCGCGCCCAAATGCGGCTCGCCCACCTTAGACGTTGGTTTGAGAAAAAATCGTTGTAAAACTTCGCGTATGCGGAAGGTTATCATCTTTGGCATTCCAAGTGCTGACAAAGTTGTCGGCAGGTAAAAAACTTTTCTTGAAATCGAAATATGTTTGGACATATTATTCATGCATACGCAGACCGGTTCGCTTCAGATGGCCCCCGACAAGACAGTCCGTTATTGGAAGTCTTCAGTCGACTCGGTCCGCCCGGCCAGTCAAGGGATGATATGCAACTGTTTCGGGAGACGTTTCTCCTATTCTCACTAAACCTGCTCGACGCCATGTTAACTATCATTTGGGTGCGCAACGGCGTTGCCACCGAAGGCAACGGCCTGATGGCACGGCTCCTGGACTCGGGCGATTTCACCTTTCTGACGGCGAAGATCGTGATGGGAACGATCACGGCTTTTGTTCTTTTGCGATGGGGCAACCGGCGGGTCGCGAGATATGGGCTCACGCTGGCTCTCGCCGTTTATATCAGCCTTATGGGCATCCATGTTGTGACCGGGTTGAGCGCGTTCGGATTCATCTCCCAGACGGCAATGCGCGATCTCGAACTGCTGACGAGCAGCATACTAACCATGGTCACTTGATATAGCTAGCATTCTTGAATTAACTCGGCCTCATGTTGTATACGAAACATGGGGCTTTGTTTTTTCGTAATCACAACGCAACGCTGTTCGGAACCCACCGCATCAAATCGTTGCAAAATATGTACGGAAAGGAAAACGTTGTTATGGCAAGCAAAACTGTTTATCAGATGTCGGCCCGCCAGATCGTTTTGCTGGCTTTTGCCGCAGCAATTATCGCGGTCGGTGCCACTGCACTGCTCTATTCGTTAACTAATTTTCTTTACGACAAGGACAAGTCGATGTTGACCCTTGCCGAAGAAGCTCCCCAAGGTATCTCTGACCCCAATGCTGTCACTGATGAGCAGAACAGCATCGAGGTTTACAAGTCGATCGCACCCGGTGTCGCATTCATCAACACCACTTCGTACCGGCAGGACTTCTGGGGTGGGACCGAGGAAGGAAAAGGCAATGGCTCGGGGTCTGTGATCGACGCCGAGGGCCACATTCTTACGAATTATCATGTCGTCCAAGGAGCCACGAAGCTAAGCGTGAGTTTCGGAGGCGAGAAAACTTACCCGGCGACGATGGTCGGCGGCGATCCGGATACGGACTTGGCAGTTATCAAGATCGACCCACCCTCGACGGGTTTGACCCTTGTGCCGCTTGGGAATTCGGACAGCCTCGTGGTCGGCCAGAAGGTGCTCGCGATCGGCAATCCGTTTGGACTGGATAGGACCCTTACGACCGGTGTTATCTCCGGACTTCAGCGTCCAATACGTTCACGGCCTTTACCAGGTGCTCCGACTGGGCGCCCGATCGACGCGGCTATTCAAACCGATGCGTCGATCAACCCCGGAAACTCGGGCGGACCTTTGCTCGATAAATTCGGCCGCATGATCGGCATCAACTCGCAGATCCTTTCTCCTGCAGGCGGATCGGTCGGTGTTGGATTTGCCGTTCCCGTCAATACGGCGAAGCGGGTGATCCCGCAGATCATCCAATTCGGCGAAGTAAGACGGCCGAAACTCGGTGCTTCGCATCTCAGTGTTAAAGATCTGGCCGAGCGCGGATACAAAATGCCGATTCAGCAGGGACTTCTTGTTTACAGCCTGGTTCCCGGCGGAGCGGCCGAAAAGGCG
This sequence comes from Pyrinomonadaceae bacterium, assembly GCA_035526605.1. Classification (GTDB taxonomy): domain Bacteria; phylum Acidobacteriota; class Blastocatellia; order Pyrinomonadales; family Pyrinomonadaceae; genus OLB17. The sequence continues at coordinate 16,463 of DATLCA010000015.1, read as the reverse complement.
GGCCTCCGTGCAGTAACCGACGACGGCACCCTCGGCGACATTATCGTCTCGGCCGATGGTCAGGCGTTGAACGATATGGATGACCTGTTCCGGCTCCTCGATAAAAAGCAGATTGGCGACACGGTTAATTTGCAGGTCTTTCGGGATGGCCGGACGAACACTGTGCCCGTGAAACTGACTGTGGCGCCGACTGCGGCCCGCGGAACGGTGCCTGGCGCGACACGTCGGGCAGTGCAGTAATAATCCTGTGAACTGCCTCATGCTGAAGGTGGGGTAAGTCAAAAATTGCCGGCTATGGTCGAGCTCGCTCTAGGTTCGACCAGGCCGGTCTTGTTATTTGTGGGTCAGCTCGCGAAGCAGGAAGATGATCGAACTAAACGATTTTTACAACGAAGGATTCGGCTGGATATGTCGGCACTGCGAACGCGAACCGGCGGTCGCCTCCGACGAGCAGACGTCGCGCCTGCTGCGCGAGGGCGAGGCCGAAAGCAAGACCCCTCAATTGTCGATCCGGTCTCTCGCGAAATGGGCCGACGCCGCTCAGCGGATACTGGTCTGCCCGCAGTGCGGGATCAGCGAGATGGCCGAAAAATCGTAATCAAAATCCCCCTGTGTTAACTTTGAGTCATGTTAGAACATGAACTTGAAACGGCGGTGCGGCTCGCCCGCGAAGCCGGAAACAAGGTCCTCGAATACTATGCTGGGGAGGTAATTGCCGAAGAAAAACTGGGAGCCGACAACTTCTCCGAGCCGGTTACCATCGCCGACCGGGCGGCGAGCAGGATCGTGGTGGACGGCTTGAGTGAGCAGTTTCCGGACGACTTCATTCTGTCCGAAGAAGAGCTCGATGACCCAGGGCAGCGGACGCGAACCGATCGCGTTTGGATAATCGATCCGATCGACGGCACATGGGGCTTCCTGAAAAAGGACGGCGACTTCGGCGTGCAGATCGGACTGGCCATCGCCGGAGAGCCTGTCGTTGGGGTCGTATACCTGCCCGCACACGACCGCCTTTACTACGCTGCGAAAGATCACGGTTCGTTTCTCATCGAAGACGGCGGCTCGCCTTTGCGCCTTCAAGTTTCCACAAACACCGATTTTGCAAAAATGAATTTAGCGGTGTCGCGAAATCATCGCAGCCCGAAGATCAACCGGATCATCAAGGAGCTCGGACTCAACCGCGAAGTTCAGCGGGGCTCGGTCGGGTTGAAGGTCGGACTCATTGCCGAAGAGGTTTGCGATCTCTACATCCATCTTTCGCCGCGAACCAAATTTTGGGACACGTGCGGGCCGCAGATCATCCTCGAGGAGGCGGGCGGGCGGATGACGGATCTGTTCGGGGAGCTCATTCGCTATGGCATTTCAGACGTGCAGAACCACGGCGGCATAGTCGCCGCGAATGGTTCCGCACATGAAATGATAATTGAAAGGCTACGTCCGTTACTGAACGAATTCGGAAGGTTGAAGGTTAAGGCGAGCGGTAGCTGAAATTATTTCTGCCCGCCCGACTCGGTCGCCGTCTCAGAATCGAATTTTCCGACCATGCCGGTGTCGTACCGGCGCTGTTTTTTCGCTTTTCGCCATGTGGAGATCCCTTCTCGCGTCAGGCTCAGCATAATTCGACGATTGTCGAAGACCAGTTTGAGCCAGGCTCGTTTGTTCATCTGCGGGAAATAAATTCCGCGGAAAAACAATCGGGCGACAACATGGCCGATGCGGATCCCGACAGGCGCGTCGCTGATCGCTTCGACCGCTTCGCGATTCCGCTCCGGGCTGTAACTTCGCGACCAGGCGCTGAACGTCTCCGCCTTCGCTTCCTCAATCGTCATCTTCAGCGGATTGTGAGCCATCACGAAAGGCGCGAACTCCAGCCAATGCTTCGGGCGATGCAGTCGCCCCGCTTTCTGGAGCCGGTCGTAAAGGGGCGTCGACGGAAACGGCGTCAGCTGTCCGAAGACCGGAAGGCCGGGCTGCCAGCTCTCGATTTCGTTGACCGTCCTCCCGGCGACCCCAACCGTATCGTTGTCCATACCAAATATGAACGAAGTGATGGCGAAGATATTTCGTCGTGCGAGCCCGTCGAGGACGTCCTTATAGTTGGCCGGTTTGGAAAATGTTTTGTTGACGTCCGCCATGTTCGCCGGATCGATCGACTCCATACCGATAAAGATCCACTTACCGCCCGCGTCCGCGATGAGATCGACCAATTCCTCGTCCCCAAGCAGGTTCGCGCTTATCTGCGCGACCCACGGGAGTGTCGCACCGGCCGCGATCATGTCGCGGAGCAGACTCTTCAGCCGCTTCTTGTTGATCGCGAGATTGTCGTCGATGAAGAAAACAGCGATCTGCCCCTTTTCACGTTTGGCGCGTTCCTTCAGCCGGAGCAGCTCCTCGACGACACTTTCGTTGCTGCGGAACCGGATCGAGTCGCCGAAGAATCCCGTAACGGTGCAGAATTCGCAGCCGTAAGGACAACCGCGTCCTGTCTCGATCGGAACCACGAAGAATTTTCCCCAACCGTCCCCGAGCTTGGACAGCATCGGCTTCAGGAATCCGGGCACCAAACTGAATTGATCGAGATCGAGGGTTTCCCAGGGAATATGCGGGTAAGGCTGAAGGCTCGGCTTCTTGTCGTTGCCCTTCGGATCGACCTCGGGCTGATAGATCTCCTTCAGTTCCCCGCGCGCGGCATCCTCGACTATCGTCGCCCAGTACTCATCGGCCTCACCGAGCGCGACCGCATCCGCATGACGAGGGCCCCCATCTTTCCCAAGCGCTTCGTCCGAACATTCGGTGACGTGCGGGCCGCCCATGACGACCTGAATGCCTGCCTCGCGGAGCGAGTCGGCAACGAGGTACGCCCTCGCGACCATTCGGGTCATCGCGCCGATACCGACCAGGCCAATGCCCTCTGTCTTGCAAAACTGAACCAGTTCTTCGCGTGACATCGCCTTTGCGTTGCCGTCGATAAGGACGACTTCATGCTCTTTCGGCGTCAGAGACTGAAGCAGAAACATCCATAGGTGAGGCATGAAGTTACGAGTCACGCCATTGTCGGGATTGTAAAGTAGAATTTTCATTCGCTAAAAAGCACTACGGAACCAGGCAGATCTACTGCCTATGTGAAGGCGGGGAAATGTTTGGAAAAGAATGGCCCTATAACCGCGTTGCCATTTATGTTCTCACTATTTCCCGGATTTGACTATCCCAAACGTCGCCCTTCTGTCACTTGGCATACAGTTCCGCATGGCCCCTCGTTCGATTTCTATTTTACGACTCGCACCGACTCCCTGCAAAGATCGGTCGAGTACCGGGGGCCGAAAAAAGTTGTAGTAACTATTTCAGACGGCGGGCCTGTTGGGCTTCTCGCCTCACAGCGTTTGTGGCGACACCGGTGTCGGCGATTCATCGGTTGGCCTTGGCGGTGATTATCAGATATGTTTTCAAAAGACAGGCATGGGCCGAAAACACTGACGGGGATAGCGGAAGAAGAGTAAAGAGAGCGCGGTTGATGGACAGAGTTTTTCAAATAGTCGCGGTAATTTTCGCCGCAATCGCTGCCTATTTTCTTTGGGCGGGAAACAACGACGGTGCATTCGTCTCAGCCGTCCTGGGTTGTGTCTCGTTCTTCCTAAGCATCCGAGCGCAGGTGAAAGAAAGAAACAGGGCCCGCGAAGCGGAGAATGCCGCCCAGGGAGATAATCGCGACTAGCGAAGTTTCATGGGAAAAATCGTCTTGGCAACGATCGGATCGCTGGGCGACATGCACCCCAAGATCGCGCTCGCTCTTGAATTAAAAAAGCGAGGCCATTCGGTGACGATCGCGGCGATGGAATTCTATCGTGACCGCATCGAGCCGCTTGGTTTGAGGTTCCTCCCCATGGCGCCGCACCTCCATCCGGACGACAAGGAATTGGCGCGCGATCTGATGGATTCCCGAAAAGGAACCGAGAAAATACTCCGCGAGATCGTCCTGCCGAACCTTCGCCCAATGTTCGACGACCTGATGCATGCGATCCAAGGCGCGGATCTGCTCGTCTCGGGTGAGATCGTCTATGCCGCTAAATCGGCAGTAGAGATCACGGGTGTAAAGTGGATAACGACGAGCCTGCAGCCAAGCACTTTTTTTTCGAGCCATGATCCCTCGGTGCCGCCTAATGCTCCATGGGTCGAACACCTGCGGTTTTTGGGACCGAAGTTTCATCACGGTTTTTTCCGATTCGCCCGGTGGTTGGTGAGCAGCTGGTTTGAGCCTTATCGCGAATTCCGCCGCGGGCTCGGCTTGAACGAGAACCACGACCCGATCTTCTTCGAAAAATTCTCACCGCTAGCGCACCTCGCACTTTTCTCGAGGGCCCTCGGGGCTCCGCAGTCGGACTGGCCGCCAAACACCGTTCAGACAGGATTCTGTTTTTACGACGGCCATGACGACATCCAAAAGACGCCTCCGATGTTGCTCGATTTTCTGGATTCCGGAGAACCGCCCATCGTTTTCACGCTCGGCTCGGCGGCGGTGATGGACGCACGCGATTTTTTTGAACAGAGTGCGGATGCGGCAAGAATGCTCGGGCGGCGCGCCGTGCTGATCTATGGCGTTTTTTCGGAACCTCCGACGGGAATCGGCGGCGATGTAATCGGCTTCGATTACGCGCCGTATTCGCAAGTTTTCCCACGAGCGTCGTGCATCGTACATCAAGGCGGCGCCGGCACGACCGGTCAGGCCCTGCGTGCCGGGGTGCCGCAACTCATCGTTCCGTTTGCCCATGATCAGCCGGACAACGCCGTTCGTTGCAGGCGCGCCGGTGTCGCGGAGATACTGTCCCGCGATAATTACAACGCAAAGAATGCTGCGCCGATCTTGAAACGCCTGATAAGTGATCAGAAATATAAACATCAAGCGATCGAAACGAGCAGGATCGTAAACTCTGAATCGGGGACGATCGCGGCTTGCGACGCGATCGAGGCTGTTTTGCGTAATTAATGCGAGCAGCTAAGATATTTTCTTCGAGGAACAACAAGTGAGCACGCTGAAACATCTTCTTGCGGGAAACAAAGCTTGGGCCCAGAGCATCAAGGAAAGCGATCCGACGTTTTTCGAAAAACTTTCGGACATCCAGACGCCTGAATACCTCTGGATCGGATGCTCGGATAGCCGGATCACGCCGGCGACCAGCATCGGGCTTCTTCCCGGCGAAATGTTCGTCCACCGGAACGTAGCGAACCTCGTCAATCACACCGACATGAACTGCCTTTCCGTAATGCAGTTCGCGGTGGAGGTTTTGAAAGTGAAGCACGTCATCGTCTGCGGCCACTACGCGTGCGGCGGCGTCATGGCGGCGCTCAACGACACGCGGCTCGGGCTGATAGACAATTGGCTCCGTCACATTCAGGACATCATGCACAAGCATAGAGTCGAGCTCGATTCCATCTCGGACTACAACGAACGCATGGACAAATTGTGCGAGATCAACGTCATCGAACAAGTTGTCAGCGTGGGAGAAACGACGATCGTGCAGGACGCATGGGAGCGCGGACAGAATGTTGAGGTGCATGGTTGGATCTACACGATCGCCGACGGGATCTACAGAGACTTAAACGTCAGTGTGAAATCACTGGGTGAGCTTGACGCGATGCGCGACGGGACATTTACGAAACGATCGGCTGTATGAAAACTAGCGCTTTCAAATCAAAGAGCGGGGGCAAGCGTGCATTTCTTTCCCTCCTCCTATCTGCCTTCTGCCTTCTACCTTCGGCGACTGCTCAGATGTCGCGCAAGCCTTCGCCCACACGTGAGCCGGCCGGTGTCATGGACAAACTGCCGGATTCGAAAAAGAATTCGCTCCTCGACATTACCTCGCAGGCCGACTTCGATTCGATCGCCCGCGTCTATCACCCGGACACGCCGTACGCGCTGCCGCATACGATGTTCGTGATCGACCGCCGTGCGAAGAACAAGATCTATTTTGTAAACTCGCAGCGCTACCGCTTCCATAAAGATTTTCTGCTCGCGACATATCTCGTTCCTCGAGGGGCGGATGTGTTCAAGCCGATCTACATCGATGAGGACCGCCGCTTCATCGTCGGAACGATCGCGTGGCAGAAGCCGGTCGAGAAATTTACGTGGGAGCTCTGGGAAGGAGACCTCGCGACGGCGGAGCAGATAAAGTCCGCGAACGAGACGATCAATGCGCACTTCTTCGACAAGGTTTCGTTCAAGCCGAACTCGCTTCGGCAGGAAGACGTTTCCGAAAAGATCGGCATCGACCGCGTGTCGCAAAGCGACCTCAACAAGAATCAGGCGTATCTGGCTCTCAATATCGGCGACGCCGTCGGCCGAATCCACATCATTGACAAACTGGACGACACGGTCGAGATCGGCGACAACGAGATCGTTGTGTTGAAAGAACTTCCAGTATCTCTTCCGCCGGTTCGCGGGATCATCGTCGCTCAGCCATCGACCCCGCTCTCGCACATCAACATACTCGCCAAAGGCTGGAAGGTGCCGAACATCTACGTGAAAGACGCGGACAAATTGTTTCGCGAGCTCGACACCTACGTAATTAAGCTCAGCGCGACCCTTACCGATTACAAACTAGAACGGGCGTCGATGGACGACATCAAAACGAAGTTCATCTCACCCGACCAGCAAATCCCGCCCGTGAATCTTACGGTTCGAACTCTTGCGGGCCTAAGGCAGATGCGAAAGAAGGACAGCATCACGTACGGCTCGAAGGCGGCCAATCTCGGCGAGATGCTCAACGCTCGCGTCGCCGGCGTGATCGTGCCCGACGGATTTTCCGTACCGTTCTATTGGTACAGATCTTTCATGGAATCGAACGGTTTGAATGACAAGATCGCCGATTACCAGGACGATCTGCAGTTCGTTCATAACCCGCGGGTGCGGCGGCAAAAGCTCGAGGAGTTTCGCAGTGCCATTCAGAAGGGAAAATTCGACGCGGGGCTTCGCCGTGCAATCATTCAAAAATGGCGAACGCAGCTGGGCGGTCGGCCGGTATTTGTGCGGAGCTCGTCCAATTCCGAGGACCTGCCGAACTTTAGCGGTGCGGGCTTGTACTCGAGCGTCGCAAACGTCAAGGAAGAAGAGAAGCTCATCGAGGCCGTCAAGAAAGTTTGGGCTTCGCTGTGGAAGTTCGAAGCGTACGAGGCCCGCGTCAGAAATTACGTCAGCCAGAAAGACGTCTACATGTCGGCCCTGATCCAGCTTGGCGTGGACATGACGAAGGGCGGCGTCATGATCACGAAAGATCCGTTCGACGCCGAGAACAAGGACTCGGTCTACATCAGCGCGGTCTGCGGGCACAATTCGAAAGTCGTGGACAACAGCGGCTTGCCGGAGCAAATTTTATTCAATCCGAAATCCAACTCGGTGATCGTGATGACGCTGTCGCAGCAGGAAAACGCGCTCGCTTTCGATGAGAACGGTGATCTGAAAGAAACCAGCGACAAATGCGCGAACGCGCAGAAGCGCGTGCTAACCGATCTTCAGGCTCGGGCCCTCGCCAAAACGGCTATCGACATCCGCCGCGTGTTCGGCAAGCGCGAGCAGGACATCGAATGGGGGATCATGAACGGCCGGATCTACATCGTCCAGGCCCGACCTTATATCGACAAGCAGTAAGGGGTTAGGAGTCGTCAAGCTGGCGGTCAGTTGACCGCGACAACCGTTCGTCCCTTTGCTTAACGCTAAGGTAACTTTTGCGGACCAGTAGCAATTCAAAATATAAGTTTATGAAGTCAGCGTTAATTTTCCTTTTCTTGATTTCGGCGATCGCCTGCAATCGCGCCGCACCTCCGGTCGCGAATTCCGAAAAACCGATAAACGTGTCTCAACAGACGAACGAAGCCCAGAGCCTTCTGGCGCATTCGAGCGAGGCCCAGCCGCGCAAGCCCGCGGACACGAACAGCTCCGGGCCCGGAAAGCCGGCGGGCGGCGGTGACCCGATCGACACGTCAAAGTTCGATGCGACAATTCGTAATGCCGAGAAGGAGCTAAAGTCATCACCCTCGGATGACACGGTGAAAAGATCTGTCGCCGAGGCATACTTTGCTCGGGGATTTGCACTGACCGAGGCGCGGCAGTACGCGTCGGCCCTCGGCGACTACCGCCGGGCATTGAAGCTCGATCCTAATCATGAAGAATCGAAAAAGTGGATCGACCAGATCATCAGCATTTACGCAATGCTGAAAAAGGAAGCACCGAAAGAAGGCCAGGAGCCGCCGCCGCTGCCTTTCAAGAAAGAAGCTTGAGAAGCAAGCCCGCCTTCGCTAAACTACCAGCTTTGCATTTTTAACATCCGGAGATAAGACAAGTTCTATGGCAATTTCTGCAAACGATATCAGAAAAGGAATGGTTATTTTGCACGAGGGCAATCCCGTGAAGGTGATGGAATTTCACCATCACACGCCCGGCAACCTGCGTGCGATGGTTCAGGCGAGACTTCGTAATCTGCTCACAGGAAATTCTTTCGAGTTTCGATTCCGTTCGAACGACACGCTCGAAAAAATCACTCTCGAGCAGCACAAAATGGAATACCTGTATTCCGACGGCTCCCACCATCACTTTATGAACTCGGAGAATTACGAGCAGGTCTCGCTGACCGAGCTCGAGCTCGGTGACGCGGCCCAGTGGCTGATGCCGGGACTGAAGATCGAGGTCGAATTTTATAATGGCACGCCGATCGGAGTCGAGCTTCCCGTATCGATGGATTTGGTGGTCACGCGAACCGATCCGCAGTTGAAAGGCGCGACCGCTTCGAACTCGAACAAGCCCGCCACGCTGGAGAACGGAGTCACGGTTTCGGTTCCGCCGTTCATCGCCGAGGGCGAAAAAATCCGCGTCAATCCCCAAGAGTCGAAATACATCGAACGGGTGAAATGACTTTTAGTCCCAGGCCCCGAAGTCCCAAGTCCCGAAAGTCGTAAGGCGGCCTTGAGACTTGGGACTTCCGGGGACTTGGGACTATGTATCCTCTTTACAGCCTCATTTTTTCCCTCGGCTTTCTGCTGATGCTGCCGATGTTTCTGCTTCGCCGAGAAAAGTACGCGAGCGGATTCAAGCAGCGGCTTGGCACCTATTCCGAATTTAAACATGACGGTCGCGAAGTGATCTGGCTCCACTGCGTTTCGGTCGGCGAGACCAACGCCGCAAGGCCGCTTGTCGATGCGCTCCGCGCCGAATTCCCCGAGCATCGTCTCGTGATTTCCACGACGACGAAAACCGGTCACGAGCTTGCCAGGAAAACATTCGCGGACAAAGCTGACGCCGTCGTCTACTTCCCTTTCGATTGGAAATTCAGCGTCCGCCGCGCGCTTTCTAACTTCAAGCCGTCGATTGTTCTGTTGATGGAGACGGAGATCTGGCCGCGGTTCATTCATGAGGCGAAACAACGCGGAGCAAAGGTCGCGATCGTCAACGGAAGACTGTCGAAAAAGTCGTTCGATCAATATTCACGTTTCCATGCATTCATAAGTCGCGTACTCGGCGATATAGATCTGGCTCTCATGCAAAGCGGAGATGACGCGGATGCGATCAAAGGGCTCGGCGTTTATCCCGGACGCGTTCGCGAAACGGGTAATATCAAGTTTGACCTCGATGTCGCCGCGGACGAAGTTCGGATTGCCGACCACCTACGACGGCGATTTTCATTTGGTGACGGTGAGCACCTGATCCTTGCGGCAAGTACGCATTCGCCCGAAGAAGCGCTGGTGCTGCGAGCCTTCGGCAAAGCTAGAGAATCGCTTCAAACGAAAGCACGACTGTTGATCGCACCTCGGCATCCGGAACGGTTCGATGAAGTCGAAAAACTTGTAAGAGACGCTGGCTTATCGATCGCCAGGCGATCAGAAACCGAATCGATTTCGGATAAACAAGCAGACGTTGTACTTCTCGACAGCATCGGCGAGTTACGCGGCGTGCTTTCGCTCGGGGACATCGTTTTTATCGGCGGAAGTTTGATCGCGCACGGTGGCCAAAGCGTCCTTGAGCCGGCAGCCTTTGGGAAGGCGATCATTACCGGCCCTCACACGCATAATTTCGATTCGATCGTTAAAGCCTTCTTGCGGCATAAAGCGCTGATCCAACTTGATCCGCAAAACGACAAAGAATGTTATATAGATCCGCTCACTGCTCACTTGGTGGAGCTACTGGTCAACCCGGTCGAACGGGAATCCCTCGGACGCAACGCAAAAGCTCTGATGGATGCGAGCCGGGGCGCGACAATCAGAACCGTTGAGATGATCAAAAGTTTGAAGGCCTCATAATGGGAGTGTGGGTTTAGCAGTGGCTTTCAGGCCACCGAAAACGGCGCGACATTTTGCCGCGTCAGGGTAATTGATTCGGACGTCACCGGTGGGTGAACACAATTGTGATATATGCCGTCGACGTGAGGCCCGCGCAAAATGCAAGCGTCGCTCTGCGGGCGAAGAAAACTAAACACTCTTGATCTTTCTTTACTACATCTTCGCCGCGGTACTGGTCTACTTCAGCTACAAATCGTTTCGTGGCGGCGTCGATTATCTGAAATATTTCAGGCAGGAGCTCGCGAAGCAGCCGTCCAACTACACGCCGCTGGCGACGATTTTCGCACCGTGCCGAGGCGTCGATCAGGGGATGCTCGAGAATCTGGACGCGCTTCTGCAGCAGGATTATCCGGAATACGAGATCGTTTTCATCCTCGATGACGAAAACGATAAAGCCGCCGGCGTTATCGAATCCGCCTGGCGAGAGGCGAGGCGGCCGGTTAAGCTGGTCGTCGCGGCAAAGGCGACCGACTCGAGCCAGAAAGTGGCGAACCTGCGTGAGGGTATCGAGTACGCGGATCCAGTGTCCGAGATTTTCGTTTTCGTAGACTCCGATGCGCGACCTGTGACGCGTTGGCTGCGAAGTCTGGTTGAGCCTCTCGCCGATGAAAACGTCGGCGCCGCCACGGGCTATCGATGGTTCATCTCGGAGCACGAGACCGTCGCGTCCGAAATGCGCAACATGTGGAACGCTTCGATCGCATCCGCACTCGGCTCGAACCGAAAATCAAATTTCTGCTGGGGCGGCTCGACCGCGATCAGGCGCGACGTTTTTGAAAGGCTCGATATTCGCGACAAATGGAAAGGAAGTTTGTCGGACGATTTTACGGTAACCCGGGCCGTGCACGATGCCGGTTTGGGCGTCCATTTCGTTCCGCGTGCATTAACGCCGTCGGTCGAAGATTGCTCGATGCGCGAGTTGCTCGAATTCACGACGCGCCAGATGAAGATCACGCGCGTCTATGCTCCGCACTTATGGATGATGTCCTTTTTCGGCTCCGGGCTGTTTACCTTGGTTATGGGAGCATCGCTTCTGATCATGGTCGCCAGCGTGAGAAATGATCTGACCGTCGTCGCCGCTATGTTCACTCTACTTGCGGTGACGGTTTTCAGCGTCGGTAAATCGTGGCTGCGGATAAGGGCGGTCATGCTCGTGCTCGATCAGTACCGACATAAACTCCGGAGACAGATGCTTCCGCAGATGACATTCTGGTCGCTTGCGCCGTTCTTGTTTTTCTACAACTCGGTCGCTGCGTGGATCTCGCACCGCGTGACTTGGCGGGGAACGCAGTACGAGATGATCTCCGCGGGCGAAACAAGGATTCTCGAAGAGAATCGCTCCCAAAAGTGATATTATTCCGGGGAACGCTTCTTTGTTTGTAACAGATAAGGTCAATTGGGCATCCAACCGCGTATGAAGAATGAATCAAGGGGAAGATTCTTAGCATCATGCATTTTTGTTTTGTCCTGCACCGCCGCGTTTATGGGTCAGACGCCGACTCCGACTCCGACGCCGCTGCCTTCGGGCAAACCTCCGATAATCATTATTCCGGGCCTTACCGGATCGAGCCTTGTGAACAGCAAGACCGGCGAAGAGGTTTGGTTCAGGCCAAAGCGGGCAAAAGATGACGATATTCGCCTCCCGATCTCGCCGAATCTTTCGCGCAACCGCGACAACCTCACGGTCACGGACATCATTCGTAAAGTCGAGTTCTTCAAGGTCCTGCCGGAAATCGAAATTTATGAACGCTTGATAGACGCGCTCCAGACCCGCGGCGGCTACCATGAGGCGAAATGGAACACGGCCTCGCCGAAAGATTCGCAGGATACTTTTTACGTTTTCGCTTATGACTGGCGCCAAGACAACGCGGAGAATGCTCAACTGCTCGTTCGCAGGATCGAGACACTGAAGCGAAGGCTCGGAAAGCCCAACCTCAAATTCAATATCGTCGCTCATTCGATGGGCGGCCTGATAGCACGCTATGCGGCCATGTACGGAGCCGTCGATTTACCGGCGGGCGCCCCGCATCCAAGCTGGGCCGGCGCCAAAATTTTTGACAAGATTTTTCTGCTCGGCACGCCGAACGAAGGCTCGGTCTCATCGCTCGACGCACTGCTGAACGGTTTCTCGTACATAGGCGGCGGACTCAACCTGCCGTTTATCCAGGACATCAGCCGGTTCGACGCATTTACCATCCCGGCTATTTACCAACTGCTCCCGCATGAAGGATCGTTGCTGTCGTATGACGAAAATCTGAAGCCGGTGACGATCGATGTTTACAACCCGGCGGAGTGGGAGAAATACGGTTGGGCGATTTGGCAGGACCCGGCGTTCACAAAGAAGTTCAGCACGTCCGAACAAAAGAACGCTCGCGGCTTTTTTAGGGCGGTACTTGCCCGGGCGAAAAGGTTCCAGGCCGCATTGGATGCAAGCTCGAGTACGAAGCCTTTGGTTTCTTTCTATTTGATCGGCGGTGATTGCAGGCCCACTGCGGCGGGAATGTTGTTATACCGGGATGAGAAAAAGAACCGCTGGGAAACGCGATTCAAAGCTAATGGCTTCACACGCCCGAACGGCGAAAAAGTCAGGGACACCGACGTCGAGCCGCTGCTGCTAAGCGTCGGCGACAGCGTCGTGACAAAAAGCTCGCTCACCGGCGAAACTCGAAAGAACGGTGGGAAGATACCGGTGACGGCGGAGCTTTTTCAGTGCGTCGGTCACAACAAGCTCGTGACGAGCCCGGAAGTTCAAGACAAGTTGTTGGGATTCCTGACTCCGGCTCCCTCGATCCCCTAAGGAGAGTGAAAATGATAAAGAACCTGTTGAGCGATGACGAGCCGGCCCGGGAAGTTGATTCCAACCCGACGCCGGTCTCACCGCCAAATAGCAGCAGCGTTCTGAGTTTGTTCGATTCGGCCGATGAAGGCGGCAAAGAGAATTTTGTGATCTCGGAGACGGAGCCTCAATCGATGGCCGAGACCGTTCGTCAGAGCGGTCTTGCGTACTCCGCAGGGATCGCGCTTTTCGCGGCGGTCGTTTTCATGATGGTCCTCGGATGGGGAGCGGATCTTCTGCTCGGGACGTCACCGTGGGGAATCGTCGGTGGCATTCTTCTTGGTTCCGTTATCGGGTTCATCCAGTTTTTTCGCATCACCTCGCAGATATTCAAGAAATAACACCCTGCCTTTTGAACTTTTTAGCCTTCCTTTGTAAAATTTAAGGTTCGCAATGAGCGAAGATATCGAACCTACGGCCGATGGGGCGGAAATTATCCGGCCGCCGTCTCACGAAAGGATCCTGTGGATCATGGCGGTGCTCGGTGTGGTTGGCGGAATCCTGGGCTTTGTGCTGAGTTCGCCGGGGTTCGGTTTAGGCGTTCTGGTCGGGACGGCTCTCGCATTTGTTAATTATTACTGGCTCAGGAGTTCTTTGCGAAAAATATTTAGTGCCGCGGAATTAGGCGAAAGGCCGAGGATGCTTGCGGGAAAGTATTTCCTACGGTACATAATTCTGGCAATCGTGATCGCCGTGATTTATGTAACGGGTGCCCTGCCCATCGTCGCAGTGGTTATGGGTATGGCCGGCTTCGGCTTCGCGGTAGTTATCGAAGGGATGATCAGAATGGTCGCGGGTTTGTAAAACAGGCCTCCGACGCAGGACAGGCTTTTAGCCAGTTCCAATCCGACAGGCGGGAAGCCTGCCGTACAGTTCAAACATAGAACCGGCTTTCCAGCCTGTTCAAATCGCGACACGGTGAAAAACTTGTCGCACCTGGAAGGAAATTTAAGATGCTTTTATTTGCGGAAGAAGGCGCTCATCACGTCCCACTGATCGTCGAGTTTGTAAACCATTATCTCGGCGAGCCGTTGCACAACATCCAGATGCAAACCACTTATAAGTGGTGGACGGCATTTTTTGCCAAGTTCGGCACGAAGCCGGAGAACGTATTCGGGGAATACACCGTCGAGAACGCCATCCCCTGGTACACGATCATGTTCATAATCGCCTGCGTGTTGACCGTCTTCATCGTCAGCCTGCTGAAGGGCAAGCTCTCCGAAGACGATCCGAAGCACGGGCAGTTGACCCTCGAGGCGGGCTACCTCGCGATCAAAGATATGATCACGAGCATTGTTGGCGAGCACGGCTACAGGCACCTTCCGATCGTTGCGACATTCGGAATATTGATTCTCGTCTCCAATCTTATGGGACAGTTCCCGATGTTCATGTCCCCGACCGCGTCGGTGAACGTGACGTTCGCACTCGGGATTTCGTCATTCGTTTATTACAACTACGTCGGCATTAGCGAGAACGGGCTTTTCGGCCACATCGCACACTTTGCAGGACCGAGATTGCCGATGTTGATGCTCCCGATCACGGGCCTGATCTTTTTCATCGAGATCATCAGTAACTCGATCCGGCCGCTGACGCTGGGGGTCCGGCTCTTCGCGAACATGTTCGCGGACGAGCAGGTGTTCCTGCAGATCACGAATCTTTATACACCGGTCACTCAGTTCCTCGTGCCGCTCGTGCTGACGGCCTTGGGAGTTTTCGTTGCCTTAGTGCAGGCGTTCGTGTTCACGCTGCTCTCGCTGATTTACATCGGCGAAGTGTCGCATGCGCCGCACGACGATCATGGACACGCAGATCACGCCGGAGATGTCGCTCATGCCGAAGCGGCCCCGGCGCACGCTTAATTTTTGTAGAACGGACTTTCCAGTCTGTTCTGGAAAGTTCGACAGGCGGGAAAGCCTGTCGGACGAAGAATGTAGAACAGACTTTCCAGTCTGTTCTCGCACGCGGCAGGCTAACAGCCTGCCGTACCCGAGGGATCGTTATTTGAGAACTTGCGATTTATAGAAGACAGTTCGACGGTTTAATTTGTCGGACACGGTGCCCGCACGCTACAGGAGCCCGGACTCTACGGAGTATAAAATCCGAGGCATACCGGAAGTGAGGCGAAATAATAACAGCAGGCAAGTTTTCGAAAAGCGGGTACTCCTGACGGAAACGCAGAAAAATAGAACAGGAGATAAATTATGAACAAAATGAAATACGCTTTTTATGCAACGCTGGCGTTGGCTCTGATGGCCATCCCAGCGCTTGCCCAGGGCGCGGCGGATAACCAGTTTTCGGTTGACTCGTCGAAGGCGATCGGTGCCGGTATCGGTTTCGGACTCGCGGCGGGCCTCGCAGGTATCGGTCAGGGTCTCGTAGGTTCCCGTGCGGCGGAAGGCGCGGCACGCAATCCCGGCGCTGCCGGAACCGTGCAGACGCTTATGATCATCGCTCTGGCTTTGATCGAGTCGCTCGTGCTTTTCGCCCTCGTTATCGTATTCGTCGTTCTCCGACCTTCTTCGTAGAGGTCAGAGTCTCATTAAGCGAGCGGGCGAGGGCAATGATCGGCCCTCGTCCGCGTTTTGTTTTGCAACCTCAACAGATACGGGGCGTTCTAAGAAGAGATGACCGGAGAATTCGAAGGAAAAGACTTAGCGGACAAATACGAAGTCGGAGCTCTTATCCGTCGGGGCGAGATCGGTGATTTCTACCGCGGCCGGCATCTGTTTATGGACCGTCCCGTGACACTCCGTATCGTCCCGCGCGCGCTCTCGGTCGACGACCAGATCGTCAGGCGCTTTTTTGACGAAGCAAAATCGGCATCACGGATAAATCATCCGAATGTTCTAAACGTCGTCGATTTCGGCTCAGCCTCCTACGGCATCGTTTACGCCGTTTACGAAGGTGAAAATGGCGAGACGCTTGCGGAGGTCATTCGTAATTCCGATGGGAAGCTCGAAGCGTCCGCGGCGATAGATATTGCGAAGCAGGCAGCGGACGGTGTGGCAGGGATCCATTTGTTCGGGCTCGTCCATGGCAACCTGACACCCGAGAATATTCTCGTTAAAAATGATGACGGCGAACGTCCGTTCGTGAAGCTTTTGGGGGCCGGGTCCGCAGGCCCGATGTCTGCAAGTCGCCCGGACACCGACGCGATGGCCGCGGATTTTGCATATCTCGCACCTGAGCAGTGCTCCGGAGCGGAGGAAGCGGATGCACGGTCGGACGTGTATTCTCTCGGCATTATTGCCTATGAAATGCTTGCTGGGGAACCGCCTTTCAGCGGTGACCGTCCGTCCGACGTGAT
>DATLCA010000014.1:0-1812 GCA_035526605.1 Pyrinomonadaceae bacterium | reverse complement strand
TCGAATACGTCGCGACGAGCTCGTTCTGGCATAGCCTCGTCGGTGTCGATGCGAAGGGAAAACCGACCACCAAGGTTCTCGGCTGGGCCGACACTCGAAGCAAGGACCAGGTTCAAATTCTGCGAAAGCAAATTGACGAATCTGAAGTTCATAACCGAACCGGGGCCCGTTTTCATTCCAGCTTCTGGCCGGCCAAGCTTCGATGGTTCCAAAAGGAATTTCCTGATACCTTCGCGCGGACGGACCGATGGCTCTCACTAAGCGATTTTGTCGCGCTGAAGATTTTCGGCGACGCTTATACGAGCATCTCGATGGCATCCGGAACTGGCCTGTTCGATATTCGAAATTGTGTCTGGGATGTATCGCTGTTGAAGCGTCTCAAGATAAAGGCCTCGCATCTTCCAAATCTTCCGACCACGGACGGTGAAACATTCCGCTTGATCGGAAAATATTCAAAACGCTGGCCCCGCTTGAAAGACGCCGAGTGGTTTCCAGCCATCGGTGACGGTGCTGCCAACAATATTGGAGCCGGATGCGTGAAAAAATCGAAGGCGGCCTTGATGATAGGAACATCGGGTGCGATGCGTGTCGCATATCGCGGCAAACCGCCTGAGAAAATTCCCGGCGGCCTATGGTGCTACCGCATCGATCGTAAACGCGTGATCATCGGCGGAGCATTATCTGACGGGGGCGGGCTTTACAGTTGGCTGAAGGAGAATTTGAAATTCCCCAACGACGACCGGACGGAGGCCGAAATCGCGAAGCGTGAACCCGCCGCGCACGGTCTCACAGTCTTGCCGTTCTTTGCCGGCGAACGAAGCACCGGTTACAACGAAAATGCGCACGGAGCCATGCTGGGCTTCCGGTCCTCAACCGATGCGATCGATATCGTTCAAGCCGCGCTCGAATCCGTCGCGTACCGCTTCGCCGAGATCTTCGACCAGCTGAACGATGTCTGCTCATTGAAGGAAATCATCGCGTCCGGCGGCGCTTTGCGCGAATCTCCCGTCTGGACTCAGATCATCGCCGACGTGCTCGGCCGCAAACTCACCCTACCGAACACCCATGAAGCATCAATGCGCGGCGCGGTTTTGCTCGCACTCGAAACTACTGGCAGAATAAACAAAATCGAAGATCTTCCGTCGCCGTCCGGAAAGCGGTTCGCACCCGAGAGATCGCGTAAAGCAGTGTATGCGGCCGCACGAAAACTTCATCAGCAAGCCTATAAACTACTGATCGACCGAGAGAAATGACAACCGCAACCAAACTCGTGAAAACAACCGACATCGACACACTCAGCATCAACACGATCCGTACGCTTTCGCTCGACGCCGTGCAGAAAGCGAACTCGGGCCATCCCGGATTGCCGCTCGGGATGGCACCGGCGGCATACGTTCTTTGGACTCGCTTCATGCGGCACAACCCGAAAAATCCGAAGTGGTTCAACCGCGATCGATTTCTTTTGTCGGCCGGGCACGGCTCGATGCTGATCTACTCGCTGCTTCATCTGACGGGCTACGATCTCTCGCTCGATGACTTAAAGAATTTTCGCCAGCTTCATTCGAAAACACCTGGCCACCCGGAAAATATCCTGACGCCGGGCGTCGAGATCACTACCGGCCCGCTCGGCCAGGGATTCGCGAACGGTGTCGGGATGGGAATCGCTCAGGCGCATCTCACCGCGACATTTAATCGCCCGGGTTTTCCTGTGGTCGATCATTTCATCTACTGTATCTGCTCGGACGGCGATCTGATGGAAGGGGTTTCGTACGAATCCGCGTCGCTCGCCGGCCATCTGAAGCTCGGCAATCT
>DATLCA010000013.1:0-1256 GCA_035526605.1 Pyrinomonadaceae bacterium | reverse complement strand
GTGAAGGTTGGGCCTTCGCAGATGGGGCGGTTGGAATTGAGTTCGCCGGACAAAGGCGGGAGCAACACCGCCACGCTGGTTGAATTCAAGGACACGAAGGGCGCGAGTTTGAAATCGCTCCTGCTTGGCAAGAAATACACGAAAAATTCGGGCGATGATTCGCCGTTCGGCGGCGGTGGTTTTCCGGCCGGGCGTTATGTGATGGTTCCGGGCGGCGATAACAAGGTGTGGCTGGTCAACGATGCTCTGTCGCAGGTTGAAGCGAAGCCGGAACAGTGGTTGAACAAGGACTTCTTCAAGGTTGAGAAACTGAAATCGATTTCCGTCACGCATCCGGCGGGGACGAATTCGTGGACACTGACGCGCGAGAAGGAAGGTGGAGATTTGACGTTAGCGGACACGAAGGAGGGCGAGAACCTGGATACCGGAAAAGCATCTGGAGCGGGTTACGCGCTTTCTTCGCCGAGCTTCAACGACGTGGTTGTTGATCCCAAGCCGGAAGAAACCGGGCTGGATAAGCCGGTTGGCGCAAAGTTGGAGACGTTCGACGGGTTCACTTACAACGTGAAACTCGGCAAGGCGATGAAGGAAGATAATTACCCGCTGCAAGTCGCGGTCGAAGCAAACATTTCGAAGCAACGCGAGCCGGGCAAGGACGAGAAGCCGGAAGACAAAGAGAAACTCGACAAGGAATTCAAAGACAAGCAGACGAAGCTCGAAGAGAAACTCAAGAACGAGAAGAGATTCGAGAAGTGGACGTATCTCGTCGCGAAGTGGACGGTCGATCCTTTGCTGAAAGAGCGCAAAGATCTTCTCGCTGAAAAGAAGGACGAGAAGAAAGAGGAGAACAAGGACGCGAAAGCGACGCCTCCTCCGGCGGATCCTCTGAAGGATATCATCCCTCCGCTCGACCCGAAATAATGGCTTAAGCTCGCGATTGATATTAGCGAGAAACGGCCGGAGCGTGGGGAGAATTCCAACGAACCGCATCGGTTGAAACGCGAATCACTCGATTCGGGGCCGATGCGCAAAAAAGATTGGTTTGATATTCAACGCTGATCAGGCGTTCCGTTATTCCTGAATTGCGTTTCGTCCAATCTTTTCCGTTTGGCGAAGTGAGGATGACGCCGCTCCATCCGACAGCGACGAATATGCCATCGTGGAAGATGACCTTTTGCAATCGCTCCCTGGTATGGGAATTTTGGATACGCCATTTGATTGCGTCGGTGGAGGTCCGGATCACCCCGTCGTAGCCA
>DATLCA010000012.1:0-6635 GCA_035526605.1 Pyrinomonadaceae bacterium | reverse complement strand
GATTTCGTCGGCAGCGGACTCCGGAGAATCCTTTCTGACCTCGCGGCCGCAGACATGACAAAAAGTCTGTCCCGCACGGGCGTAAAGCAAACGAAGGTAATCGTAGATCTCGGTCTGCGTCGCGACGGTCGAACGCGGATTTCGGGTCGCATTCTTCTGCCGAATCGCGATGGCGGGGGCGATACCGGTTATCTCGTCGACATCCGGCTTGTCCATTCTTTCGAGGAACTGCCGGGCGTAGGCGGAAAGCGATTCGACATATCGCCGCTGGCCTTCGGCATAGATCGTATCGAACGCCAGGCTCGATTTGCCCGAGCCCGAAACGCCCGTCACGACCGTGAGTTTATTGTGGGGAAGTGAGACCGAGATGTTCTTGAGATTATGCACGCGCGCGCCGCGAACCTCGATCGCCTCATCCTCTTTTGATAGTGCTGCCTGCATAGATAGAAATCCGGCCCATTAAGAAAAACTAAATTTTACCAAACGGGGATTTCTAAACAAAGCGGAAGGAGTAGTGGTAAGTGGTAAACGGTAAGTAGTAAGTTTGTCGGATACAACGGCTTCATCCGAACTTACCGCTTACCGCTTAGCATCCACCGCTACCAGGCGATCACCACCTTACATCGTATGTGGAAAAGTTTTCGCGCCACGTGTCGCTGTCTTCGATCACCAAGAAGGGAATTCGGCCGTCGAATGAGATGCATGCGTCGAGGGCCCGGCGTAGTCGATAACAGTGTCCACTGGGTGAAGCGACCGAGATCGTAACTTTGTCTTCTGCTATTCGGCAAACGACCGCCACCCGCCAGTCTTTTTTTGACCTGACCAGCAATCGTCCGCCGAGGGGAATGCTTGCGAGAGTTATTTGAGTTTGGGTAGATTCCACGATTTTCTTAAGTCTTTATATTCGGCTTCCGGCAGTATCACGAGATACGGATTGTGATCGGGTTCGAGCCAGCTGACGATCTTCTCCAGATCCGGGCGGTTCATTGCGGTGCAGCCCGCGGTCGGAGTCGCCGCGTCCTTCCAAACGTGAAGAAAGATACAGGATCCGTTTCCTTTCACAACCGGATACGAGTTGTAGGCGACGAAAACGCCGAGTGCGTACGGTTCACCGATCTCGAGCATCTTCTCCGAGCTTTTCCAGTCGAAGATTCCAACTTGGTCACGACCGACGATCTTGTTGTAGTGGTGAGAATTAACATCATCGACGCACTCCGTGTAACGGCCCAGTCTCGTGTAAGGAAACGTAATCTGTTCCGGCTTCATTGATGAGCCGAACGCGAATGTTAGGGGAAACATTCCGGCAGGCGATCGGCCGTCACCCTCGGCTTTGAATTGAGTCGCCTTCTCTGGTGCGGAATCCTTCGCCCATCCGAGTCCGCCGCGTCCGATCACAACGGGAAACTTTTCACCTTTGGATTTCCAATTAGCACGTTGAGTAGTGCGTTCGTACAACTGGGCTTCGCCCGTAGTCGCGTTCCAGTCTTTCGTCGTCACCACGACCGCCTGCCGGGATTCCGAAAATGGAGCCTTCACGGCCGGAGGCTCAGGCTTCTTTATCTGTGCGACGAGTGGAACAGAGAGAGTTGCGACGAGAATCGCAAGGAATAATATCTTCATGTGCTTGTTAGTGGTGGCTCGGTTCTCTACCACCTCCATAAGCGGGCGGTAGAGAGCTGAAATCGAAAAAGCGTAATTTGTCTCGGCGCCGTACCACCCGCTTACGCAGGCGGCACCGACTGTCCGCAAAAGCTATACCGACGCGGGGGCCTCAAACACAGAATCGTCGGCACTACCTTTATTCGTCTTGACGGCATAAAGCCGCAATCCCAGCGAGAGCATTACCAACGAAATTCCCATCCAGATCAGCACCCACACAATTCCCGGCAGACCGGTCGCGGCGGCCATGTTTGCAGCATCGGTGTGCACATTCGCTCCCACGAACGGAGCGTTGATGAAGAACACGGTTACCAGATCGAGTGCCGCATTCAGCAGGCACTGGACCGCGAGGAACGCCACCGCAAAGTTCGCGACGCGGGCCTTCGAATAAATGCCGAGAGCGACAAGCCCGGCAGCGAGCAGCGATCCGGCGACGATCGTAAACGCGACGCTCGAGAACGAAGTGTTCAGGGATAGGAAATTAAATATCGGGCTAATGACGGCGAAGATTACCGTCATGGCGGCCACGAAAATTCCGAGGGCCGCAAGAATTTTGTTCGCCGAGAAGGAGCGACGTATCAGGAAAAGCATCAGAACACCGAAGGCGGTCGTTCCCAGATATCCGGCGCTCGAGGTCAAAAGCGTTCCGATCATCCCCGTCGGCGCCGAATAGACCTCACCGCTGCCGTCGCTCGCGATAGTCAAGCTCTGCACAGAACCGCCGGTGAGTACCGCCATTAGAGCATGGCCGCTCTCATGAATAAACGTTACAAAAAGGCGAATCGGATAGACCAGATAATCGGCCAGCGGGATGAAATAAAGCGCAACCGTGATCGCGGTTGCGAGTAGCAAAAGTAAAAGCTGCGGTTTAGCGTCCTCGGCAATTCTGTGTCGCATATTCGGTAATACTCCCTGCTGACTTTACGTTCGATATTACATCAAAGTTCAGGCAAAGCGTAGGGGTTTGATGACGTAGGACGGGGTTTGGTTTTCGGTTTTTGGTCTTCGGCTTTTGGCTTGCGGCCTTTGGTGTTGGGTCTTTGGTTTTGGGTATCTGGTTTTGGATCTTCGGTCTTCGGTTTTGGGTCTCTGGTCTTTGGTTTCGCGGTGTAGATTTCAAATTTGAAATTTCAAATTTGAAATTAGGACTTTAAACCTAAACTGAGCTATCAAATACCAGGTCAAGCCGACTATCCTTCGGACCCAAGACCGAAGACCCAGGACCCAAGACCCTACCCCCTAACGTAGTCCTCCTTCCCCCCGGTCTTACTCTCCAACCGGAGATCCGTGATCTCGATGTTCTTCTGCACCGCCTTGCACATGTCGTAGATCGTCAGTGCCGCGACCGAGGCCGCGGTTAACGCTTCCATTTCCACCCCCGTCTTGGCATCGGTAATCGCCTCGGCCTCAAGGTAGATACCAAAGTCGCGGATCTCGGCGGTCACGTTCACCTTTGAAAGATTGATCTGATGGCAGAGTGGAATAAGCTCCGAGGTCTTCTTTGCTCCCATGATCCCCGCAATCCGGGCGATCTCGAGCGGATCACCTTTCGGGTTTGTTTGCGAGCGAAGCACTTCGAGGGTTTCTTCAGACAAAAGCACGCGGCACGAGGCGACCGCGCGTCGCGTCGCGGATTCTTTCCGCGAAACGTCCACCATTTTTATATTTCCCGCATCATCGAAATGCGATAGCTCTTTCATATGGTTTGCCGTAAGGATGTTAGAGGCATGCGATCGGAGCGACTTCGCCGCGCGAAACAGTTCCGCCGCGTGGCACGACGACGAGCGCGTCGGCCTTGGCGAATCCTACAAAATCCGACGACCCGAACCATCGGAGCGGCGTCGCCCGAAGCACACCCGCGTCATCGGTCTTCAATGTGGCCGGAAAATAAGTCTCTCGCTCTTTGGCGGCTCTTACGTCTGACGTCAGCACCGCAAAACCTTCCGGCAAATTTGTGCGCGACGCACTTTGCATTTTTCGGATCGCGGCGCGAACGAACAAATAAAACGTAACCGCCGCGGACACCGGATTGCCTGGAAGGCCGAATATCAATGTGTCCCCGAGCCTTCCGAAAACGGCAGGCTTACCCGGCCGCAACCGCACCTTCTCGAAGAAAATTTCGGTGCCCAATTCCGCAAACGCAATTTTTGTCAGATCGTATTTTCCCACCGAGACGCCTCCCGTCATTACGAGAATATCGGACTTCTTCTCGACAGCTCTCGAGATCCGCCGCTTAAGCTTTTCGAGATCGTCTCCCGCTTGCGGGAGCACGGCGGCGGTCGCACCGGCTTGTTCGCAGAGAACTTGAAGCATTACGGAATTTGAATTCCGGATCTGGTCCCGCCCTGGCTGCTTATCAACAGGAACGATCTCGGTACCCGTGCCAAGTATCGAGACCTTTGGCTTCACGGAAACCTGAACTTGCGGGTAACCAAACGCTGCAAGGCTGGCGACCATCTTCTCGTCTATCACCTCGCCGCGATCGAACAACCGACTGCCTTTCCTTATCTCAGCTCCCTTACGGATTATGTATTTTCCGGCCTCGGTCGGTTCGTGGATCGTCACGGTGTCGTCCGCTTCGCTCGTCAGCTCGATCTTCTGGATCGAGTCGGCACCGTCTGGAACGGGAGCTCCAGTCATTATCCGCACGGCTTCGCCCGACTTTAATTTTCGATGCCATCCGCGCCCGGCGGCGGATTCGCCGACGATCTTCAAATCGACCGGAGATGTCACTGCGTCCTTGGCCTTCAGGGCATACCCATCCATCTGCGACCGGTCGAATGGAGGCATGTCGCCGTCCGCCAAAATGTTCTCAGCGAGCACACGTCCGACGCTCCGCGGCAACTGAACCGTCTCGGTGCCCACGGCGCCTGTCTCGCGCAAAACGATTTTGATGGCTTTCGAGACGGTGATCATTTTATGAGATAGAACTGGGTCTGCCGCGGGCGAATAAACTGAAAGCCTTTGTCGGTCATAACGGCGTCGTCTTCTTCCATTATCGTGACGCGCTGGTTGTTCCATTCCGGAACGTTCGTCGACGTGTTCAGCTCGATCGACGTGTAGGAGCCAAGCCTCAGGCGGTCCGCGTCGCCGCCAATGTTGCGCCGGAAGTCGATGGAAGCACCTAGCCCGTGACCGTGCGCGCCGATCGGATGTGAATAGATCATGGCGTCGATCCCTTGTTTTTTGCATTCGGCCATCGCGGCGTCATAAACCTCGGTCCCTGTCATTCCTGCACGGGCAAAGTCGAAGATGATGTCCTGCAGGCGGTTCGTATTTTTCAATGCCGCCTTCAGTCCCGAAGGAGCATCTTTCTCGCCCGCCTTCAAAATGTAACCGTGCTTTTGCCAGTCCGTGCTGAGGCCCATGTAGATCAAACCGAAATCGACATGTATCACATCGCCGCGCTCGAGCACCACATTTTCGTCCGCTACGCTGAGAAACTGCTGTGTCGTGCCGGTCGATTTCGCCTGGCGCTGAACACGAAGGTCTGCCTGAAACCAGGTCGTCAGTCCGAGATTATTTATCTGCTGCATCATCCACCAGCGAACATCGCCGACGGTAGTCTTTCCGGGCGTGATCACTTCGTTCGAAAACGCGCGGCGGGTGATGACGTCGGTCGCGAGAACCGCTTCGCGGTAGTGTCCAAGTTCCTCAGGAAGGCGGGTATCGAAGAATTCGGTCAGAAGTTTTCCGGAGGAAACGAATTTCTTTTCATTTTCTTTTCCGAGTGTCTCGGCGAGGAAAGTGTATGCGTCGTGGGTGAGTCCGTTTTGCTGACCGCGCGGCGCTCCGAAATTTAACGCGATCGTTTTCGGGTTTCGGTCATCGACTAGCTTCCTGAGGGCGGCGGCCGTGTCCGCCCGCGAGGGATTCATCACTGTGTAGTGGTTTTTCAGCCGCTCTTCCACGTAGCGGACCACCGCGTAACGTTCGAGCTTTCCGCCGCGGTCGATGAAGATGAAAAAGTCCCGACGTCCGACGATCGGGATCGGTGGAACAATGTGCTCAGTTACCGGATCGCTGTGAAATTCTTCGTTCACGACGATCCACATATCGATCCCGCTCCGCTGCATCATCGGCAGCAGCAATGTGTCGAAGCGTTTCCTAAGCCATGCTTCGCGGACGTCCATCTGTTCGCGCTGCGAAAGCAGTTTCGGCATGGCCGGAATCGGTTCGTTGGAGCGATTTTGGGCGCTAACACCGCAGAGACACGCGATCAAAAAGGGAAAAACAGCAATTCTCTTCATATCAACATTCGAAATTTTGTGAGGCTTTCCTTTGGGCCCTTGGCGAGCTTTGCGTGAAACTTCTTCTGATCTCACACAAAGCTCGCTAAGGGCGTAAAGGAAAGCCGCAACCTTCGCGGAACTGTAATGAAAGTGCTAAACTGCTCGTTCGGATTTACGACCTGAATCTTATCATACACACAATTTAACGAGGAAAATTAACACTGTGATCGATTTTGAATTGACCGAAGAACACCTTGCTTTGCAGAAGACGGTCCGCGAATTTTGCGCCGGCGAAGTCGCTCCTTATATCAAAGAGTGGGATGAGAAGTCGCACTTTGAACGAAGCGTTTTCGACAAGATGGCCGAGCTCGGTTTGCTGGGAGTCTGTATTCCGGAACAATACGGCGGCGCCGGTTTCGATTACATCTCGCTTGGTCTAGTCTGTGAAGAACTGGAGGCCTGCGACACGTTCCTGCGCGTCGCGATGTCGGTTCACGTTGGACTCAACTCGCTCAGCGTTTTCAGCTGGGGAACGGAAGAGCAAAAGCAAAAGTACTTAGTGCCGCAGGCGAAAGGTGAAAAGATCGCGACATTCGGATTGACGGAGCCGAATGCCGGGTCGGATGTTATCGGAATGCGATCGTCTGCAAAGCGCGACGGTGACGACTGGATCCTGAATGGCGAGAAAATGTGGATCTCACTTGGCGATGTTGCGGACAATTTCCTTTTCTTCTGCTGGACCGA
>DATLCA010000011.1:0-10730 GCA_035526605.1 Pyrinomonadaceae bacterium | reverse complement strand
CGCCTCCCCGAAATAGAAAAAGAACTAACCGCCTCCGCCACCGACGCCGGCCGCGTCCATGAACTATTCCTCGAACAACAACAACTCACGACCCATCTAGAAACCGATCTCACACGCTGGGCCGAACTCGCAGAACGGGTCGAGGGCGGATAAGCGAAATTAGCCGCGGATTTGCGCGGATGAACGCGGATCAGACAAAGAAAGTTCTGATCCGCGTTCGTCCGCGTAAATCCGCGGCAAAAATCCCTTTGCATTCCGTCCGAAGTAATAACCCTCCGGAACCATGAGGAGTTGAAGAGCTCGCTGGTCCCTCGCGGTTGTTGGAGGTGGAGTCTACTCGCGGGACCCACGGCGGAATCCCGGCGCTTCACCTGTACAGTGTGTAGTTATTCGAAGCGGTTTTCAGTTTTGGTGATCTCGACCTGGAGGACCTGCTGCACGACGAAGAGGCTTCCTATTCCGAGATGGCCGTAGCCTTCGTAGTAGGCGGGGCCGTGGTGTGCGTGCCGGGTTTTTCTGCCCGAGAAGAACGTACCTATGACCGTGGCTTTTACGTTGCTGCCGCCGGCAAGGAATTTGTCGTAGTTTTCGAAGTTAGCATCGTCGGTGAGCGGTAACTTTAAGCCCTCGACCTCAAGCTGTTCTTCGCGCGTGGGCTTTGGTGTGAAGCCGCAGCAGTACATCACGTCGATGCTCCGCTTTCCGCCCAGTTCGACCCAGATCCATTGGCGGGATTTGCACGCCGGGTCGTAAAGCGTCGAGTCTTCGAAGCCTCTCGAGAAATAGCCGCGGACCATAACGACCGAATGATCGTATCTGGCCGGGTCATTTTTCAGATCACACACGCTCGTTTCCACGGCCCCACTTTCCACGGCGGTAGGGACCTCAACCTCCGGCACCTGCGCGACGGATGTCGCACCGGGTACGGAGGATAATATGTGGGGCCACCCGCCGAACCAAACAAACGAGACCGCCAATGTTCCAAGAACGAAGGCGAGGACGAACACGATAGCTCTCGTAAGCCATTTCATATTTCGTTAGACGCTCAAAAACTATTTTGGTTCCAAGATGAAAAGGGGGGACCGATCCAGTCCGACTTTCGCTGCGGACATCCGATCCGTACTTGATCGTGACCGCTCCCGACGTTTACCCTCGGCCGGCAAAAGAGCTTTCACTTTCGTCTCGAATTCGTCGTCGAAAATTACACCATCGATCCGGTCCTTTATTCGCCCGTCGCTTCCGATGACGATGCTGATCGGCAGGTTCTCGCTTGAATCGAAAACCTTCTTCGTCGCCTTTGTACCGAAGAGAATGGGGTAATTGATTTTGTTCGTTCGCGCGAACTTTCGCACTCTGGTTCGGTTGGTCGGGGGATAAGTGATCCCGATTATCTGAAGACCTCGCGTTCTGAATTCCGTCTGCCACTTCACGAGTTCGGGGATCTCCGCCCGGCAGGGAACGCACCATGTCGCCCAGAAGTTGATGAGGATTACCTTGCCTTTGAAGTCGCTGAGTCGAACCGTTCGTCCGTTGAGATCGTGTAATGCGATCCGCGGAGTTTTTGTAGCGTGGATTTGCGCGAAGCTGGCCGTTGCCAGGATGGCGGTAAGAAAAAGTATGGCGGCTGTGCGAGTCATCTATTTCTTCGTTTCGCCGTGTTCCGTGTGTTTCGTGGTCTGGATTTGTTCGTGAGCATTAGTGCAATTTCGTGGCAGCAATCTAAAACCGAACCGCGAAATACACGACACAGACGAAAAGAAAAGGACACGAAAGGGGAAACTTTGCGAGCTTTAACTTGCTTCGTGGTTAGGTTTTAACAGAATGCAAACCACGAAGCACACGAATCGCCACGAAACGAAATCCGAAATCGGGCTTATACTCTTCATATCCCTTTATCAAGGTGGCCGGTCAAAACAGGTACTTTACTCCGAGTAACAAATTGAGATCGGTGCGGAGCACCTGAGAGCCCGCACTCCGATACACCGGAAATTGGACGCTGCATTCGACCACGAATCTCGGAGCCGCGGCGAACTGGAATCCGGGCGAAAGGTAATAGGCGTTCGAACTGCTGCCGGCAACCTCGGAACCATTCAGGCGGCCGCGCGTCTGGGTTTCAAATGTCGTTTCGAGAATCAGGAAAAGCTCCTTTCCCGGCTGCTGATAATCGCGCGGCAGCAGAACGTATTCGAGGTCGGTGTTTAGCCGCAGCTGATGTCCCATGCGGTATCCACCGCGCCCGGTTCGGAAAATCCCTTCCGCATTTCCGCCGAAAATAAATCGGCCGCCGGCTTGCGAAAATGAAACGTCGAAATGCGGAGCGAGCCCGCCGGAAATCGGCGTGAGCTGCTGCCGGACGAACTCCGGTGCGTTGACGGCCGCCGCGGACGGAGCGTCGTTCTTCCCAGTCGGAAGCTCCAGCCCGAACCGCGCCGACGCTTGCCGATCGCCCCACGTTTTCACCTTCCTAAAGAAGCGATATTTCGCCCACACTATCACGTTGCCGAGGCCGAGCGCGGAGCCTTCGCCAACGCCATCTTCGAATGAAGTGCGCGAAACGGGGACCTCTAATTCGAGCTGGATCCGCGGGGTCGGTGTGTACGAAACGGCCAGGTCGAACACTTGGCGCCATACATCGAGACCGCCGAGGTGTTGTTTGATCAGATAAAATCGAGGCGTGACCGCACCGCCCTGAAACACCGTCAAGCCCGGCGACGTCGTTCGAATCGGGGCGAGCGGTTTGTTTTCCGCCTCTCTATCCGGCGGGACGGCGCGTGTTTCTCTCCGCGTGAAGGCCGCGTTTAGAAATGTTGGAAAAGCGCCTGCTGGTGCGAGCGCGGTTGCCGGCTTCGCCGGGTGGATCGTCGTGACGTCGATGGTCTCCTGCGACGCGGACCCCGCCCCGATCGTGGTCCAACTCCCGGTAACTTCCGCGAGCGCGTCGGCGCTGGGAGTTCCGATCTTTCCGGTAACGGCGAATCTCTGCCCGGACGTCTCGGCGATGAGGAACCATTTCCCGGTGTCGGGAATGAGCTTACCCTTGACGGTGATGTCCGCGCTGCTTAGGACGTAACCCGCTTTTTTCAGATTGCCTTTGAGCTCGGCAAAAGAAACCGGCTTATCGGGAAGCGGAACGAATTCCCCAAGCCCTTTCTTTATGTCGGTGATCTGGATCTCTTTTTGTTTTGGTGCGTAAGGTAGACGGCCAACTGCCTTCTGTATGTTGAAGACTCAGTTGCCGCACAAGTAACCGGCGATGTGCATCTGCACGCGCTTCACCTGTGCGACAGCGCTCATGCCCGTCGTAAGCAGTATCGCGAGGGCCGCCGCCGATACAATTCCTTTTGTCATTCTCATCTGCACTCTCCGTGAATCAGCTTACAAGCAGTTTACCGCGGAGCATGTTCATCCCGCACGTGAAGCGAAAAGTTCCGTTCCGCTTCGGCGTAAATTTAACCGTTACGGGTTGGTTCAGCGGAAGATCCCTGGTGATGTTGTACGCCGGGATAAGAAGCTGCTGCCCGCATGTTTCATCGGTCTTTCGAATGAAGGTGAGCCGGGCCCGGACACCTTTTCTGAGACGCACAACTGATGGATTGTAACCTTGGGCGGTAAGGTTCACGGTCACATTCTGAATGCGTGAACGCTGTCCGTGCGCGTGCTCTACCGCGCTCGCCGCCACAATCAACACCAACGCGAATGCGACAATAAATCTCGTCATAGCTTTCATTCTAGCAGGCGTGATCGGCGGAAAATAACTATCGGTTTCCTTTCTCTTGCCGTGGCAGGATTTGTTTCTACCTTCAGATACGCAAGGAAGCGCGGAAGGCCCGCGCTGCGTAATACGATTCGGCGCCGTTGTGATATGTGAAGACGGTGTCGTAGCGTCGATCGCAGAAGAGGGCGCCGCCGAGTTTCCTTATGGAAAGTGGGGTCTCGATCCAGCTTGAAGTTTTTGTGTCGAACTCGCCGGTCGTCTGAAGCTCGCGATATTGTTCTTCGGTGAGGATCGCGACGCCCATCGCAGCCGCCATCTCCATCGCACTGCTTTTCGGTTTGTGTTCTTTGCGCGATGCCAGGGCGGCACCGTCGTAGCAAACACTCCGACGGCCCTTCGGACTTTCAGGAGCACAATCGTAGAAAACGAATTCGCCTGTCTTCTTGTCGAACCGGACAACGTCCGGCTCACCGCCGGTGGCTTCCATTTCGTTCAGCGACCAAAGCCCTGCGCTGTCGGCTTCGAGCTTCGCCTGGACCTTGGCCCATTCCACACCCTTGTGTCGGTCCATGTTTTTCTCAAACCGACCGCGGAGTGCGTCCATCAGTTCTTCGCGTTGTTTCGCCGACAATTCCTTTTTTGAATTCTTCATACTTTCAAATTTCACTCGCGGGCGAAGCCGCACGCCCGATCCATGTTTTGTTTGTTCGCCGTTTTCATAATAGGCGTACTAAACCGCGAAATCGAGAACGGAGACGCCCCGAGGCGCGGGCGGATCTAAAAGAACCGCGGGGGCGATTCATCGTCACTCCCCGGGGCTCGCATCAAAAACCCGCCGCGTGAGCAGGGAAAGTACTAACGGCATTTAAGGATTTCCCCTACCCCCCGCGCCCTGCGTGACGATCTGCTTAACATTATCGGCGCGGTCGAGTGTGTCACCGTAATAGGTATTTGGCTCGACCACCGAGCCGGAAGATTCCGGCGCGCCGGAGTTAACAAAGTACTTGCCCCGCTGCGCCAACCGCCCGGGTCCGCTGTCACCGGTTTGCGTCACGGTCGTGGAGCCATGCTTTGCCCTGGGTCTGCGCATGGTACAGATGGGTTTCGTCTGTACGGAGCCGTACAGACCGTCCATGCTGTCGCGATTAAGTTAGGGAAGCGTTTGATTCGGACGTTTCGCGGGCGACATTGTCAAAGATGTCTACCCGCCGGTTCTCTCCAGCCTTCGGACCTGCGTTTTGCTTTCTTGAAGATCTACTCCACCCGTAGGTCGCAGTTGATTGACCCGCTTCAGACGGGGATTACGAAAAAGGGGACGAATCATGAAAAGAAAATATTCCAGGATCTTAATTTTACTTGCGGCGTTTACTGTAACGGTTTTCGCATCTGCACCAACGCTTGCCCAGCGATATAGTGGCCGGGCAACTGCGATCCGTACCACTGTCGGGGTTCCGCTGACAAACCCGGTTACGACCGCGATAAACGACACCGGGCCGCTTCCCGAGTCGGGCGGAAACATCACACTCGCAAGCAACAGCACGACCATCGCCAACGCCGGACTGACGGCCGGCGCGTCGAGCGCCAACACCCAGGCGGGGTCGCCGGTGGGAACAAGTCATTCCGAAGCATCGGTTGCAAATCTAAATATTAGCGTTCTCGGAAACACCATCACGGCAACAAGCGTGACGACCTTCACGAATTGCACTTGCCCCCGCGAGAGCTGCAAAGGGGATACTACGATATTCGGATTGACCGTGAATGGTGCGGCAGTGACGATTTTCGGGACCGCAAATCAGACGATAATCTTAACGGGGCCTACGGGCGCCGCTGTCGGCACTCTTGTCATCAACGAACATATAAGTAGTTATGCAAGTGAGACCGTGAACGGCCTTCATTTAAACGTGACCAACCCGGTTACGGGGATAAGGACGGACATCGTTCTCGCGTCGTCTCACGCCGATATTCTTTGTACCGTCTTTCCGACGCACAGCTTCTTCAGCGGCCGTGCCTACGGGATCGAATCGATGTCGATGACGCAGGACCTTGTAGTCGGGACAAGGTCGAGCACCACAACAATGGTCGCCGATACCGGACCGTTGCCCGGCGAAGGCGGCGTCATTGGGCCGGTTGTTGTCGTCGGGGCGAGCATTCCCGGACTGATTACTTCCGGAACACTTACGAGCTCGACTTCGGGCGGACTAATGGGGGACGTCCGCATGTCGGATTCGTCTTCCAATGTCCAGAATCTTTCGGCGACGGTTGCCGGCTTCACGATCACCGCGACGGTGCTGAGTTCTCAGACCCATTGCCAATGCTCCCTTGTCGTGAACACAAACTCCAGCTGTACCGGCGGAGCGGTTATAACGAATCTGCTTATCACCGCACCGTTGAACGGAACTGTAACCGGAACTGTGACGGGCGCGCCGAATGAGACAGTAACCTTGAGGGTCGCCGGCGTCGCCGTAGCGACACTCATTTTCAATGAACAGACCCCGCTGTCGCCTACGACGTCGGGGGCGATCACGGTGAACGCCCTGCACATCACTACGTCGACAACGGTTCCGGGCGTGTCGACCACGCAGACCGACACCACCATTGCCTCATCCCACTCGGACATCGAATGCGGCACACTTATGACATCCGCAGCCGGCGTGGACATATCGGGTCGGGTAATGAATTCCCAGAATCGTCCTGTCTCGAAGGCGCGGATAACTTTGTCGAGCCCGTCCGGGGAAACCTATTCCGCAATCACGAACGGGTTTGGTTATTTCACCATAACGGATGTGGATTCCGGGCACACTTATGTCGTCGATATAAGTGCGAAGGGTTACACGTTCGCCGCTCAGACTATGGCGGTGCGCGATGAGGTGACCGGTGTGGTGTTCGTGTTGGATTAAGGGCGCCGGATCGTGGATGGCTCACTGCCATCACAGTTCTCGGCATTCGATTTACAAAGAGTTTGGGGAAACGTTTTTGTAAGGCGGATACCGAGTGTGGAGGCGGACGATCACTTACTCCGATCGCCGCCTCCCTTTTCACTACAGAATACCGGCGGTGTTCGAGGTCGCGGAACGCATAGAAAATTAATCGAGACCGCTCACCGACGTAAAGTCGTCTGGGCGGTCTCGAATATTGAACGTGGGCCACATCCGGACGCAACCGGTTTGTGCAGTGCCCCAGCGGCTTTGCTATTCAGGCGTGGACGCAAGCTCGGATGGTGCTCAAGCCTCCGGCTTTCTTAAAATTTCGGCCAACGCTGCGAGTCGAGCCGAATCGGCGGCGTTCTTTGCCTGGCCTGAATTTTTCGTCAGCGAAGAAGCGAATCCCTTGAGCTTTCCGCGATCACCTTTCGACGTTTCCGCCTTTCGGATCGCTTCTCGCAGGCCCGTGATCTCCGTCGAAGAC
Source organism: Pyrinomonadaceae bacterium (assembly GCA_035526605.1). GTDB lineage: Bacteria > Acidobacteriota > Blastocatellia > Pyrinomonadales > Pyrinomonadaceae > OLB17. The sequence goes on along the minus strand of DATLCA010000011.1, from coordinate 3,610 downwards.
AATCCGCCGGAACGCTCGAGCTGATCGATGTAAGCCTTGGCCACGACCAGCTTCCGCGGCCATACGATCCTCTGCTGGTTCTGAACATTCAGTTCCGCCAGCTGAACGGCTTTCGCCGCGTCTATCTCGTTCTGAGTTAGATTGTCCGTCGGCGTCAACTCAAGAATGTCGAGGCCCCGCGCCATCTCGGCCGAATAAACGCGGCCGTTGTACCAATAGGCCGACCACGTGCCTCCGGAAACAAGCGATTTCGAACTGATCGGCCCGCGGTCGAAATAGGCAATCTCCATGGGACGCTCGGGATCCGTGAAATCCATCACCGAGATCCCGCCCTGGTACCAGGATTGAACCATGATGTCGCGGCCGGGAACCGGGACGAGCGAGCCGTTATGTGCGACGCAGTTTTCCGTGTCGCCTTGTGCCGCCGGCAGCTTGTAGTAGCCTGCGAATTGAAGTTTGTTGTCGGCCAGGCGAAAAACCGAGTCGGCTCCCCACACGTTAGGATCGATCGCACGGCATCGGGGCCCGCCGCCGCCTCCCCATTCATCGGTGAACACTACCTTCTTGCCGTCGTTCGAAAATGAAGCCGAGTGCCAGTACGCGTAGTTCGGGTCATTTACCGCGTCGAGCCTCTTCGGATTGACCGGATCTTTGATGTCCAGAAGAAGTCCGTTTCCGGAGCAGGCGCCCGCGGCTAGGCCGATAGCGGAGTATACGGTGATGTCGTGACACTGGTTGGTGTCGGACGGCTTACCTGTACCGTGCGTCGCGGCCGACTGGAGAGCGTTGATCGCGCCGGTGCGCGGATCTATAAAAACCCGCGGGCTTGAAACGATCTTGGCATTCTGTGGCGCCGCGAGAGGCACTTTGATCACCTCGATTCGGAACAATGCTGTGTTCGGATCTTTGTCGGGCGTTCCGCCCGAGCAGCCAGCGAGCTCTTCGTCTTGCCGGACGAAAGATGTGCCCGAAACATATATGTAAACGTTGTTCTTGTCGTTCGGGTCGACGACCAAAGTATGCGTGTGCGATCCGCGGCAAGTTTGCACGGCCGCAACCTGCTTCGGATTCCTGATGTCGCTGATGTCGAAGATCCTGACGCCGCGGAAGCGATCTTTCTGCGCCGCGGGAAGGTTCGGGCCGGTCTGCCCGGGCTGCCGCGGCGGATTGCCAGCGAAGCCTTGCGTACCGCAATCAAGCCGCCCATTCGCCGCCTCGACCGACATAAACATCAAATTCTTATAAACCGACGGATCGCCCTGCCCACCCGGACAGATGATCGATGTCACAAGCCCGGCCTTTGCCGGATCGGTCACGTCGTAGATGTTGATGCCGTAGTAATTGCCGACAAACACGTGGTTGCCCTGGAACGCGAGATCGGAATTCGTAAACGCGCCGAGCGCGATCCCGACCTGCACCGCCTTCGGAATCTTCGACGTGTCGGCGATACCAAACGACGTCAGCATCTTTTGCACTTTCGGATCGTCCGGGTTATCGGTGCCGAGTTGAAAAGTATCGGGCTTCCGAATCAACTGCAGATGCCTCATGCCGAGAGCCCGCTCACCCGCGTCGAACAGTCCTGCCGACAGACTCGCCCGCGGATCGTTCGTGTTCGAGCCGGTCATTCCCGGCGGGAGCGTCGGCGCCGGGGACGGCGTCGCCGTTGCCTGCGCGTTCGCAGCCGTCACAAAACCGGCACTCAAAAATAGGAAAGAAAAAAGTAAACGAAAAGCGATTCGATGTATCTGATTCATGGCCACCTCTACGGAAGTTTTCCCCAACTCTTCTTCAGCGCGCCGAGGCCGCTGCAAAGCTGATTTTGGAATTAGGTTAAGTTTAACAGAAATAGGTGAAGGGTGAAGGCAGCGATCAGAGTCGAACCGATTTGTAAAGGTTCTGCAATTAATTTTGGGTCGGTTTCACTGGACCCGTAATGGTGCCGGAAAACGAAACTCGCCAAACCACTAACCCGTATTCAAATCATATCTGTTACTGATCACGATGAACGGAGAAGTCGTCGCGGAGAGCACATAGTTTTCATCGCAAAGAAAAGTTTTTAACGGCGAGTGGTCCTGGGCCGGTTGCCCGGGACCGCACTCTTCGTCAAGTGAGTATCCGGGAATGTGTGAAATGAAAGAATTTCTGGCGACGAAATCGAGGTAAGGAGAATGATATGGGCAGACTCAACCGACGCGAATTCATAAAACAAGCAGCGTCCTGCGGCGCCGTCTGGGTGTGGGGCTCAATGGCGGCACGCGCCTCTACAATTCTTTCGCGGGAACGGCGCGATCTCTATCCGGAGGGTGTCGCCTCGGGCGATCCCGGGCCCGACAGCGTTCTTCTGTGGACCCGCAGGCCTTTCGGGAAAGGCGAGGGCCAGATACTGACGGTCGAATTCGCCGAGGACGAAGGGTTTCGGAGAGTCGTCGGCCACGCACGATCCCCGATCTCGCAAGCGTCCGACTGGACAGCCCGGGTTCTGGTCGGCGGGCTCAAGCCGGCGCGGGTGTATTGGTATCGATTTACCGACGCGGACGGCAACAGCAGCCGCATCGGCCGCACCATCACCGCTCCGCTGCCGAACGACCGGCGGCCGGTGAACTTCGCCTTCGTCAGCTGCCAAAGCGTCAATGAAGGAAAGCTGAACGGTTATCGCCGGATGATATTCGAAGACGAACGCGCCCGCCCGGAAGATCAGCTGGGCTTCGTGCTGCACCTTGGCGACTTCATCTACGAGGTCGTTCAATATCCCGAAGAGGGAAGCACCCGCTACGATCGGATCATCTATGAGGTCGCGCGGATTCCAGACGGGGGAAAGAGCGGCAATCTCCACTACCCACTGACCGTCGAAGGCTATCGCGCGGTTTATCAGGGTTATCTCGCTGATCCCGACCTCCAGGATGCGCGTGCGCGCTGGCCGTTCGTCTGCATCTGGGACAATCACGAATTCTCGTGGCAGGGCAGGCAAAGCATCGTCCAGGCGGGCGGCCTTCCGCAGCCCGGCCAGACCGTCAAGGTCGCGGCCAACCAGGCCTGGTTCGAATATATTCCGGCTCGCGTGTCGCCGCCGAGCGGGTCGCTTGCCGAGTTCGGGAAGGTCGCCGTCAAGAACGTCAAGATCGACAAGTGGGACGAGAACGGGCTCGGGCTGGAGCCGAACAACCTGGCCGCGATCCGCAGCCTGATCGCTTACCGGGCGCTCCGCTACGGCAAGCACCTCAACCTGCTCCTTACCGATCAGCACAGCTTTTGCGGCGAAGACCCGAGCGACGCCGAACCGGTCGGAAAGATCTACGATCCTTCGTTCAACGGCTACTTTTCGGAGGAGGCGATGATCGCGCTAGACGCGGGGCGCTCCTACGATGGCGGCAAGCCGCCCGCCGAACTTCACTTTCGGGATGTGCGCATCTCGAACCCGAGCAAGGACAAGTCGCCGCGGACCATCCTCGGCACGGATCAGAAAGCGTGGTTTAAGGACGAGCTGCGCAAGTCAAAGGCGACTTGGAAAATCTGGGGCAACTCGCTCGGAGCTCTCGACCACCGCGTGGACCTGCAAAACCTGCCTGCCGGAATGGCCAAGAACGCGTGGCCGCCGGACACTTACGGGATG
>DATLCA010000010.1:0-19420 GCA_035526605.1 Pyrinomonadaceae bacterium | reverse complement strand
GCTTTCGCCGACGACAAAATCGTCTCCGCCTCGTCCAAACTGACGTCGAGATATTCAACAAGATCGTCGACCGACGTCGCCGCCAACGCTTCGACATCTTCGATTCCCTTCTCGGCAAGTGTTTCCGCCTGATTTGGAGTTACGCCTTCAAGAACGGACAGCGGCACGGCCTCGCCGGACGCCATCATCTTGCCCATCTGGAGAGCGATTTCCTTCTTCAGTTTCTCTTCGCTGACGATGTCGATGTCCCAGCCCACAAGCCTCGTCGCCAACCGAACGTTCTGGCCTTTCTTTCCGATAGCCAGGCTCAGTTGGTCCTCGGCGACGATGACCTCCATTTTGCGTTTATTGATATCGGTGATCCGCACCTGCGAAACCTTGGCCGGCGAAAGTGCGTTCGCGGCGAACACGGACGGCTCGTCCGACCATTCAATGATGTCGATCTTCTCGCCACGCAATTCTTTGATGATCGACTGAACGCGCGAGCCTTTCATTCCAACGCATGCACCCACGGGATCTACGTCCTTCTCGTTCGAAGCGACAGCGATTTTCGCGCGGTCGCCGGGTTCGCGAACGGCAGATTTGATGACGACCGTGTCGTCGTAAATCTCCGGAACTTCCATCTCGAAAAGACGCTTGATCAACTCCGATGACGCACGTGAAACTTTTATCTGCTGTCCTTTTTGGTCCTTCGTTACGTCGACGATCGCGACGCGGATGCGCTCGCCCTGATTCCACATTTCGCCCCGCGACTGCTCGCGTTTGGGCACGATCGCCTCAAGGTTGTTTCCGAGATCGATGATCATGTCACCGCGCTCAAACCGCTTTACGGTACCGTTGATGAGCTCACCTTTCCGATCGATATACTCTTCGTAAACTTTTTCGCGAATCGCCTCGCGCACTTTCTGGACAAGGATCTGCTTAGCGGTCTGCGCCGCGATACGTCCCATCTCTTCCTGCGGAAGCGGGATCATCAGCATATCGCCGATCTCGATCTCGTCGCCGGCCAGCTCCTGTGCATCCACCAGCGACAACTCCGCGGAGTCGTTCTCAACTTCCTCGACAACTGTTTTCTGCAGCGAGATCTCGATCGCGCCTTCTTCGTTGTTCCAGTCGACCTGAATATTGTCGCCGGTCTTGTCCTGCGTTCGGAACTGCTTGCGCGCTGCCGCCTTGACTGCGTCTTTCATCGCCTCGATGACCATGTCGCGGTCGAGTCCCTGTTCGCTGCAGAGAGCTTCAATACTTTGTCCAATCGATGATGTCATATTCAAAACCGCGCGAGCCGCCGCCGACTAACGCTTCTTCTTAAATTCTTCCGAGAGATCGACCTTCAAATTCGCCTTCGCGACTTTGTCGAACGGAATGCGGACGGTCCCGTTCGTTTTGTCCTCAAACAATATTTCAGAATCTTCGACGGCAACGATTCGACCGTTGAAGTTCGCCTGCCCGTCGATCGCATCGGATGTTTTCACCTTCGCCTTTTTCCCGATGAACCTCTCGAAATCCTGGATGCTGAATAGCGGTCGCTCAAGGCCGGGGGATGAAACTTCGAGGACATAAGGCGACGGAATAAAATCGTCCGCGTCAATCACATCTTCGATCGCCCGCGAGACCGTCGAACAGTCTTCCAAGGTCACACCTTCGGGCTTATCGATATAGATGCGAACCGTCATGTTCCGTTTGCTACCGACAATCTCGCAGTGCACAAACTCGACACCATATTCCTGCGCGGCCTGCGCCGCTATTTTGTCAATTCGCTCTGCTGTCGGATCCGGCTGCATCGTTTTAAAACCAAAATAAAAAGTGGGCACGAAACCCACCCAACACGTCCCACGCATTGCAGGAAAAAGAGAGTATATAACAAAGACAGAACTTAATTCAAGCTACATTACGGTTCATATTGACGGGCGCTTTAACGAATCGATCGCGACACGTGCGGCCCCGAGAATGCCCGCGGTTTCGCCGAGCGAGGCCCGAACGAGCTTTACCCGCCGTGCGGGATGCCGGAAGGCTCGAGCATCGATCTCGGACTTCACATGTTCGATGAAAAAGTCCCAGGCACCGGCCGCACCACCGCCGATGACGATCAGTTCGGGATTTAACACGTCGACGAGATCCGCAAGGGCGATCCCTAAGTATCGCCCCATCGTGTTAAAAGCCCGGAGCGCGACGGCGTCGCCTAAGGTTGCCGCATCGTAAACATCTTTGGAACCGAACCCGGCAACCTTTTCCAGCGATGAGCCGGACGTCTCTGCCAGCAACCCGCGGGTTATCCGGACGATCGCGGTCGCCGAAGCATATTGCTCGACACAGCCGTGGCTTCCGCATCCACACGCATGTCCATCCGGCTCCACGCAGATGTGACCGATCTCCCCGGCGGTGCCGTCGATCCCCCGATACACGCGCCCGTCGAGAATGAGCCCCCCACCGACACCCGTTCCGAGCGTTACGAAAACTGAACTCTCGGCGCCTTTCGATGACCCTAGCCAGTATTCTCCGATGGCGGCGGCTGTGGCGTCGTTTTCAAGTACGACCTTGACTTTAAGTCGTTGCGAAAGGACCTTCGAAAGCTCGCCATCGTTAAGCTGCGGCAGATTGGGCGAGCTCAATACCGTCCCCTGCCGAGAGTTGACGAGTGCGGCGAGGGCCAACCCGAACGCGAGTGCGGGCTGCGGTGCCGCACCCGCGTGAATGCATCCCTCCGCGAGGCGGACGATGAGATCAACGATCTCACTCACCGCTCCCGTATTCGGGGTCGGTTGGCTGATTTGACGCAGGACAGTTCCGTCCTCGGAAACCGCTGCAATTCTTAGGTTTGTCCCGCCGAGATCACCCGCTAAAACATAACTGTCGCCCATCAGTACTTACTGCTGTTTCGGCCGGTCGGCCTCAGGAATGTTACGGTATACATCGTCAAACTTCGCGTAGCCGTCTTTGATTACGGTCTGCATTAGATTGTCCCGATCTACTACCGCTATCTCCAGCAATATCGCCGGAACTTCTTTGCCGCCGATCCGGTCGTTCTTGAACGGCGTCGTCGACAGCGGCTCATGCTTCGCCAGCTTGATCGCGTTCTCCACCGCTTGGCTGGCGAGGGGAATTATAGGCTTGTAGACCGTCATCGTCTGCTTACCTTCCGCAATGTTCTGGAGTGCCTCGAGGCCGGCATCCTGACCCGTTACTAGCACTTTTCCTGCGAGCCCCTTTTTAGCCAGCGCTGAGATCACACCGCCCGCCATTCCGTCGTTGGAAACAACAAACGCTTGTATGTTGTCATTCTCTTTTGTGAGGCTATTCTCGGCGAAATTCAACGCAAGATCGTTCTTCCAATCCGGGATCATCTGATCACCGACGATCTTAATGTCGCCCCGGTCGATGGCCGGCTGCAGAACGTCGAGCTGGGACTTTTTCATTATGTGGGCGTTGTTGTCGGTCGATGCTCCATAGACCATCACATAGTTTCCCTTAGGGACCTTTTGCAAGGCATATTCCGCGATCTTCTGTCCGATCACGGGTACTTGGTGGGAAATATAAAGGTCTATTTTGTCTGAGTTTATGAGCCGGTCATAGCTTATGACAGGAACCCCCTGAGCCTTCGCTTTGTCGACCATCGCGGCTGCTTCCGTGGCTTCCTGCGGGGCGATCACCAGGACATCGACGCGTTGGGTCAACAAGTTGTCGACGTCATTGGCCTGACGGCTCGAATTGTTGTCGGCGACCGTGATAACGCACTCAACATTCATCTTTTTGCAGTGGGCTTCAAATGCGTCGCGATCTCGTTGCCATCGCTCCTCCTTTACGGTCGCCATGGCGAAACCAATTTTTATTTTCCGAGCAGGATCGGACGATGTGTTCCCCTGCTGCGCCGGCGACGGGCCTTGGTTACTAACGGGACCGGCACACGCGAGCAAGGATGATAGAAAGAAAAATAAAAGAACTGCACGAATTTTCATTGCGATTTTCTCCTATTAGGCATTTCGGTAAGGTGACCCAATTAAAACAAAAAACTCACCCGCGGGCAAAACTCTCGTGGCCTACGACCACTCGACTGACAAGTTACGTCGCGTCGCCGTCGAAACGGGAATTTTCACTTCCTCGGACCCTTTTCGGCGCCGCTTTGGCGACGCTGCTCGTCCCAACCCGAGCACCTCAAAAAATCTTTATAAAATATCTTTGAAATGCCTTACGGTTGTGATATAAGTATCTATCAAATCTTAGCTTAGAAGTTTCATAAGCACTGCAACAGGTTCTTTTTTCAGTTTTTACACTGCGAAGGTCGTTTTTATTGACATCAACCCGTGATTCGTGTAAAAGATTGAAAGGTTTGATTTTTTGAAATTATTGATTTTGGGCGATATAAGAGGAGAGATATGAATAGCAAACTGTGGATTCGCAAGGCACTCTCGATGTGCCTGTCCGTCGCGATACTCGCAACCTACTCAACGGTTGCTTTGGCCGGCCCTGGAAAGGCTGCCGGCGAACTTGCGGTTTCTGGAAAGACTGTCAACGGTGAAGCCCCGTTTGTTTTTGTTAACGGTGAAGTCGCGCGTAGCGGACGTTCCGTTTTCTCGGGCAGCAAGATTACTACATCTGACAGCAGTAACGCCGTTATAAATTTAAGCAAACTCGGAAAGATTGAACTTGCTCCGAACACTGCCTTAAACCTTACCTTCAGCGAAAATGGCATTTCGGGCGACCTGACCTCCGGCACAGTGTCGGTACTCGGCGCGGCTGAAAACGTTACTATCAAAATGCCGAATGGCAAGACTGTTCAACTTGCCGCCGGACAATCCGTCTCCGCGTCAGGTCTTAAGGACGATGACGACGATGACGACGATGACCACGGCGGAGCCGCCTGGTGGGTTTGGGGTGGCATTTTTGGAGGAGCCGCTGCGGTTCTTCTTTGGACAGCACTCAGTGATAGTGACGCTCAAATTGGCGGCGGCGGTACAGTGATTAGCCCTACTCGATAGAGTTTGCAACCTTTCCGGTATGAGTATTCTTACGACTCCCGGAAAGGTTATTTCTTAAAGGATTGTTACAGGAGGATATTAATCAAATGCTCGGCAAAAATTGTTTTCGTAAATTTACTACATCGTTAACTGCCGCTGCGGTGTTGTGTGTGTATTCCATGGTTGGACTCGCCGCAACGAAAGACCTTACAGGTGAAATCACGGTTACCGGACAGGTAACTGTGAATGGCCAGAGTGCTGTGTCGAACTCGACGATCATCTCAGGCAGCTCGGTTGTTACCGGGCCCGACTCAAGTGCCGTCATCAGCCTCGGCAAAACTGGCAGGATTGAAGTTTTGGCTGACTCGAACCTCGTTCTGAATTTTTCAGATTCGAGCATTGTAGGCATTCTTTCCTCGGGAAAAGCCCGTGTCTCTGATGCTTCAGGCGTCGCAACAACGATCACGACCAAAGACGCAACGGTAATTGCGGACTCGGCTCAGGCGAACAATTTTGTTGTCGAGGTCGAATGTTCACACACCCACGTCGACACGACGTCGGGTCTCGTGACTATGCGTGAAGGATCATCCGATAAACAGATTGCTGCGGGTACGTCGGCGACAGCGGGCAATCTCGCCCAGACCGGCTGCAAACCTTGCCTGCGTCCGAATTCGGCTCCGCCGGTTCGGGTGGCTGGATGGCCGTGGCTCATTCTCGCGGCAGCGGGTGTTGCTGGCGTTGCCATTCTTTTGGGCGGCAACAACGAGGTCACTCCGGGCGGTAACATCATCATCATCAGTCCTGTTCGTTAGTCCTTAAATAGATTTTTGTTTCGTAATCAGTGCGGGTCATGTTTTCAAAATGTGACCCGCACATTTTTGTTTAGCGCGCGGTTTGAACAAGACCGAATTTATTTGTAGTCTTTATCTTTTATTAATTATGCATATTGCAGTTATCGGTACCGGCTACGTTGGGTTAGTTACAGGTGCTTGTTTTGCGGAATTCGGGGTAGACGTAACCTGCGTCGACGTCGATGTAACCAAGATCGAAAAACTTAATAACGGAATTATCCCGATCTACGAGCCCGGCCTCGACCAGATCGTCGAGAAGAACGTAAGGGCCGGTCGACTTCATTTTACGACGGATGTCGCTTCCGCGGTCGCCAGCGCCCGAGTTGTATTCCTCGCCGTCGGCACACCACCAAAAACGGACGGCTCTCCGGACATGAGTTACTACCAGCAGGCCGCGAAGGATGTCGCGCAGGCGATGGGCGACTACAAGGTACTGGTAACGAAATCCACCGTGCCGATCGGCACGGGTAAATGGCTTCGCGAGTTCGTGACCGGCAATTTGAAAACCCCGACCGAATTCGGTGTTGCCTCGAACCCGGAATTCCTACGCGAGGGAGCCGCGATCGACGACTTCATGCGCCCGGACCGGGTGGTTATCGGAAGCAACGAGGACGAGGCGATCGAGGTAATGAAAGAACTTTACCGTCCGTTGTATTTGATCGAAACCCCGATCGTCATCACCTCGCTCGAAGCCGCGGAACTGATCAAATACGCCGCCAACGCTTTTCTTGCGACGAAGATCACATTTATAAACGAGGTCGCGAATTTGTGCGACGCCATCGGCTGCGATGTTCACGATGTCGCCCGCGGAATGGGTATGGACAATCGCATTGGGCGCAAGTTCCTTCACCCGGGCCCGGGCTACGGCGGCTCGTGCTTTCCGAAAGACACGAGGGCCCTCACCACGGTCGCTGATCAGTTCGGCGTTGAGACCCGAATCGTCGACGCGGTTATCGAAGCGAACGAACGGCAGCGGGACGCGATGATCCCAAAGATCGAGAAGCTCGTCGGGAGCCTGGCGGGTAAGAAAATCGGGATACTTGGACTCTCGTTTAAGCCCGAAACCGACGATATGCGCGAGTCCCCCGCGATCGAAATAATTCACACGTTGATCGACCGTGGGGCTACTGTTCGTGCTTTCGACCCCGTAGCGATGGACGAGGCGAAGCACTTTGTAAACGGCATCGAATACGCGTCAGATGAGTACGACGCGATCGACGGGGCCGACGCTCTTGTGATCATTACCGAATGGAACCAGTTTCGTGCACTGGACATGGAAAAGGTTAAGCGGCTGCTGAAGGCTCCGAAAATAGCAGACCTCCGAAATATCTATGAGCCGTCAGATATGCGCGACCTTGGATTCGATTACGTCGGTGTCGGACGGTAGGGTGGTACCTGCGGCGGTTCGACCCTAAGACCGCGGGCCTGATTCGATATGCCCATAACAACTCGTGCCCTCGTCACCGGCGGAGCCGGCTTTATCGGTTCGAACCTCGCGGACGAACTAATACGGCAGGGAGCAAAAGTCCGCATAATAGATAACTTTGTCACCGGCAATCGAGAAAATCTCGAAGAGATCTCCGGCGATTTCGAATTTGTTGAGGGTGATCTCAATGACGATACCAGCCTCGGGCTCGCGATAAAGGACATCGACGTTGTGTTCCATCAGGCGGCTCTTCCGAGTGTCCCAAGGTCCGTGGACAACCCTCGCGAAACTCATCAGGCGTGCGTCAACGCCACGTTCAACTTACTCGTCCATGCAAAAGAGTCCAGTGTGAAGCGCGTCATCTACGCGGCCTCGAGCTCCGCTTACGGCGACCAGGCGGTTCTTCCGAAGGTCGAAACAATGATTCCCGAGCCGCTCTCGCCTTACGCGGCGGCAAAGCTGATGGGCGAATATTACTGTCGGGTTTTTACCAAAGTTTACGGATTGGAAACGCTGGCGCTGCGATATTTTAATGTTTTCGGTCCGCGCCAAAATCCATCATCCACATACTCGGGTGTCATTTCCCGTTTCATCGACGCCCTCATGACGGGCAGTACCCCTGTCATCTACGGTGACGGTGAGCAGAGTCGCGACTTCACTTTTATCGTCAACGTCGTGAACGCAAATATCCGGGCGGCGCAAACCAGCGCAGGGATCGGTCAGGTCATGAACGTGGCAAACGGGGAGAGAGTTTCCCTAAACGAACTCCTGACGACCGTGAAGAATATAACCGGAAAAACTGAAGTATCCGCGCAGTATCTCGAGGAGCGCGCGGGCGACGTAAAACATTCCCAAGCCGACAACGGCCGTGCGGTTCAGTGGCTGGGCTACGAGAAGCTGGTCGGGTTGGAGGAAGGGTTACGCAAGACGATCGAATGGTGGAGCACCAGCCGCTTTGCGAAATAGCTACTTGCTTGTCGAAAAAACGTCGTCATCGACGGCCGTGTTCACCAAAATCTCTTTCGACTTGAACGCCGCATAGATCGTTACCTGTTCCGTGTCGAACCGCTGCGAATATTTTTCCGGCACCGCAATTCCATCGACCACACGGATCGTGTCGACCTCGACCGACGTCGTCACAATCCTGCCGTTAATGTCATAGCTTGAATCGTACCCCTTGATCTGGTTCGTCTTCTCGTTTAGATAAAAATCAGTGTAGTAACCATCCGGCGAAGTCATTCGAAATCCTTTCGTCTTTTTCTTACCTTCCGGAAGCGAGGTGATCACAAAACCAGGTTGGCCAACCATGGGGAGCAGGGGGAATCCTAAACGGGTGATCGGAGGCAGCGTCATTCCTCCCTGAATTGTCGTGGACGTGTTAACGCCGTCGAAGACCTGCTTGACGGGTTGGAAAGGATTCATGATCTCAAAACGGTACTTCTCCTTTGCGAGGATGACGGAAAAGGTTGCGGGGATCGCCTGATTGAACGCCGACGTGGTCACGTCGACCGAGCCGCGCATGATCAAGGTTTTCATCGACCTCAACTTGTCACCGCCGTGGGCCTCGAGGGCGAGCTTGGCAAGTGCCACCTCAGCCTCGAACTTCGGCGCCGCCGCAGTTTGCGGACTGGTGGTTTTCGGTGCTGTTTGAGCTGCGGAATAGAGCGCGGCGGCGGCGATGCACACAATAACGGAGATTAGCTTTTTCATAAATCAGACCCGGTGAAAATAAAAAAGGAGATAAAGTCGGCTCTGCCGAATCTTTATCTCCCACAATCTATAACAATTCCAAAACTTCTACCAGCTAAACCGCGCCTGTAGCTCGATCCTCCGATTTGAGGAACCGCCACCGCCCCCACCGCCGGGACCAAATCCGCCGAAGCCGCCGCTGATCGATGTCGACTGTCCGAAGCGACTCGACGCGATGTTGCCCACGGGCGTACCCAAGTTCACAGTGTTAAAAAGGTTGTTAAAGCTAACGCCGAGATTAAGGTTGTAAGGCCTGCGCACCTCGGGACCACCAAAGAAGCCCCCGCCGCCGCCCGCTCCTGGGCCACCACCGCGACCTCCACCTCCGCCGCCGGCACCGCCGCGGCCGCCGCGGCCTCCGCCTCCGCCGCCTCCACCTCTGCGTCCGCCACCCGAGCCGGCCACAGGTCCGGTCTGCCCGCCGCCCGGCTGATCACCACCTCTCGCGACCGGCTGTGCAGCTTTTCCAAAACCAAAATTCTTACCGAGTCGGACGTTCACCGAGAAATAACCCGGTGCCTGCGCGAAGTTTCTAGGAATCACCGCATTCGGGTCTTCCCCCGCCACGTCGCAGTACGATTTGCTCACACCCCACCGGGTGCACGCGGCCGCTAACTCCCCAAATGTCGGACGTTCGGTGAAAAGCGTGTCCCCGTTCACGTCGATTCCTCGCGTGATATTGAACGGCCGTCCCGAACTTGCAATAACGAATGGACTAACAGAAATTCCCCAGGGAAGCGTGAAGTTGCCGCCGACAACCAAATTGTGCCGGATATCGAACGACGAACGTCCAAACTCGCTGTCGAGATCGTAAGAGTAAGCGGGGAAGCTTCCGACTCCATCCGAATCACCCCTCGCAAAACCAAGACTGTAATTAGCAAAAAGGTTAAAGCCTGTCCGGAACGCGGAACGGATGTTTAAGTTCAGCCTGTTTTGATCCAGGGTTCCGTTCGATTCGTATTGAAAAATATTTCCCTGTGTAGGATCCGGACGCGGGGCGTTCAAACAACCGCCCGCAACAGTTTGCAGCTCCGCCGGGCATATTGGTGCGTTAACGTTCCGCGAACGCAAAACGTTCTGGGTGCGTGATCCGATATAGAACGCGGCAAGTGTCGTTCTTCCCGGAAGCTGGCGCTCGACACCAAGTGCCCACTGCGACATCACGGGTATCTTCAAGTCGGGGGAGACATTCCGAATCGTATTGGACTGCGGCAGCGCCGCCAATATTTGAACGGCGGTCGGGACGTTCGTCACACCGTTGACCGTGAAAATCGGTTGCTGAAGCAAGGCAAGCGCCGCGGCTCGGCGAACCGGATCGGTTTCATTCGCACTGACGAGCAGGTCCAGCTGAGAGTCGGGACCACCGCCGAACCGTAAGGTCTGCAACGTCAGATTCTCGCTGAAGCGCTCGTAGAACATCCCAAAGCCACCGCGGACAACCGTTTTAGGTGCACGAGCTCCACCGGCGCCGGGCGACCACGCGAAAGAAAAACGCGGGCCGAAATTACCGTTGTCGCTGACATTCGTCTGGTTCTCGTAACGCAAGCCGAAGCTCAGCGTCAGACCTTGATTGACGCGCCAGTCGTCGCTAAAGAACAATCCGAGATCGGTCCTCGATACATCCTGAGCAGGGTCCCCGGTCGTGATCCGGAACTGAGTAGGATAATAACGGGTGCTCGAGTTTCCTTCGATGCGCCCCTGGTATTGCGCCAACGGAGAAATCGCGGGAAGGGCGACGGTACAAGTAGGGGGATTTATCGGCGTGCATCCGACCGGGCTGCGAACCTCAGCAGCGCCGGGAAAGGAAAACGTACCACCGAAATTATTTTCGGACTGGTCCGTGAGACTAATTCCGCGAAGGCGAATACCAAACTTTAATGCGTGGCTGGCATTCTTGCCGGCCGATGTGGTTGTGTAGTTCTGCAGCTCCCAAGTGTTCGAACGATTGAAGCTCAAACCGATCTGAGCACCTCCGCCGGTGAACGCGTCGGCGACGCTGATCGTCGGGATCGAGTTATCGCCTTCCTGCGAGCGCTTTGCCCAAGAGTATTCGAAACGGGTCTCGTTGATCGTCGTCGGGTTGATGATCATCGTTTCGGTGAGGCGAAACTCGTGCTCGCGACTCGCCGTCTCGTACGCACGCGACGGAAGTGAAAGTCCGCCGATTCCCTGATTCTCAACCGTCGACCGCGCGAAACTGTATCGCGCAATCAATGTGTTCTTGTCGTTCAGCGCGAAATCGAAGCGGGGGCTGAACGAAAACCGCCGATTTGGCACCTGGAAATCTTGAATGAATGGGACCGGCTGAAGCGTCGAATTCAAAACGATCGCGTTCACCACAGCGTTGTTGTCAACGTCACGGTTGTTTATATCCAGAAAGAAAGACGACTTCCCTTTCTGAATCGGGCCCGAAACGTTCCCGCCAAAAAACCGGAGCTGGCTCGGTGCCCGATTCGGCGCGAACGGATTTCGCGAGTTCAGGCTTTCGTCGTTGAAATTAAAAAACGCGTTTCCCCGAAATTTATCCGCACCCGGCTTGGTCAGAATTTCGATGCGCCCGAAACCGAGGCGGTCGTACTCGGCTGAAAAAGGATTTTGATTGATACGGATCTCGCGGATCGCTTCTTTGGGCGGGAGTCGGCCGCCGGTGAAACCATCGATGTAAATCTGCCCGCCGTTGGGCCCCGAAGACGGTCCTGCAAGTGCCTGAAGCGCAGCCTCGAGCTCATCCGGATCATCCGGGAGAGCCTCGAGATCTTTCTCTTTTAAAACCGTCGCGCCGGCATTGTTTTGAGGATCGGTGGAAACTCCTTCGCTGCTCGAGACATCGACCTGCTCCTGCACGCCTTCGACTGTCAGAGGCACAAGCAGCTCTTGGCGCTGCCCACCGGTAACGTCTACTTCGGTATTTTCATAAAGCGCGAAATTCGCCGCCTTGACCCGAACGATGTATTTTCCGGGGGCCAGCCCCGTCACCGAAAACTCGCCGCGTTGATTACTTGTCGCGAGCTTCTCTTTGCCATCTGCCGCGACGACGGTAATGGAAGCTCCGACCACCACCGACCCAAGCGTATCCTGAACTATGCCGCCAACGCTTCCGGTTTGTTGGGCCAGCGTCGTGGCCGAGAAAAGTAATGTAAATAAAAACAGTTTTATAAAGTTCGTCATTTTAAATAATGGGGAGAAAGTATCAATAAAGCACACGACCGTTATCCGCCGGAGGTTGCAAAATGAGGCAGTCTTTAATTACCTCCGAATCCGTCAAGACCGGGGATATCCAGACTCAACCCGCCCTGGCCTCTCTGGCCGCCGCTTGCGGCCTGTGCCTGCGCCGCACGCAAGAACGGTTCCACGCCCGCCAGCAATTTTATCGCGGTGATGCGGTCCGGCGTATTGTTCTTTGTGCTCGAGACCGCGATCACCTCTCCGGTCTTAAGCTCCGCCGCGGTGATGTTCGGAAACCGCTCCAACATGTCGTCAATTCCGCGACCGCCGCCGGGACCGCGCCCGGGTCCACCAGGGCCGCCCGAAGGAGATGCGCCATTAGCCTGTGGGCGTGCGGGAGCACCAGCACCTGCAGGTCCACCGCCCGGCCGCCCGGGGCCACCCGGCCCCCCTTGGGCGCCGGCCATTCGCTGTGCCATCTCCGGGGGGAATCTTTTTAGAACGGATGCGGACCCCAGCTCAACCGTGATGTCTTTCTTCGACTGGGCATCCGTAATTACGACTTCATTCTTTACGACGTCGACGGTCTTTACGGTTCCCGCGACTGTGCGGAATGCGCCGGTTACAATCTCTTCGGCCGTGAAGCTTGCCCCGTCCGGACTCCTGTCGCCGAGGGCCCGAAGCATGTC
This sequence comes from Pyrinomonadaceae bacterium, assembly GCA_035526605.1. Taxonomy (GTDB): domain Bacteria; phylum Acidobacteriota; class Blastocatellia; order Pyrinomonadales; family Pyrinomonadaceae; genus OLB17. The sequence continues at coordinate 6,585 of DATLCA010000010.1, read as the reverse complement.
CCCCGCCTGAATCTCGTTGATAGAGCTCGTCTTTGCCTCGCTGAACTTTACGGAGTTCGGTGCATAACGAAGAACCTTCGCGCCTTCTTTCGGTGTCAGAACGACGCTCGTCGAGTTGGCCAGTCCGCGCACCTCGATCTTTATCTGCCGGGTGATCTGGTCGACCGAAGCCACCCGCCCCGATATCCCCTTCGTTGCCCACTTCTCGCTTTCCTTCGCGAGCCTTTGAGCAAGATCCGATTTAGTCATGAGGTAGACCGAAAGTGCAGGCAGTGTCTTCTTGTCAGCAGGAAATATTCCCGAGACGACGATCTTATCTCCGGCCCCGATCTCCGACAGAGTCGACGCAACGGCGGCCTTTAAGACCGGATTCTCCGGCGGCACCCGCATATACTCCGTCTTATCTGACAAAGTAACCTCGAGCGATCCATCCTTTGTCTGAAGCACGATCTTGCCACTTTCGATCGAGGTCACCTCGCCCGGCACGTAAGAACGCTTCATCGATGCTGTCTGTGCGAATGTGATCAGCGTGGCCCCGAAAACGATCAGAACGGCAGATACTGTTGCGAACAAATTACGTAAGTTCATAATTCCCTATCACTAATATAACGTGACGCGCGGCGATATAACGAGTATCGCCTCGACTAGTTTAAGACGTTCATTTCAGTTTGGAGGTTTTACTTTAAATGTAAAATTTTGTCAGCACTGAAGTTGTATGTCCTACCGAGCGTGCCAGCCGCGTTGCGATCTGGCGGTCAGCACCAGCCCGACGCCACCGGAAAACAGAACAAAAAGCCCGATCGGCCATATATAAGGTATCGATAGCAGCACCGTCCACGCGACTACGCCGATAAGTATCGCCAAGACCTCGGAGTTGTTTTTGTCGGGCGCGAAATACTTCAAGATAAGTTTGCCCACGCTCAGATTCAGCGAGACGCGGCCGAAGACGTAGGCCAGCATCACCAGCGTAAAAGCCATTATCCCGAAAATCACACCAAGCGGATCCGGGAGAAATCTTAAGCTTCCCCCAACGACGATGCTCGTACCGAGGAAGGCCGCGACCCCGATCGCCACCACCTTCAAGGCAGACAATTGAAACCGGGCTATCGACCGGCTCACCGCGCCGGGAGCCAGCGTCGCTAAGCCGAGCGACAAGACGAACCAGAAAAGTACCGACAGTATCCGCCAGGCCAGGAACGTTAAAGAGAAGTGCGGCGCAAACAACATGGAGGGGTTCTGGGAAAGATCTCTTATCTCCTCCTCGTAGCCGGCGTACATCACCGTCTCGCGTCCTTCTTCGCGAAGTGGATGTGCATTCTCGGGCCGATATGCACCTCCCACAGCGAATACGTCACCACCGATATAGGCGCCGTCTCTCTGGATGACGGATCCGCCGATCGCAAATACATCACCACTCACGCTTCCTTCGACGACGACGTCTCCGCCAATCGCCAAAACTCCCTTCGCGCGCATTTTGACGATCACGGTTTTCCCGTAACAGACCACTTCCTGGTCGGGGGCGTCTTCGATAGTAAATGTTTCGGAGGCGGACACCGTGGACTGGGCGTAGGAGAAAACAACTCCGCAAAGCATCATCACCCCCGCGGCGATGAAGACCCGCAAATCTAAAGCGTTTCTACTGGTCTGAAGTGAGGTTGAGGGGATTGAGTGTGTCACTTTGAAAAAACCCTGAGTGATCTAAGTGCGGTTAAGACGAACGACGAGCCGCGAAGACAGGTAAAGTGACAAAACAACAAGGACGAGAAATACCAGTACTGTTCCTCCGGAATCGAATAGAAATTTGGACGACAGCGATCTGAAAATGATGGTCGAGCCCAAGGCCACGTCATACGCGAGGTGGCCGGTAGCGGCAAAAACCGCGATCACCTTTTCTAACATGGAAGCGGCCATCGTGAGGGTTTTTCCGGCGCTGCTCCCGAGAGCGAAAAGCGAAAATACTATCAATGCCGCGCAAATTAATGCAGCGTTTTGCCTCTCGTGCGGGCGACGAAGTCCGCTAACGCGGCTCTCAGCGTTGGCGACAACCGCCCTCGTAAAATCCTTTGGAAGCTCGATCTGGCCTTCCCCTTCGAATGAAAAATCGAGAGCATTCAGAAAGCTTTTTTGCAGGTTGAGGTCGTCGGTGCAAAGGCGGCAGCCCGATAAATGAAGCTCAAGCGCCATCTCGTCGGTGGGGGACAACTCGCCGTCGAGGTATGCCGACAACTCAGGCGACGGACAGGCCGATGTGTTTTTAGATTCGCTGCGCTCCATTTCCCTGAATGCCGGCCTATTTAAGAAACTTTATAGTCAAGGGATATTCCCAGAGTTCACCCGTATTGTTGGCCTTGATCGCGCCGATGATGGGGAAAGCGATACCAGCGATCATGAGCCCGATCATCGGGATCAAACCAAGAAGGAAGACGAAGAGAAGAATGACGCTGACAAACCAGTAGATGACGGATGTGATCATCCAATTCATAACCATCTTTCCGTGCGCGTCGAGGGCGGGGATCTGATCTTTCTTCATCTGCCAGATCACGATCGGGGCAATTATCCCGACCGGGGGCACAATAAGATTCGCGAGCTGAGACAGGTGCAAAAACAACCCCATCTGTTTTTCATCCGCCGTCTGCAAAGCCATCTGCGGGCGGTACTGCATGTTGAATCCCATAACGCTTTCCCTATCTAGACACCCGTAAATCCACGTTCGAGAAAAATCTCCCGCATCATTTCTCTCGCTCTGAAGAGCCTGTTCTTTACTGTCCCGAGGGGTAATCCCGTCACCTCGGCGATCTCGTCGTAGCTCAGGTCCTGGCCGTGACGGAGCAATATCAACTCCCGGTAAGCGCCCGGCAGACGCTTGACGACGTTATCGATCTCAACCCGCCACTCGCTTCGCTCACGGTCCTGCTCCGGCGACGGTTTCGGACATTCGATTTGAAGTTGATACGTACCGTCGGCGTTTTCGGTTTCGAGGCTTTGCGGGCTGATCGAATTGCGGCGCATGTGGTCGATCGCGGCGTTGTGTGCGATGCGGTAAAGCCAGGTTGAGAATTTGTATTCCGAGCTGTAGCGGGAAAGCGAGTTGTAGACCTTTATGAAAACTTCCTGGGCGACGTCGAGGGAGGCTTCGTAATCGCCGAGCATCCGGAAGATGTAACCCGTGATAGGGCGCTGGTATCGGCGGACCAGACCTTCGAAACCATCCTCACGCCCGCTGATTGCGGAGGTGATAAGTTCGAGATCGGAAATATCCTTAAAGTTTTCTAGAACTGCATTGGGTGTGGCCATGGTGCTTGGGTACTACGGTATTTTCTTTGAAAATGTTTCACCGCGCAAACGGCGGTGATGTCCAGATTTACTGGAGTCCTGCGAGAAAATACAAGATAGCCAAGGCGGCCGGGGATGTCCACGTTTTCGGGTCAATCCGACGGTTTGCCATGACAAACGGACTGTATCATGACACCAAGAATTACTGGCCGATTGCGAATTGCCGAAAAGCCGAGCGTAGTGGAATGCGATTGTCCGCCGCAGTCACGCTCAAAGATGGAAGGATGCAGCGAGCTACCGCCAGCCCAACGATGCCAAACCGGCAGGAGCAGCAAGGTCGTCAAAGCTCAGGTTGCCGACGGGAACGCTCAGGCCGACGTCGTCGGCGCGAAGGACTTGCAGTGTCCGCCCGAGGGCCTCATTGGAAATTTCCTTTATCTTGGCCGGAAGAAGATCCTTTCCAATTACGAGAAGCGTTTCAAGAAGACCGCCCGCACTCGGATCGGCAAACCGATCGTTGTAGAACATCAAAAGGCGGAAAATCTCGTCGTCGCGTTCGCTCTCCCGGCAAGTTACGGTACGAACCACCGCCGGCTCGTCGCCGCGCAACAGTAGCGCCGTGAAGCCGTCGTTCTGCGAGCTTAAAAGCAACGAGTCCGACGGAGGATCGGTCCGCGTCAACCACCTGGTCTCGCTCACGGCCCTTGGCAGAATCAACCCGGCCGTCCACCCGAGACTTTCAAAAACAGTTTCGTATTCGTCGATCACCGACAATTTGACCGCGGTCGCGAAGTACCGAGATTTCCCTTCCCTATCGTTTGAAATCTTGTTGCGAGTTATTCGCAGCTCACCCGAGGGAGCGCCAAAGCTCTGCTCCGCCTTCCAGTCGAGTATCTCTTCAGCCTCGCCCTTGGCCGCGGCATCGCTGTCCAAAGTCAGGATCGCGCTCCTGGCAGTGTTGCTGGGGAGTGAGACCGACCAGTTCGTCTGCCTCATCAATCCTGCCGACACCACGGCTTCCTCTAAAAGGACGCGCAATTGTTCAGCACTGGCAATGTTTCGCTCGACAAAGCTCGGCGTCAACAAATTCGACGGCAACTCTATAGTCGCGGCCTGCTTTACGCCAAAGCGGCCGCGCCCTTCTCTTTGGAGCGCCAGCGCCGTGACGGCTTCGCTTTCGAGGCCGATAGCGGCTTTGGGATAATTCGGTTCGGTCAAAACTGAAAACATTTAGTATTCTTTGTACGCCTTTCCGTCCGAATCCTGGCCCGGAGCCATGCTTTTCACATCCTTCATGCCGCTCTCCGCGTCGGGTGACAATGCGTCTTCCCCTGTGACCTCTTCCCACTCATCCGTTTCCGTGATCGGGTCCTGGGGTTTTTCCCGTAGATACTTTCCTTCGACAAGCTCGTTGATCGACTTCGGCATCTTCCCCTTGTCGGCGGTGAACTGGTCGATCGCCTTTCGCATCTGCCAGAGATTTTCTTTCAGAACAGTTTCGCGGGCGTGCTGGATGGTCCTCTGGTAAGTCGGGAACGCTACCGAGAGCAGAATGATCAGGATAAACATCGAGATCATAAGCTCGAGCAGCGAAAAACCCTTCTGAATTTGGATTTTCAGTTTGGGATTTTGAATCGCCCGACGAAAGCTGGAGCCGCCACGTGTCAGCACGTCCCCAATCTCAAATCCCAAATCCCAAATCGATCTACCAGTCACTGTACTTCTCCCCATTCAACCCTTTCGCGTCCGACGCGGACCGCACATCAAATACGTTGATATCATCCCAGTTCTCGTCGTCCTTTGTTTGATAGGACGAGCGGAACTTCCAGTCAGACTCGCCCGTCATCGGATCCACCGGCATTTCTCGAAGGTAAACCTTCTTGACCTCGTCGGTCGCGCTGTTGAGGTCGGTCGCGTTCTTATCACTGAACGGCCCCCCAGCAGCACTAAGGTTGATACCCCGCTGCCGGACCTTTACGCCCTCGACCAAGACTTCGAGATCAGGAGGGTAACGATCCAGATTCTCGTTATCGAAAATAGAACAATCGTCGATGACTACGCGGCTCCGGGGATCCGCTGGAGCATTGGGCTGAAGCCGCCCCGCCGCAGCCTGATTATTTCCTTGCCCGGCCGGACATGCACCGAGCGTATCCCGTTTGAATTCATCGATCGCACTGCGGATCTGCCGCAGTGTTTCGCGCAGTCGGATCTCACGGTCGCGCTTCACGGCGTTTTGGGCCAGCGGCAGGCTACCCATGATGAGGATCGCCAGAACGGTTAGCGTGATAACGAGCTCAAAAAGAGTAAATCCGTTAGCCGTTCGTAATTTTTGCAGGCGATCGTTCACGACAAATTATTAAAACTTCACCGGTAAATTTCTGCCGTCCGCGGTCAGAAAATTCAACACGTCTCTCTCGAGCGAGATTTCCGGTCTTCCATCCGCCAGAGCTTCTATCTCGATAAACGCGAGAACTCCGTCGGTCGCAGCAAGCGTCTGATCCGCGGCCGTAAGCGAGACGAACATCTTGCCGCCCTGATTGAGAAACGGCGTTGCCGCAGTGTTCGCTATACCCATACCGAAGACATCCCCGAACGTCACCGACCGGATCGCCATTTTCTTTTCATCAAATTTCAGACCAAGCACGGCTGATCGGAATGCACCGCTGCTTTTGACCATGACCGGGATCCGGGCCTTCTCGCCGGCTTTCAGGGTCGGAACGTCGAAGCTCAGCGTCAACTGAACCTTCGGATTCGAAGCATCACCGGTCTCGGGCCGGCCCCCCAGTGAAGTGTCGGACGTCTGATTGATCTGCAGCGTTTTCACGCTGCTGTCGATCGGTCTCAGGTTCATGCCGGGTCCTTCGATTTTCGGGCCTGACGGCCGAACTTGCGCGGTAATCGTTGAAGAGGTCGCATCCGCGCCAGGCGAAGTCGTCAGTGGTGCCGAAGAAGCAGGTACGGACTCAGTTCCGGTAGCAGTCCTCACATACGCCGGCTTCTCAGGCGCCCTATCCGCGAGCTGAACCTGTGCGGTATTGGGAATTCGACGGGCGGCCGCCAGCAGCTCTTCTTGTTCTTCCTGAATGATCATCGCCTCGAGGGATCCGCTCGTCGGCGTTGCAAGACTTCCGGTCGGACGCTCAACCTCATCCTCGGGCAAAATGGCCGGTGCTCGAATCACGCGAGGCGTTACGGCGATGACGATATCAACCTGTCTATTATCACGTGTCGGCGCGGTAAACAGGCGCCCAATGATAGGAATGAGTCCCAGAAGCGGCAGCCCCTGGCGCCCATTGCTTTCGGTATTCTGCG
>DATLCA010000009.1:0-1581 GCA_035526605.1 Pyrinomonadaceae bacterium | reverse complement strand
AGCGGTTCCGGGCGGCGGAGCCATCACGCCCGACGGAAACTATTTTGTCTATCACGAGGTGGATGGTGACGTTGTTCGGGTCTACGTTCAGCAAACCGGACAGGCTTCGAGACACGAGATCTATTCGACCTCCGACAAGGTGATGTTCTCGAAGCAATTTTCACCCGACGGACAATTCATTTATTTCACCGCCGGTACCAAAGGAGAAAGCACCGCTCACCTATACCGCATACCGACGATGGGGGGCGCGGCGGCAAAAGTTCTCGAGAATTTGTCCGGGCCGGTCTCTTTCTCTCCGGACGGGAAGGAGATGGTTTTCAAGCGAATAAATGACTCGGCCGGTTCCACGTCGCTCGTGATCGCCGATCGCGATGGCCGGGCCGAGCGGGTGCTGCTCGAAAGGAAGAATCCGAAGATACTTTCAACGTCCCCGATCTGGTCGCCGGACGGAGCGTCCATCGTCTTTGGTATTCAGGATCTTTACACCGGTGGGCCGATCGGTCGACAGCGGCTTCACGTTATAAAGATTGCCACGGGAGAGGTTCGTGAGCTATCTCAGGAGCTATGGGAGAATCTACTGCGGGCGGCCTGGCTTCCGGACGGCAAGGCGCTTGTGATAATCGCTACCCGCGATACGGAAGCGTACTCCACCCGCCGAGACCAGGTTTACCTCATCTCTTATCCGGATGGCGTATCTCGCCGGATCACGACGGACGGCAATCGATACGAGCCCGACAGTCTCAGCGTGACGCGCGACGGCGCGATATTCGCGATCCCGGGAAATCGTTCATCACAGATCTGGTCGATCGGTGCCGACGGGGATGCGTCCAAGGCGATCCAACTCACCCGCGGTGCCGCGGACGGGCGGGCTGGCCTCGGCCCGATGCCGGATGGGAGAATCGGATTTCTCGCTCGGACCGCGGACGAGATCAATCTCCTCGTTTCGAATCCCGACGGATCGGAGTCCAAGCAATTGGGCACCGGCTTTCCGTTCGTCGAAGAACTGCGTGGCGATCCGACAGGCAAGTTTTTCATTTTCTCGACCCGCGTCAACGATCGCAATCACCTATTCCGTATCGACTCGGACGGGACGGGCGTCAGGCCATTTACGTCCGGGGATACGTACGAGATCGATTCGAGTATCTCGCCTGACGGACAGTTTGTGGCGTACGACTCTGCGGTCTTCGAGAACGGTATCGGCAAATACACGATTGTCCGGCAGCCGTCGAACGGCGGCACACCCCAGGTGCTCTTCGGCGGCTGCATGACTCCGACGTATTCGCCGGACGGATCGTTGATCTCCTGCGTTAAGGTCGGTAAACCGGAGATTTGCATCATCTCCGCAAGGGACGGAACGCTGATCGAGAGTCATCCATTCCCGGTCTTCGCCACTATCAATTTCGGCATCGGCTGGACCCGTGACGGCAGCGGGCTGATTTACATCGCGAGCGAGAAAGAAGTCTCCAATATGTGGATCCAGCCCCGCGACGGCTCGAAACCAAAGCGCCTGACCAACTTCTCGAGCGGCACAATTTATCGCTACGCGTTCGCACCGGACTATTCCAAGATCTTCGTCGCCCG
>DATLCA010000008.1:0-1144 GCA_035526605.1 Pyrinomonadaceae bacterium | reverse complement strand
TGGCCGCCTAAAGGCGGGACTCCGAGCGGGGAGCCCCCGAACGGGGGGACTCAGAACTTTTATCACCAACTCGACATACTCCTTCGGATCAAGCTCACCCTCGCGGACACTGTCCCAAAGACTTCCCCACATCATCGAGCGCAGAAAGTCGTCCTTTTCGTTTTGGATATTTTTGAGAACGTAATCTCGGCTCTTGTCGTCGAAGAGGAAGATGCCGTAGCCGTAATCTCCATAGTTAGGGAAGACGAAATCCGGACTGATGGTTTCATGCGACCGAATCACTTGTACGCTGTGTTCTTTCGGATGGATCTTTTCTACTGTACTCGGATGCAGTCCGAAAATATCCGGTACGAAGGTTTCCAAAGGATAAGCTCCGACGTTTCGGCTATCCCGACGAAACACCTCGAGTACCCTCACGTTTTGCTCCCAACTCATTTTCGGGTCCAAAGAATTCGCCTGGGACATGGAATACCCATAGTAGTGGCCGGCGCCATCCTCGCTGCGAACAAACCGAACGGTAGACACACCTCTCGCTTTTATCCATCTACTCGCCCAAGCGTTAAGCTCTTTTCCTCTTGCCGTTTCAAACTCCTTCACCAGATCTTCCCATCCCGCATTCTCAAACTCATGCTTCTTCAAAAATGCGCGTACCGCGGTCTGAAACTTATCCGGCCCGATATAAAACTCCGCCTGTTTCAAAAACGATGGAGCCTTGCGGTAGACGATGTTGCCGTAAGCGGATTTCGCGGAGTTTAGATTCTTGATCTCCTGGTAGATCGGTGTCGTGCCTTTCGTCGAATCGGTCAGGTACGCGGCCTGCTTGTTGCGCTCGTAGAAAACTTTCCACGCGTTGTACTCGGGCATGACCTTTTCCAAAGTCTTGTACGCCATGAACTCGGCGAAGCCCTCTTTCAGCCACAGGTCGTCGAACCATTTCATCGTCACCGTGTCGCCGAACCACTGATGTGCCGCTTCGTGGAAAATGACGTTCGCACGCGAGATTTGATCGTTCTTCGTCGGCTCCTGCGGAAAGATCACAGCTGACTCTCTTAGGAAGGTGGCGCCGGCATGCTCCATCCCTCCGAAGGGAAATTCGGGAATGAGAACTAGATCGTATTTCGGGAATGGGAATTTGTAATCGAAA
>DATLCA010000007.1:0-6696 GCA_035526605.1 Pyrinomonadaceae bacterium | reverse complement strand
AGAATTATCCACTTTCGCCCAACGCGGTCGCTCAGCCATCCAAAAAAAACGAAGAAAGGCATCGCCATCAGGAGCGCGATCGCCACGACGTAATTCGCGGAGGTCGCGTTCACGTTCAGTATCGACTGCAGATAGAACAGCGCGTAAAACTGACCGGTATACCAGACGACACCTTGCCCGGCTGTCGCACCGAACAACGAAATGAGAACGCGTCGCAGGTTCTCCCATTTGGTGAATGCTTCGATGAGCGGATTCGCCGACGTCATCCCACTCGCTTTCACGTGCTGAAAGATCGGCGACTCTTTCATTCGCAAGCGTATGTACAGCGAGATCGCGACGAGAAATATCGAGATGAGAAACGGAATGCGCCAGCCGCCCATCGACTCCGTTTTTCCGCCGAACTGGTCGGCACTCATTGTGTTCTGCACAATGAGAATCACAGCCAAAGATAAAAACAAACCGAGCGTCGCGGTTATCTGAATGAACGACGTATAAAATCCCCGACGGTTGTCCGGCACGTGCTCGGCAACATAGACCGCGGCACCGCCGTACTCGCCGCCTAGGGCGAGTCCTTGAAGGATCCGGATCAGGAGCAGGATGATCGGGGCGGCTATTCCGATCTGAGAATACGTCGGCAAAAATCCAATGACGGCCGTCGCCCCGCCCATGATCAAAAGCGTGACGAGGAAAGCGTACTTGCGTCCGACGATGTCGCCGATCCGCCCGAAGAAAAGCGCGCCGAACGGTCGGACGACAAAGCCGACGGCGAACGTCGCGAGGTACGCGATATAGGCGAACGTGTCGTTGCCCGGCGGGTAAAACAGTGGAGCGATCACCGGAGCGAGACTTCCGAAAATATAGAAATCGTACCACTCGATCATCGTCCCGACGGCGGACGCCCCGATCACCTGCCAGATCTTGGACTGTGAAATTTGATCGTCCGGAAAACCGGTTGCGGTTGCTGTGGTCATATTTTTGTTACGGAGATTTTGCTTGAGTGTGGGCTGGTTGGCAAAGAGAAGGAGTTTCACGCAGGGCTCGCGGAGGACGCAAAGGAAGAGATTTCAAAATGCGTCCTTGGCATTTGCACCACCTTTGCGAACTCGGCGAGCCCTGCGTGAAACTTCCCCGGAGGGCGACCTCAAGTTATTGTGGAACAATCTTCCCTCTGCGTCCTCCGCGAGATCTGCGTGAAACCCCTTCTCTGAAACGCGCGGTGCGCAGTGAGAAATGTAAGCAAGCGCTGTAAGATAGGTCCTGATGCTGGTCCACATTGTCTGCTGGAAATACAAAGTTGAGACAACTGAAGAAGAGCGACGTGATCATATTGCGAAGCTTCGGGCGTTGCCCAAGGTCATCCCGAACATCGAGAGTTTCGAGGTAGGTTCCGATGTTCTGCATCTCGATCGGTCGTTCGACACGGGTCTCGTTGCAAAGTACCCGGACCGTGCGGCGCTCGATTTTTATAACGACCATCCCGAGCATCAAAAAGTCGTCGCCGTTGGAAAGCAGATCGCAGAGAAAGTCGTGTCGGTGGATTTCGTGACCGACTAGTCAGCAGTGAAGATCTTCAAACGAATCATTCTTGTCCTGCTCGTTCTGCTTGTCCTGGCGCAGATCCCGTTCATCTATCGCCGGTACGAGACCGGCAAGCTTGCCGAGAAGATCGCGCAATTCGACACGCAACGCACGACTTACACCGATCCAAACTTCAAAGAATACAAAGGCATCATCCACGCCCACACGAATCTCGGCGGTCACAGCACCGGTTCGTTCGACGAATTGATCGCTGCTGCTAATACAAACGATCTCGACTTCGTCCTGATGACCGAGCATTACTCCGACACGTTCGACACGGCGGCGCAGACTCTCAATGGTGTTTATGGCAAGACGCTGTTTGTCGGTGGCAACGAGATCGACACTTCCGACGGTGACAGATTTCTTTTGATTCCCGGCGGAGGCGAAGCGGCGAACGCACGGATGTCGGGGACGACCGCTTTTCTCGAAGCCGCGCATCGCGAGAACAAGCTCGCGATGATCACGTACCCGGAAAAGTTCAAATCATGGGATTCGCAGTTCGATGGAATCGAGGTTTTCAGCCTGCACACGCAGGCCAAGCAGATGAGCTGGCTCGCGGCGTTCGGCGATCTTATCTGGAGTTATCCTTCGTATCCGGAGTTGACGCTAGCGAAAAATTTCACTCGCCCCGACGCCAATCTCGCGAAGTTCGATGAGATCGCGACGCAGCGAAAGATATCGCTCTTCGCGGGAACCGACGCTCATTCGAACATCGGCTTTCATCTTTTTGGCGACGATGCGGGGAACAAGCTGATCAACATCAAGGTTGATCCATACGCGACGATCTTTCGAATAGCACGCATTCACGTTCTGATCGAAAAGGACAAAGAGTTCAATCGCGGCACGCTTCTCGAGGCAATCCGCTCCGGGAGCTATTGGATCGGGTTCGATGCATTGGGGGATACGACCGGATTCCGATTTCAATTGGATGAGGCCTCTGTCGGAGGAGTACTTCCGTGGAGAGAATACCCGCACTTGATCCTCAACGTTCCACCTCGAACGAACGTTCCGGAATATAGGCTTGGTGTCCCGAGCGAAATGAGCGTCAGAGTTTATCGGAACGGTGAGATATTTCCCCTGGACATTGTGGCCGGCATATATAGTAAACAGCGGTTTGAGCCGGGCGTTTATCGGGTCGAGGTTTACCGCGACGATCTCGGCCCCCCGTTCGACAAGATCCCATGGATCATCTCGAACCCGATATATGTAAGGTGAGGCGGCGGGAGTCGGAACGGGGACCGGTAGCGACCGGGGTCTTCCGGCAGTGGCCCCGAATCCAGCGGGCGACCCCGGTCGCTACCGCTCCCGGTTCTAACACTTGCGACCAACTGAATCTGTTCTATATATGGCTAGAGCAAACGCTTTCATTAGCCGTAACATCATAGAGAAGCATCTTTATAAGACCAGGTTAAGATAAAAGATAATGAAGACTCTGTTTAGAACTTCCCTACAAATTGCTGCTATTTTCCTGCTTTCGACGGGCATTTTTGCCCAGCAGGCAAAGCGGGCCTCGTTCGATGTCACAAATTACGTGATCAGCGCGGACCTTTCGCCGGTCGACAACAAGATCTCGGCAACGGCTGATGTGACCTTTGTGCCGCAGGAAACGACTCGGACCGTAGCATTTGAGCTGAATGGATCGCTGAAGGTCGATGACGTTTCACGTGTCGGCTTCACGTCCACACCGGCTCCGGTTTCCGCCGCGAAAGGCAAAACGCCAAAACCGGCGACCGCGGCACCGATGACCGGCACGTTGGGCACGATCACCTTCGTCCAGGACCAGGCCGGCGGATCGTCGGATCTTGGCCCTCACGTTCGTGTCGATCTCGGCACCGACGCCGCCAAAGGCACACCCGTAACCCTCCGGTTTAAGTACAGTGGCGTTCTCAATCTGCCGACCGGCGGCCCGCTGCTCAACAAGCGTCTGGCTTATATCGGCGAATCGAACGGCTATTTGATGTATGCGGCACGCTGGTTCCCATTTCACGATTACGCTGCGGACCCGGCGACGGCGGACATCACGGTTTCCCTGCCCGGTGGATACCAGGTCGCCGGTTATAGCGATCAGCCGGTCTCGACGGCAGGCAATCGATATCGCTTCGTACAATCCAAGCCGGCTCTTATCGGCAATCTGGCGTATGGAAAGTATGGGACGAGAAGCCTGAATCTCGGCGGTTACGAGATCCAGTTCTTCACGCGTCCCGGCAGCGACCAGCAAGTCATCGGCTATGGCGAAACGCTTGGCAAGGCTCTCGAGTTTTATACGAAGAAGTATGGCGACGCGGATTTCGGCAAGAAGCTGATCGTCGTGCAGATCGACGACGAAAGCCTTGACTACTATTCGTCGCAGGGCATGCTTTTCATCTCCGATCGGCAGTTCGAACAGGGCCGCGACATAACGACCGAACGCCTCCAGCGCGAGGCCGCGTATCAATGGTGGGGCCTGACTGTCGGTTTGAAATCTTTCGACGACGCGTGGCTGTCGCAGGGTCTCGCCGAGTACAGCGCCTATGCTCTTCGCGAAAGCACGTTGAGCGGAGCCCAGCTCGATAATCTTCGCCGCGAGCTTCTGGAAAAATCTTTAACCTTCGAGCAGACGGCGTCCTTGCTTCGTGCTCCGGCGAATCTTGACGACCAGTCGACCGCCTACCAGTACATCATGTACGGCAAAGGGGCTTTCGTCTTCAAGCTCCTCCGCGATACGCTCGGCGAGCAAAAATTCAATCAACTTCTGCGAGCGCATTTGCAGGAGAACCGCGGGAAGAATGTCGGTATCGACGACTTCGAAAAGCTTGCGTCGAAGATCGAGGGCGAGAACCTTCGATACTTCTTCGCCCGCTGGGTCGAGAGCACGGGCGTTCCGGAATTCACATCGGACTACCTGATCATCCGAACGCGCGGCGGCAAGTTCGTCGCACGCGGAACGGTGAAGCAGAACTACGACAATCTTCGCCTGCCCGTGGAGGTGCAGCTCCGCTCGGAAGGCGAGAACGGTTTGAAGAGCCAGACGATCACGATGGATGAGGCAAGCGCCGACTTCAATATCGAATCGACCGGCAAACCGTTGAGCGTGGTCATCGACCCGAACTACCAGCTCCTGCGCATCTCGCCTGACCTCCGTGTTTCGTCGATCGCCCGCCGCGGGATCGAGCGTTTCAAGGAAGGCAGTTACGCCGAAGCGCAGGCGCAGTTCGAAGAAGCGCTGAAACTTGATCGGTCGAATTCGTGGATCTACTACCACCTCGGCCTGCTGTTTCTTGAGCAGCGGAATTACGATCTCGCGATCGATAATTTCAAGGCGGCGTTGAGCGGAAATATCAGTCCGCCGTGGCTGTCGGTCTGGTCGAACATCAAGATGGGCAACGCCTATGACGCCAAAGGCGACCGCAACCGCGCAGTTTCCGCGTACAAGCGTGCGGAAGCGATGGGCGACAACTACGACAACGCTCAGGAAGCGGTGAAGCGATATCAGGCGACGCCTTATGATCCTAAAGAGAGTAAGACGACGGCGGTCAAGTAACGTTTTTGGTTTTTGGTTTTTGGCTTTTGGTTTTAGGTTCTTGGATTTTGGTTTTATAAATTGCCCCGGCCTTCAGGCCGGGGTTTTTCATGGGAGTCTGGGCTTTAGCCGAATTTACAAAAAAGCAGTTCCCGGGCTTTAGCCGAATTCAGCTGAAGCCATTCGGAATTTGTTTTTGTATTTCGGCTAAAGCCTGTCTTGTGGTTGCTGACCTCCACCTGAAGGTGGAGGCAATTGATCAGAGAAGCCGGAAGGATTTAAAAGTACCTTCAACGAACATAAAGAGGCTGCCTTTCTCAGGCAGCCTTTTTATGTTCTCCTTTTTTTAACCAAGCTTTAGAAATTCAATCTCGCTGCGAACTGTATTTGCCGATTCGTTCCCAAGCCGACGGTTCGTTCGACGGTCTGCCGAAGCTGTCCGAATGTCGCGCCTGCGAGCGACTGTGTGAACGGCTGGCCGGGCTGGAACGATGCGCTGAGCGAATTGTTCAGCGTCGCCGCCGGGTTCAGGAAGTTGGTCGTATTGAAGATGTTGAAAACTTCCGTCCTGAACTGGAGGTTCACATTCTCGGTGATCCTGAATTTCTTGTTTAGGATCAGATCTACCTGGCGGAAGATGGGACCGCGAAGCGCGTTCCGCGGCAGGTCTCCAAACTCGCCAGGTGCGGGAGTCGAAAACGCCGCCGGGTTCAAAATGAATCGATCATTATCCAGGTAGAAGGGCTGCCCGGTGACATTTGGGCGACGGACGTTCCTCGACGCTCCGCCGCCCGGCGTGTTAACGACTGCGGTAAATCCGGCGGGCAACGGACTGGCGCCGCTGATGGTTGCCGGGAGCGGCAACACTTGTCCGGCCGTACATCCAGCTGTTGGATTGGTGCACTGGATAACAACGTCGGGCCGCACGACCAGCACCTCGATCGGAAGACCGCTTCTGGCATTCACGATCCCGCCGAGCTCCCATCCGCCGAGAATATAATTCGCCACCCCGTTGTTGAAGTCGACTTTCTTTCCCTTTCCGATCGGCAGCTCGTAGATCGCGCTGATGTTGAATGTGTGACGCACGTCGAAGTTGTTCCGGCCGCGATCGTAATCGAAATCATCCAGCGCTCCGCCGGTACGAGCTTCGTTAGAACCGGCAGTATTCCCGCGGCTGAAGCTGTAGGTGTACTGGGCGTTCATCGTCAGCCCGTCGCTGAATCTTCTCGACAGCGACGTCTGCAAGGCGTCATAGCGATCAGTGCCGCCGCTGGTTTTGTAATCGATCTCGGCGAAAGGACGCTGCTGCGTGGTGCCGCTGAGAATGTCGAATTCGCGAACGGTGTTGACGCCGATCACTCGGCCGGTTACGGGGTCGAGGCGATTTATCACACCGACGCTCGTCGGAAGATTCGCACCGTTAGTAATGGTCGCCGCACCCGGAAGAATTTTATTTCCGACGCTTCGCAGAAACAGGTTGCTGCCCTGGCTTCCAACATACGCAACAGTCGAAACGATGTTGTACGGAAGCTCCTGCTGCCACGAGGCGCTGTACTGCAGAATGCGTTCCGGAATTTCATAATCCGACGAGTACGCTCTCGGCTGATATGTGCGGTTGA
>DATLCA010000006.1:0-3076 GCA_035526605.1 Pyrinomonadaceae bacterium | reverse complement strand
GGCCGGTGCGATCGGCGGAGGTATCTCCGGGTCGGGGCCCTCAATTTTCATGCTAAGCGCATCGCCCGAAGATGCATCTAAAATTGTTGCGGCGATGCGGAGCATTTTTGAACCGACGGGGATCGAGTTCAAGATCTATTCCTCGGAGATCAGCTCCCTCGGTGTGAGGGTTTTGTAGCTCGAGGTTGGTGTCGATCCGATCTGATTGAAAATGCCGGTCGAAAAGACGAAGATATTTATGTAGCGGCCCCCAGGCCGCGTGAGGTTTTACAGGAAATGCTGACCAAGGAATTAGAAGAAACGCTGAGCCAGGCCGTGGACATTGCGGTCAAGTATAAGCACGAATATGTGACGTTGGAGCACCTGCTCTACGCGCTTGTTCAAAACAGCTCCGCGGTGGATGTGCTTACACATTGCGGGGCGGATCTCCAGACCCTCCGCGATTCGCTGCTCGATTACTTTCGCGACGTTCTGGAAAAAATGCCGGAGGGCTCGAAGCAGCTCCCCGAGCTCACGTCCACATTTCAATCGATCATTCAGTACGCTGTTTTGCAGGCGGAAGGGAGCGGCCAGTCCGCGGTGGACGGCGGAAACATTCTCGCCGCCTTCTATCAGGCCGAGCAGAGCTACGCCGTTTACCTGCTGTTGCAGCAGGGCGTGACGCGGCTCGATATTCTCAACTACATCTCGCACGGCATTTCGAAGATCGATACGGGCGGTCCATTTTCCGAGCCGTTCGACGATGACGAGTTCGCGGGCGTATCGCCGGGCGAACGAAAGAAGCCGCTCGAAAGTTTTACGGAAGAACTGGTCGAACGCGCGGCGGAAGGCCGGATCGATCCGATAGTCGGCCGTACGGCTGAGATCGAACGGACCATTCAGGTTCTGTGTCGCCGAAAGAAAAACAATCCGCTGTACGTCGGCGAACCCGGAGTCGGCAAGACGGCGCTTGCCGAAGGGCTGGCTCTAAAGATCAGCGAAGGCGATGTGCCCGAGGTTTTGAAAGACGCGAAGGTTTTCGCGCTTGATATGGGCGCCGTTCTCGCGGGCACGCGCTACCGCGGAGATTTTGAGCAGCGCTTCAAGTCTATCGTCAGCGAGTTGAAGAAACATCCGAACGCGATCCTGTTCATAGATGAGATCCATACCATCGTCGGCGCCGGTTCAGTTCAAGGAGGCTCGATGGATGCGTCGAACATTTTGAAACCGGCGCTTGCGGCGGGCGAATTGCGCTGTATCGGTTCTACGACTTTTAGTGAGTACAAAGCCGCGTTCGAGCGCGACCGTGCGCTCGCCCGACGTTTTCAGAAGATCGAGATCGGCGAACCGACCATCGGCGAAACTTATCAGATCTTGAAGGGCTTGAAAAAGTTTTACGAACAACATCACGGTGTCCGGTACAGCGATGAATCTCTAAGGACCGCGTCCGAGCTGGCGGGAAAATATATCAACGACCGGTTTCTTCCGGACAAAGCAATCGATGTGATCGACGAGGTCGGGGCGTCGGTGAAATTGATGCCGGCGAATAAGCGACCGAAAAAAGTTTCGGTGCAGATGGTCGAGAACACGATCGCCCGGATGGCGAAGATCCCGCCAAAGACCGTGGTAGCGGATGAGAAGACGCGTTTGAAAAGTTTGCGGAGTGATATCAAGAAAGCCATCTTCGGGCAGGACGAAGCGGTCGACCGGATCGTCGACGCGATCCAGATCTCGCGAGCCGGACTTGGTCAGGAATCGAAACCCGTCGGGTCCTTTCTATTCTCCGGTCCAACCGGCGTGGGCAAAACCGAAGTATCGAAACAGCTCGCCGAAACTCTCGGCGTCGAATTCATCCGCTTCGACATGAGCGAGTACGCGGAGCCGCACACCGTGTCGCGTCTCATCGGCGCGCCTCCGGGATATGTCGGTTTTGATCAGGGCGGGTTGCTGACGGAAGCGATCATGCGTACCCCGCATGCGGTGCTGGTGCTGGACGAGATCGAAAAGGCGCACCCGAATCTTTTCAATCTGCTTCTGCAGGTTATGGACTCTGCAACGCTGACCGACAACAACGGGAAGAAGGCGGATTTTCGAAACGTAATTTTGATAATGACGACGAACGCCGGTGCCCGAGAGCTTTCTTCCGGCGGCGTCGGGTTCCGCAACAGCTCCGATACGAAGGGAAATGCGAAAGGCGTTATCGAACGGACCTTCACTCCCGAGTTTAGAAATCGACTCGATGCCTGGGTTCCTTTTAAGGCCCTCGACGTAGACGTCATCAAGCTGATCGTCGATAAATTTATCAACGAGCTTAATGGACAGCTTGCCGAGAAACGGGTGATCGTGAAGCTCGATGAAGACGCCCGCGAATGGATGGCTACACACGGTTTCGATTCGCGTTACGGTGCACGTCCGATGGCGCGTTTGATACATGAGAAGATCAAGCAGCCGCTCGCGAACGAGATCCTGTTTGGAAAACTTGTGCATGGTGGAAGCGTCGGTGTTTCGGTCGAAGAAAGCGATTTGAAATTGAATTACTGATACGAAGCAATTCATTTCCGAAAAGGAAAAGGCCCGGCATTTCTGCCAGGCCTTTTTTGTTTATGTCTCGAAGACTATTTCTTCCGCTTAGCGGCAGCTTTCTTCGGAGCTGATTTCTTCGGTGCTGCTTTTTTAGCTGCAGCTTTTTTCGGAGCAGCTTTCTTAGCGGCCGGTTTCTTAGCAGCGGCTTTCTTCGGAGCTGCTTTCTTCGCTGCCGGTTTCTTAGCTGCGGGTTTCTTTGCCGCTGCTTTCTTCGGAGCTGCTTTCTTGGCTGCCGGTTTTTTGGCCGCCGGTTTTTTTGCTGCTGGTTTTTTTGCTGCTGCCATAATTATTTTCCTTCTTCCTTTTTTCTGACTTGGTCTTAAGGTAAAACGTGAGTAACCGTTTATTAACGTATCATAACTTTACAGTCGATGCGCAAGTTTTTTTCCACAAGAAAAACTTTTTTCGGTGTGTAAACTTTCCACAATTGCACTCGATCGAATTTTCGAAAATGGATTTGTGAAAACATTTTCCTCCATCGCGCTTCTCTTCAAATCGAACACGCAACGCAAAC
>DATLCA010000005.1:0-7112 GCA_035526605.1 Pyrinomonadaceae bacterium | reverse complement strand
GAATAGGAGCCGTCAGAGCGAATGTAAACGGAAAAGAATGTGCGGAGCGTTTCAGGTTGATTCTCGCGCCGCAGATCGCGTCCGCTGACCGTGGGCCCTACATGACTCCAGCCGTTTTCTGTTCCCTGCGTCTTCTGCGTGAATTCCGTGTATTCAGTGGTTTTGCTTTAAAACCGGAACCACCGAATACACGGAATTCACTGAGAAGATACGGAACGGTAAAGGGAACAACTTGGCGATTTCAAAACGCACAGCATCCATTTCAAGTCTGTTCATCGATCCTTTAAACCTAAAGCGGACGGTCGCAAACCGATGAGAGCCGCGACCGTCCGCTAAAACGAAAATTGTGATCGATCTATTTTCGCAGCAGAAAAACTTCCGTCATGTAATAGGTCCCATCGTCCGTCACTGCAACTCCGACCGCAGATTCTTTCCAGGTCGCGCCGAGCAAGTTCTTTCGATGAGCAGCAGATTCAAGCCACTTGGATACGGCAAGCCCGGCGGGATCTTCGAACCCGCGCATGTATGCGATGTTCTCCCCGATCGATCTCCAGGCGCCGAGCCCAAGCCGGTCGGCCCGGTCGTCTACCATAGATCCGTCGGAACCGCGGTGACTGAAGAATTTTGCACTCGCCATATCGTCCGAGTGAAGACGCGCAACGGCGGCAAGATTGTCGCTCCACTCAAGCTCGGTTAATCCGTTCCTGACCCGTTCGGCATTTATTAGCACGAAGATCTGTCGCTCGATCGACTCCGCTGACGGGATCCTCGAGTCATTCGAGATGTTCGTCACGCGGGAGCGCGTCGATCCGGTCAGGTTTGATGTGCTTACGGCGTCCGGGCGCAGATCGAAATTAATACTCGCCCGGGTTTGAGCGACGTTGCTGGCGCAGAAAAATGTAAGGGTTAGGAAGACAAGGGCAAGCGACGATTTCATTAGACCTCACTTCGGCAGTCGGACGTTCCCTTTCGGGGTTCCTGACTTTGCGCCCGCAGCCTCGCGACTGCGGTTGCCTTTTCGGATAAGGAATTATTTCTATGGTCCAGCGGGTGAAACTGGCACTGTTAAATTAAACGTCCAATTTCGCAGCGGTTCCAGCAATTACTTACGACAGAGGCAAGTTGTAGAATGGTTCCATGATGACGGCAAGCGTTTTAGCAAAGCGCGCGAATGTACCGCTTTTCACGGTTCGCTATTACACCCGGATCGGGCTTCTAAAGCCCTCCCGGGATCTACGGAACGGTTATAAAGTTTACAAACCGACCGATAAGGACCGCCTAAAATTCATTACCTCCGCGAAAGATCTGGGTTTCACACTGGCGGAAATCGAGGACATCCTGGATCACGCCGCCCACGGGGACTCCCCGTGCCCGATGGTTCGGGACATCGTTCATCGCAGGGTCGAAGAGAACAAACAAAAGATTCGCGAATTGAAAAAGCTGCAGCGAAGGCTGGAGTCGGCAGCACAGGTCTGGGAATCAATGGAAAATTCCGAGCCCGACGGCCATTCTGTCTGCCGATTGATCGAGTCTTTTGCCGAAACATCAGACGGCGCTTGACCTGACACCCGCTCACACGTTGTAAGCTACTACCAGATGCCGCCGCGAAGCATCAAATACAAGGATCGCATTTTGCCGGTTGCTGAAAGCGTTTTGGAAGTCGCGTGCCGGTTAGGGATCCGAAAGAGTTAAGGGGAAATAAAATGAGAAAGCTAGCATTACTGATTTTTCTTGCTGCCGCGACGACCGCGAATGCGCTCGCGCACACGGCGTTCACGCTGGTAAGCAGCGAGAAAAAAACCATTAAGGAAACGGAATTGGCCGCGATCGAAAAGGCCCGCACGACGGGAAAGATCGCGGGATCAAACTTAAGTTTTTCTGAAAAGGAGATCCGGATCGTTGTCCTCACAGGGCCCGAAGAGGACATGCTTTCGTACCGTGTCCAGGGGATCAGGAATCCAAACCTCGTCGTGCCGGCAGGCGCGACGCTAAGGATCCTATTCATAAACGTAGATTCCGATATGCGACACGATGTGCGTTTCGGTCATGTCACTGGAGAGTTTCCTATCGCACCCGACATTACTGAAACCGCAGGTACGGCAAAGCTTCCGGGTAGCCCCGACGGGGAAATCTTCCAGGCGGAGGAGATCGTCATCAAGGCAAACGAGGACGGGGCTTACAAATACTTCTGCTCGGTACGCGGCCACGCTAAAGGCGGAATGTGGGGGAATGTTTTTGTCGGGGTGAAACCCGGCGAGAATGTGAAGACTGCGCCGAAGACGGAACACGTTCATTCGGCAGATGAAGATAAAGACGATCACGATCATGCATCTCCTTCGGCATCGCCGACGCCGTCCGCGTCGCCGGTCCAAAAAAAGCCAGACCATCGGCACGGAAACGAGACGGACATGACGTCACACTCCCCGGGATCGCACTCGATGAGGTCGTCGATCAACCTCGGCGGGCCGATGTCCCGGGAAGGGTCCGGCACGTCCTGGATACCCGACGCGTCGCCCATCTATGGGTACATGAAAATGTTCGACGACGGAGGAATGCTCATGCTCCATGGCACCGCATTTCTGCGTTACACGTCGATCGGCTCCAGCCGGGACACATCGATCGCGGGCAGAGGCGGTCGCAATCGTTTCGACGCGCCATCGATGTTCATGGCGATGTATTCGAAACCGATTAACGAGAAGTCTCAGGTCGGGCTGCGGGCGATGCTCAGTCTAGATCCGCTTATCGAGCGCGGTTACGGTTACCCGCTCCTTTATCAGTCCGGCGAATTGTTTCGCGGCGAGCAGCTACACGATCGCCAGCACCCTCACGATTTCATCAGCGAGCTCGCGGCTACATATTCTTACAAGTTCGACGACAAGAATTCTTTTTTCATGTATGCCGGTTTGCCGGGGGAGCCAGCTCTCGGCCCGCCTATGTATCTGCATCGGCCATCGGGCATGAACAACCCCAACGCTCCGATAGGGCATCATTGGCAGGACGCGACTCACATCGCTTTCGGTGTGGTCACCGCAGGCATCACGCACGATAAGTTTATGTTCGAGGCGAGTGCGTTTAATGGCACTGAGCCTGACGAAAATCGTTGGGCGTTCGATGCGCCTAAGCTGAATTCATTCAGCGGAAGATTGTCCTTCAACCCGACAAAGGATTGGTCGCTGCAGATCTCGCACGGCTATCTGAAATACCCGGAACGCGCGGAACCCGATCTTAAAGTAATTCGACGCACAACGGCATCCGCACTTTATAACAAATCTTTTACGGAAGACCGCCGGTGGGCGAACGCGTTTGTCTGGGGCCGCAACAGCAGCGACGAAGGAAACAGCAATTCATTTTTATTTGAAAGCAATTATGAATTCGACAAGAATGCTGTTTTCGGTCGGCTCGAACAGGTTCAGAAGAATGCGCATGAATTAGTTCTTGAATCACCACATCCGGAAGGAAACCTCTTGGTTGGAGCTTACTCACTCGGGTACCTGCGCGAAGTCGTGAAAGATAAAGGCATTGACGTCGGAATTGGTGCGATGGCGACGTTGAATACGAATCCGTCCAGCATCTCCAGTTTCTATGGCGGCACGACTCACGGCGGGTGGCAAATATTTATGCGAGTGCGTCCCTCCCGGATGAACTAAGGAGCGAAAAGATGGTTCGGACAATATCTTTACCCATTGCACAAACGAGTTCACCTCAAGCAACGGATCCGGTCTGCGGCATGACCGTCGATCCCGCGAAGGCCGCAGCAAGCTACGAGTACAAAGGAAGCAAATATTATTTTTGTGCTCTCGGGTGCAGGGAGAAATTTGCTGCAAATCCGGAACGGTTCCTGTCGATCTCTGACGCCCGTGATTTGACGATGGGTGCCGACGGGAACTCTCCTCCTGCTTTAGGAGGGGCGGCTGCTGCGCCGGCGAACCGGGTGATGAGACACGGAGCAGAGTCTGGCGCCACGCACTCAAAATTTCCGGCCTCAAATGCTAATTCCCAAATCGAGTTCACCTGCCCGATGCATCCGGAGATAATCCAAATCGGCCCGGGAAGCTGCCCGATCTGCGGGATGGCGCTTGAGCCGAAAGAGATCACGCTCGACGACGCCCCCGATCCGGAATATCTAGGCATGAAGCGGCGCTTCTGGATCTCGCTTCCGTTGACGGTCCCGGTTTTCGTCCTCGCGATGTCGGAGATGTTCGTGGATTTCGATGCGCTCTTTCCCGGTTGGCCACATGGGCGCGCGTCGTACGCTTCGCTTTGGGTTCAATTTATTCTCACCACGCCGGTCGTCCTCTGGGCCGGTTGGCCATTCTTCGAACGGGCGGCCGCGTCGATAAAAAATGCGAGCCCGAATATGTTCACGCTTATCGGGATCGGGACCGCGGCTGCGTACCTTCTTAGCCTTGCGGCGTTGCTTGTCCCCGGCTTATTCCCGGCCACGATGCGTGACGTGCATTCGGGAATCGTCCCGGGATATTTTGAAGCCGCCGCGGTCATCACAACACTTGTTCTGCTCGGGCAGGTCCTCGAGCTGCGTGCTCGTTCCCAAACTTCCTCCGCCATCAAGGAATTACTCCGACTCGCTCCGGAAAGTGCAACCGTTGTTCGGCACGACGGCTCGGAGGAGATCATCGATCTCGCTCATGTTCATCCCGGAGCGACCTTGCGTGTAAAGGCTAATGAGAAAATTCCGACTGACGGTTCAATCATCGACGGCGAATCATCGGTTGATGAATCGATGGTCACGGGCGAGTCGATGCCCGTCGAAAAGCGTGCCGGTGACAAGGTGATCGGGGGCACGATAAACGGCAGTCGAACATTTCTGATGAAAGCCGAGCGCGTAGGCAGCGAAACGCTGCTAGCGCAGATTGTCCGCATGGTCGGCGAAGCGCAGCGCAGCCGCGCACCGATACAACGTCTAGCCGACGTCGTCTCCGCCTATTTCGTTCCCGCGGTTATTCTGGTGGCGATAGTCGCATTCGTCGCATGGCTTATTTTTGGAAGCCTCGCGTATTCGATCGTCGCGGCCGTTTCAGTCTTGATAATCGCTTGTCCCTGCGCGCTGGGCCTCGCAACTCCGATGTCGATCATAGTCGGGACCGGGCACGGCGCCAAAAACGGCGTGCTTGTGAAAAAAGCTGAAGCGCTGGAGATTTTGGAAAAGGTAAACGTGATTGTCGTCGACAAGACGGGGACTCTTACCGAGGGAAGACCGACAGTGCAAAGTCTTCACGCAACGAATGGCTTTATCGCAAATGAGCTTCTACAATTCGCCGCGAGCCTGGAAAGATCCAGCGAGCATCCACTGGCCAGTGCAATCACCGATCAGGCCTCGGAATCCGGCATCGCGCTCAAGCCTGTTACCGGCTTCGAATCCGTCACCGGCCGCGGCATCCGCGGAGTGATCGACGGGCGAGACGTTCAGATAGGAAATGATTCGATGGCAGCTCGCGAGCTATCCACGACGGCTGATGAGAGTTTTCTCGATACGGCGTCAATGCTTCGTAAAGAAGGGCAAACGGTGATGTTCGTAACTGTCGACGGAAAAGCGGCCGGCTTGATCGGCGTCGCGGACGCGATCAAGCCCTCCGCCAGGCAGGCGATCCAGCAACTGCGCCGCCAGAACATCAACGTGGTAATGATGACCGGCGACAATCGCACCACGGCGGATGCCGTGGCGAAACAACTCGGCGTCGATCAGGTTTTTGCCGAAGTCATGCCGGGAGACAAAGCCGCGAAGGTGAAAGAGCTTCAGTCGCAAGGAAAAATAGTCGCGATGGCCGGCGACGGCGTAAACGATGCGCCCGCCCTCGCGCAGGCGGACGTCGGTATCGCGTTTGCGAGCGGAACAGATGTCGCGATCGAATCCGCCGACATCACGCTGCTTCGGCCCGATCTTTCCGGAATTCTAAAGGCCCGAAACCTGAGCCGCGCAACGATGAAGAATATTCGGCAGAATCTTTTCTTCGCGTTCGTCTACAACGTCGTCGGTGTCCCGGTCGCCGCCGGTGTTCTGTTCCCTTTCGTCGGCCTCCTCTTGTCGCCGATGCTGGCGAGCGCAGCGATGACATTCAGCTCGGTTTCCGTTATCGTCAATGCGTTGCGGTTGCGGAAGTTGAAACTGTAAGCAGCGTCGGTACGCGAAAGAACATTCTTGACGCGGATTATCACTGATGACGCGGATCAAAAGGTTCCCTCCTCGGATCCGCGTAATCCGCGAAAATCCGCGGCCAACTTTCTGCCCCCACCTCTGACAATTAAAATGTATCAATGAGTAAAATCGCATTGGCAATTCACGGCGGTGCCGGAACAATTCTCAGATCCACGATGACGGCCGAGCTTGAGCAGGAATATCGCGCCGGGTTGGAGAACGCCCTGACTGTTGGATGGGGGATTTTGGCAAAAGGCGGATCGGCTCTCGAGGCAGTGGAGAGTACGGTTTGCACGCTCGAGGATTTTCACCTTTTCAACGCCGGCCGCGGTTCCGTATTCACACATGACGGCAAGAACGAGATGGACGCCTCGATCATGGACGGCCGCACACTTGATGCGGGTGCCGTCGCGTTTCTCCGCAACGTGAAGAATCCGATCAAGCTCGCGCGTCTCGTCATGGAGCGAACCCCGCATATACTTCTCGCCGCGGACGGAGCAAACCAATTTGCCAAAGAGATGCACGTCGAATTTGCCCCCGACGAATATTTCTTCACTGAGCATCGGTGGCAGCAACTCCTCCAGGCCCGGCAAGAAGGCATCGTTCAGTTGGATCACACGGCCGAGGAAACCGGGCTACTTGGAAACGGGGAACGCGGGATGCGGAATGCTGAATCCGGAGCGTCGACTTCCGAAAGCGGTGTGCAGACCGCCGATACTCCGACAGAACGAATTCCGAATTCCGCGTTCCGCGTTCCGCATTCAAAAGGAACCGTAGGTGCTGTCGCTTGCGACACAGATGGCAACCTCGCGGCCGCGACCTCGACCGGCGGGATGACCAACAAGAAGTTCGGACGAGTCGGTGACACGGCGCTGATCGGTGCCGGAACCTACGCCGACAATGCGACCTGCGCGATCTCCTGCACGGGGCACGGCGAATACTTTATGTCCGGCGTCAC
>DATLCA010000004.1:0-2231 GCA_035526605.1 Pyrinomonadaceae bacterium | reverse complement strand
GTTGCTCTATCCAACTGAGCTACGGGAGCGTAAAGAGCAAGCTAAAATCTTAGCCATCGCACCCTGACAAGTCAAACATTAGGCCGTTTCGGCCCGATGCTCGTTGATCTTGGCGAGCATCTGCTCGAAGACCTCGGAGAGATCGAGATCGCTGGTGTCGATGACGATGGCGTCCGGCGCTATCGTCAATGGCGAATCTGCCCGCGAGACGTCGCGGGCGTCGCGTTCGTTGATCTCCGCAAGGGTCTGTTCGAATGTGCTGACACGGCCCTTTCCGGCGTCCTCCGCAAAGCGGCGTTGTGCTCGAGCTTCGGGTTTCGCGGTAAGAAAGAATTTGTAATCCGCATTCGGGAAGACCACGCTGCCGATGTCTCGGCCTTCGAGCACGCAGCCCTTGGGATCGCGATTGCCTATCTGGCGCTGGTGGTCGACCATGATTCGCCGGACTTCCGAAATCGTCGAAACGACCGACGCGGCCTGAGCCGCTTCCAGCGTTCGAATGTCGGCCGACACGTCTTCGCCGTCGAGGATGACTTTCAAGTTATCGGGTTCGCCGACCAATTCGATCACCGCGGCTTCGGCGACGCGGGCCGTCTCGGTGGTATTTTCCAGATCCACACCGTGACGCAGAGCGGAAAGCGCGGCGGCGCGGTACATCGCCCCTGTGTCGAGGTAGAGTAAGCCGAGTTTTTTCGCGAGCATCTTACCTAGCGTGGATTTGCCCGCGCCGCTCGGCCCGTCGATTGCGATAATCATTTGTTCAGAGTGCAAGCTTCAGCTCGTGAGTCGGGCTATGGACTTCTTGATCTTGCCTGGTAGTTTATCAAAAACGAGTTGATAAGACGTCCCGATGAGAGATTTCAGTTCGGCAGGGGTCACGGCATCGAGATTTTGGATCCTCACCCATTTGTAGCGGCCGACATATGCGGCCGGATCTATGCCCTCGCGTTCGATCAGCTCGTCGAACTTTTCGGGTGTGCATTTCAGGGATAGTCCGCCTTGGATTGAATCTGCTCCCGTGACGCAGAACATTTTTGCGCCGACGCAAAAACAGAGATCGGCGCCCCATTTGATATCTTCAGTCGCACCCGGAAAGGCGAGGCAGAATTTTCGGAGTTGTTCGATGTTCATGTTCTTCCCTCTGCGATTTCCTTTCCGATCTTCGCGAGCTTTGCGTGAGAAAGAGTTTCACGCAGAGCTCGCCAAGATCGGAAAGGTAGAAAGGCTAAGTCTAAGCAAGTATCCGGCGCAGTGTTTCGACCGTTGTTGCGACATCGGCGGCGGTCACGTCGCAATGGGTGACCATGCGGATTTGCATTTCCGAGATTCCGATCGCGAGCACGCCGGCCTCCTTTAATTCCGCACATATGTCGACCGACTTTTTCCTAGTGCCGGAAACGTCGAATATCACGATGTTTGTCTGCACGGTCGAGGGATCGATCGAGACTCCCGGGATATCCGCTACACCTTCCGCCAGTGTCCGAGCGTTTTCGTGATCTTCATACAGTCGTTTCGGGCCTTCTTCAATGGCTATCACGCCGGCCGCGGCGAGTATCCCGATCTGACGCATGCCGCCACCGAGACGTTTGCGCCAGACACGCGCCTCGTTGATGAAATCCTTCGTGCCGAGGAGGATCGATCCGGCCGGTGCTCCCAAACCTTTCGACAGGGTAAACATTACCGAATCACAGTCGCGCGTGAGATCGGCGACCGGTTCATTCAAGGCGACGGACGCATTGAAGATTCGAGCTCCGTCCATATGAACCGGCAATCCGCTCGCGTGAGCTTTCTCGCAGACGTCGGCGCATTGCTTTGCGGTCATGACGCTGCCGCCGGCAAAGTTGTGCGTGTTCTCGAGGCAGATAAGAGCAGTACGCGTGACCCAGTAGGGCGTTGTTGTGTGCAGGGCCGGTTCGATCTCTTCCCAGGTCAGGTGCCCCGATCCGTCTACGCTTTTTACCGGCCGGATCGTGACGCCGGATATAAGTGACGCGGCGCCCAGCTCGTAATTCAGAACGTGCCCGCGTTCCTCGATGATGATCTCCTGACCAGGATTCGTGTGAAGCTTGACCGCGATCTCATTTCCCATGGAACCGGTCGGTACGAACAGGGCCGCTTCTTTCTCAAAGATCTCAGCGGCGCGATCCTGCAAACGATTCACGGTCGGATCCTCGCCGAACACATCGTCGCCGACCTCCGCGGCAGCCATTACCGCGCGCATTTTGTCGGAA
>DATLCA010000003.1:0-8155 GCA_035526605.1 Pyrinomonadaceae bacterium | reverse complement strand
CAGTCTCTCTTTTTAAATTGCCACTAGCTTTAGCTAGTGGACTGATTGGGAAGCAAAGGGCTTTAGCCGAATAAGAGGAGAAGCACTTCCAATTGGCTTCATCCCAATTTAGCTGAAGCGAAAGGGATGATGATTTTCTATCGCTGTTCGGCTGAAGCCTTGGCTTGTGGCTAGCTACCTCCAGCTAGAGCTGGAGGCAATTTAAAAATCATGAGGCCGACTTGTGAGACGGCCTCGTCCTTTCGCGTATTTCGCGGGAAATATTTTTCTGCTGTCTCGGCGTTAAAAAACCGCCCTCAGTTTCGTTTCACGATCACAAGAGTGATGTCGTCGTTAGCGGGCGCGGTTTGGGTGAAAGCTGAAAGGGCTGACTCGACCTTATCCCGCATCCCGGCCGCAGATCCTCGCAGATTTTTTCGCACCACCTCAGTCAGGCGATCCATTCCGAACTCTTCATCACGAATGTTGTTCGCCTCCGACACGCCGTCCGAGTAAACGACCAGTGCTTCGCCTGGCTGGAGCTGCGTTTCACCGATCTCGAACTCGGCGCCGGGAATGATGCCTAACGGGAAACCGCCGGATGAAAGCTGGGCGACCGAACCGTCGACGCGTCCGATCAGCGGCGGGTTATGACCTGCGTTGATGTACTTGAGAAAGCCGTTCGTCGGATCGAGCTCCGCAACGAAAAGCGTGACGAACCTGTTCGCCGGAGTATTTTCGGAGAGATACTGATTTACGGAAAGGATGGTTTCGTCAAGAGTACTTTTGGCGGAAACCTGCGCGTGTATTGCCGCGTGCAAGCTCGACATAAGGAGAGCCGCGGCCGTACCCTTACCCGAAACGTCGCCGAGCGCGATAAGCATCTTGCCGTCGTGCCTCGGAATGAAATCGTAATAATCTCCGCCGATCTCGTAACACGAAAACGATATGCCCTGGAATTCGTAACCGTCCATCGTCGGCGGGGACGAGGGCTGGAAACGCTGCTGTATCTCGGTCGCCAGTTCGAGCTCGTGCTCCATCCGCTCACGCTCGAAACGTTCTTCTAGCAGCTTCGCGTTTTCGACGCGGATGGCCGCGACCGAGGCAAGCGTCGTCAGGATGTTCAGATGCTCTTCGGAAAATGTCGCTTCGTAAGTCGGCGAGTCCGCGTAAATCAGGCCAAAGACCGTGCGCTCGTCGACGCTCAGCGGGACCGCGAGAACGGATCGGATTCCTTGCAACGCTATGGTCTGACTCGCAAATTTCGGATCGTGCTGGGCGTCGGCGGTGAGGACGGATTTGCCGTTCTTCAGGACCTCGTCCATCACGGTTCGGCTGATGCGGACTTCCTGCAAGGGCTCGTCGTTGCCCCGAACGCGCGCGACCATGATCTTCATTCCATCGTCGGCCTTTTCGTCGCGAAGCATGATGACGCAGCGTTCCGCGGGCACCGCTTCGAAAACAAGCGATGCGACCTGGTTCAATGTCTCGTCGAGGTTGCTGGCGGAAAGCAGTGCGACACCGACCTTGCTGATAAGGCCAAGAAGATCATTCCGCGAGGAGAATTGTTCTTTAAGAAGCTCGGTCGTCGGGATCTTCCGGCTCTGTAGCGAGATCGTTTTTGACGGATCGAGTGCCTCGGTGAAATCAGCGATCAGCGTCGCGCCGCCTTGGATCTGGAATCGCTCGTCGTCAAACACGAGCGTCGTCTCGCCGATCTGTATCTCCCCGCCCGATGACAGAGGGATCGGCATTTTGACCGGTGTTCCGTTGTAGCGCGTCCCGTTCGCCGAGCCCAGATCCTGAAGCCAGAATCCGTCGCCCTCCTGCCGAACCTCGGCGTGCAAGCGTGAAGCGAATGCGTCGGGTATGCATACGTCGCTCCGGGCCGAGCGGCCGATGGTCGTGCGAAGCCGCGATAGCGGTATTCTTTCGCCACTGCCGTTATCGGCGGTTTTTAATATCAATTGAGGCATAAAAACTATCCGATGCTAGCGGCGTACGCGCCGGTCAGCGTAGATGACGACGGTACCCGAGAGGTAATCATGCAGCGCCCGGCCTTTGCTGCTGAACGCTGAAACGAAGAAGCCGATCCCGGCACTCGCCAGTGTTAAAACGTACCCGGCCGTTTGCCGCAGCGCGATGATGCCGATCGGCGGCGCCGTACCGTCGATCCGAACTATCCGTAGGCCGGTGACGATCTTCCCGAGGGTCTGGCCACTGAACATCGGCAGAAGGACTAAGTTGGTGACACCCACAAGTATCGCGATCAGCCAACTCGCGCCGCTTAACCCTTCATTTAATAATTTCGTACCGTCGTTCCCGGAAAATCGGCTGAGCAAAAGCCCGATCACCGGGATCGCGATAACGACGATGTAGTCGATGATCAGGGCGCCGCAGCGCAAAAGAAACGGAGCCCTCAAAGCCTCGGGCGAAAATCCGACAATTACTTCTCTTGTTCCCGTCTTTGCGACCTGCGCCGCGGGGTCCGAAACTGCACTCATAAGTATCGACAAAGCTTCATCCCACGAAGAAGTGCAGAGTCGTATCACCCACCTTTAACTTATCGCCGCTCGCGAGGATGTGCGGCTTATGCGGTACGAGTCGAAGCGAAGCGGTCGCCGCCGATGCCACAACCGTTCCATTCGAGGAGCCGAGGTCCTCGACCAAAAAGCTGCCGCCCTCGCGCCAAATGCGCGCATGCCGCCGCGAGATCTTGGTCTGCGGATCGTACTTCGACAGGTCGACCTCCGGAAAAATATTCGACATGGGATCGCGGCGGCCGACCAGGTTCTCGTCCTTTTGCAGTGAGAATGTCGGGGTCGCGAGCTCACTCGTTCCCTCAATGATCAACTTCGCGGTTGGAGTTCCCGAACGCGAATAAATTTCGGAATGAACCCCCTGCTGTGCGATAGGCTGCTTGGCACCGCAAAATGCGCAGAACAGATCCGTCGCGACGATCCGTTGCCCACAGAAACCGCAGAACACGGACTGGTTCTCCAGACTTATCGAGGCCGGGGCCGCCGTGACGCCATATGTCACGTTGCCCGTCCGAAGATTCTCGAGGTGTTCCTCGAGGACCGCTTTCATTTCCGCCGCCGAGGTGAACCGCGCGTCGGCGCTGTACTCCACCGCTCTCATCATGATCCGCTCGATCTGATCGGACAGCAGCGAATTTATCTGGCGCGGGCGCGGGTTCTTTTGAAAATCAAAAATCAACAGCGGATTGCTTTGCGGGTCCGCACCGGTCAAAAGATGAAACATCGTGGACCCCAGACTGTAAACGTCGGAGCGGGGCTCAACGTTTCCGCTAAAAAGTTCCGGCGGAGCGTAACCCATCGTGCCAACCGCTGTCACGCCTTTTTCTTCTTTTTGCCCGATCGAGCGTGCGATCCCAAAATCGATAAGCATTACACGACCAGAATTTCCGTCGAGCATGATGTTCGAGGGCTTGAGGTCGCGATAGACGATCGTCGATGGCTGGCTGTGAAGATAATCCAAAACGTCGGTCACCTGGATGGCCCACTGCGTCACGCTCTTTTCATCGATCTTGCCCTCGGGCGCCGATCGAAGGCGGGACGAGAGATCGCCGCCCGAGATGTACTTCATGACCAAATAAAAGCGCCCCTCGTCGGCGTCGTAAAAGTAATCGTAGATCGTCGGTATCGAGGCATGGTCCAGAGTCGAAAGGATCATCGATTCCCGTTTGAAATCGTTGATGGCTTTTTCCTGCTGTTCCTCTTCGATGTGCGACTGGACCATTTCCTTTACAGCGCGCAGGACCCCGCCGAGATTGTTATCGCTCGCGAGATACACCGCGCCCATTCCGCCGCCGCCTATCTTTCTGACGATCTCGTACCGCCCGTTCAAAACGGTCCCCTCGGTCAGCGGCTTGAGCTTCCCGCCGCGCTTCCCGTCCGTATCGCCGCGACCGAGGCCCGGCTCGGTAAACGATTTGGGCTCCACGTCCGAGGTCTCCGATAGCACGGCCGGCATCGGAGCTTCAGGTACTGGATCGGGTAGACCCTGGATCCGCGTGTCGGCCTCCGCCTGCGGTTTCGATTCCATTATGCGGACCGAATCGAACATCGATTTCGGGGGATCCGTTTCCTCGAGTTCTCCAAAAGGCTTCGAAATACTTTCATCATTGTAGGGTGACCGTTTCTCGAAGATTCCCGGCTCGCCCGCAGAGGGAGATTCGGGATCGAGTTCAGCCGCAATATCCGGGATCTTTTCCTCGGCTGTGTCGGCCTCCGAATCCAGTTCGAGGATCTTGTCCTCCCTGTCTTCGAACGTAAATTCAGAAGTTGATTCGGGAGCGACGTTGTCGGAAGTTTGACCCAAGTCTGACAGAAGCGCGGGCACCGGAACGTCCACAACATGCGGATCCGTCGTTGCGGTATCGGATGCGTGATCGTGCTCCGGTTCCGCGGCCGCGGGGGACTTCGCGCCGCAAAAGGGGCAGAATAGATCGTTCTCTCCAAGCTGAGAGTTGCATTCGTGACAACGGGCCATTTTTTAACTAAGGGTCTCCGAAAAAAATAACTACGCAATATGAAAGCGTAAAAAAGTCTTGCCGACGATTATTTCGTCGCCCTCGCTCAGGACCTGCGGGCTACCGGGTAGAAGGCGTCTTCCGCGGTTAACAAAGGTTCCGTTGGTCGAGCCAAGGTCTTCGATCATATGAGCGTTGTTTCGATATATGATCCGCGCGTGCCGCCGCGACACTTTGGCGTCCGGGTCGTGGGCATCGAGGTCGACGTCCGGGAAAATTCCGTTGTCCGCGTCCCACCGGCCGATGTATGACTCTTCAGATGAAAGCGGAAAATCGGTGTCGGCCGAGCCCCCGCGCTCGATAGTTAGTTTTGAGTGGGCGCCTTTCTTCTTTTGCTCTTTCGAGCTTTCAAATGAATTCTCTTTTTCCGCGGGAGGCGCATCGACGAGCGGCGGGATCCCCACAGACGTGATACTCGAGATCCTCACACCGGGGTTGCTCGCGACGGGCGGCGCGTAACTTGGCACCCGCTGTTGTCCGCCGCTGTTGGAAACGGCCAGCCGGCTTCCGCATTCTTCACAGAACTGCGAACGGTCAAGGTTTTCTCTCCCGCAGGATTGGCATTTGGTCATTACTTAGCTACGGTCGTCGAGGCAAAAGCATGTTACCCCGCCTACACGTTGTTCGTAAATCGTAAATCTAAGGTTTC
Source organism: Pyrinomonadaceae bacterium (assembly GCA_035526605.1). Taxonomy (GTDB): domain Bacteria; phylum Acidobacteriota; class Blastocatellia; order Pyrinomonadales; family Pyrinomonadaceae; genus OLB17. The sequence goes on along the minus strand of DATLCA010000003.1, from coordinate 2,972 downwards.
TAAACGTCAAACGTATCATAATCCGGGCGTCGGTACTTTTTTGAAACTATGAAAAGAAAACGGTCGTAGTATCGCTTTGACGCTGTATTATACAAGGCAATAGCCCGACATTCTTTACGCAATCCTGAATTCAACGTTTGAGAGGAACCACTGGTATGGCACTGAGCCGTAAAAGGAAAATCATTATCGGCAGTTCGATCGGCGTGCTGCTCCTGATCGTCATCATAGGCAGCATCTTCGCCACGAGGACCGACACTCCGGAGGTGACGGCGGTCAAGATCGAAGTCCGTCCCGAGCTCAAGTCGACAGTCACTTCGTCCGGCGAGGTCCGCCCGATCCAGTTCGTCAACTTGACGAGTGAGGTCCAAGGGAAGATCGAAGAGATCACCAAAAAGGAAGGCGACGCGGTGCAGAAGGGTGAGATTCTCGTCCGGCTGGATCCGAATCAGCTCGAATCAAACGCCGACGCGCAGTTCGCCGCTTATCAATCCGCTCAGGACGAGGTTCGGTCATCGCAGTCTCAGGTCGCGGGTGCACAGAATGCTTATGCTCAGGCTCAACAGGCTCTCAATCAGGCCCAGGTCGCCGTCGAGAATGCTCGTCAGGGGGTGATCACCTCGCAGACGGAAGTGGATCGTGCGCAGGTAGAGCTCAATGCCGCGAATCGTGAGATGAAACGGAACGAACAGCTTCTAGAGAGCGGTGTGATCTCGCGTCAGGCTTTCGACGAATCTAAGGATCGCGTCGATAACGCCGCGGCCGCTCTGAGCACGGCGCGGGCACGTCTCGAATCCGCCCGGATCTCGATCAAGGATTCTCAGGCCCGCGTCGCTTCACAGCAGGTCGCCGTCCGCGACGCACGCCGTTCGGTCGAATCGGCCGGAATTAGCGTCAGTTCAAGCCGGTCGCGTGCGGAGCAGCAGGCCGCCGTCCTTCGTGGCCAGCGGAATCAGAGAGATAAGACCGTTGTGATCGCCCCGATCAACGGCGTGATCGCGGAGATCCCTTCGAAGGTCGGAACGTTCGCGGTGGCCGGTCTTTCGACAACAGCTCTGATGACGATCGCGGACATGTCCGAGATCAACGTCGAGGTCAAGGTCGACGAAACGGAGATTGACAAAGTCGCCGTCGGTCAAAAGGCGAAGATCAAAGTTGACGCTTTTGGCGAAACCGAGCTCGAGGGAGAGGTGCTGCAGAAGACGCCGCTCGCGGTCGGCAAATCTCAAACAAGCGGTGGTCTTTCAGTCAACATTAACGTTCAGGAAGCAAAGGAATTTCGCGTCGTGCTGCGATTGATCAATCTCACTCCGGAAATGCAGACGGGGTTGCGCCCCGGAATGAGCGCGACGGCAACGATAACTACTACTACCGTGAACGAAGTGATCGCCGTTCCGCTCCAGGCAGTCATCGAGAAAAAACCCGAGGGCTCACCGACCCCTGAAGGCGTCGCGGCCGCGGCGACTCCGGCGGATAAGCCGAAACTGATCAAGGGCGTATACGTGCTGGACGGGAACAAGGCGAAGTTCGTGGCCGTGGAAACCGGCATCACCGGCGAGTCCGATATCCAGATAACTTCCGGGCTCTCGTCCGGACAAGAAGTAATAACGGGTCCTAGCCGTATCCTTAACACGCTCAAGGAAGGAGCGGTCGTAAAACGCCAGGAAAAGAAAGAAGGCGAGAACGCGAATAAGAGCTGATAAGTGGTCAGTCGTCGGTTGTCAGTTTTCAGTTCTATGAACCGGCGTTGTTGATGTTCCGAAAGTAAAAGGTCTGACGACTGACGACTGTTATGTACCGATTCATGGAAAACGAAGTTGCAGCAGCCGAACCAACGACGAACGGGAGCCTCCCTGCGACCGAGACTTTGATTTCGATGCAGAACATCTGGAAGACGTACCAGATGGGGACCGAAGAGCTGCACGCGCTGCGGGACGTATCGTTCGAAGTCAAGAAAGGCGAATACCTCGCGATCATCGGACCATCCGGCTCGGGAAAATCGACGCTGATGAATCTTATCGGCTGTCTCGATTCGCCTTCGATGGGACAGTACTGGATCAACGGCAATCTTGTTTCCGAGATGACCGACGACGAGCTCGCACGCATCCGAAACAAAGAGATCGGTTTCGTATTCCAAACTTTCAATTTGTTGGCACGGGCGACCGCGTTACATAACGTAGAGTTGCCGCTCATTTATGCGGGGATGCGGGCCGGCGAACGCCACGACAAGGCACAAGCCGCACTCGCGTCCGTCGAGCTCGGCGATCGTGTCACGCATCGACCTAACGAGCTCTCCGGCGGGCAACGGCAACGCGTCGCGATCGCTCGGGCGCTCGTAAATCATCCGTCGATCCTGCTCGCCGACGAACCGACCGGCGCTCTTGATTCAAAAACCAGCGTCGAGATCATGGCCCTGTTCGAGAAACTTCACGCCGAAGGAAATACGATCATCGTCGTGACGCACGAGCACGAAGTTGCGGAACGCGCGCATCGGGTCATCACTATCCGCGACGGCCAGATCGAGAAAGACGAGAGGATCAAATGATCGAGGGACTGCCGGTTTACATCCCGGTAGTCTTCATCCTGACCACGCTGTTCACGGTCGGCGTTTTCGCGTACGCCATTTTTAAAAGCGGTCTCGATTCATTTGCTGGAAAACTCCTCCTGGGTTTCGTCGTTGTTTGGCTCATCGTGCAGGCTGTTCTGGCCTCGAACGGATTCTTTCAAAACTTCAGTGTTCTTCCGCCACGAACCTTCGCGTTGGGCCCGCTCCCTTTCGTAGTCCTTACGGTCATCTATCTCGTACTCTTTCGAAGGTTTCTCGCAAAAATGCCGCTGACGGTATTGACGTGGATCCACGTGATCAGAATTCCCGTGGAGATCGTCCTGCTTCTGCTATTTCGAAACAACCTCGTTCCGGTCGAGATGACATTCGAGGGCCGAAACGTCGACATCCTGGCGGGCATCACGGGGCC
>DATLCA010000002.1:0-1406 GCA_035526605.1 Pyrinomonadaceae bacterium | reverse complement strand
TGAACCCCGAACTCTGAACTCGACTCGAAACTCGCTAACGCAAGATTTACTATTAACAAGGAATGTTTAAGAGAAAGAAAATGAATCAGGACGATCCAATCAACGGCGAAATATTCGACGACGAACCGGTGAAGATCCCGGTCAACGACCGGCGACGTGTTACGGAAGACGGCATTCGTGAAGGCGCGAGCGAGGAGCGGTCGGAGCCGCCCGCGACATCACGGCGCGAGCTCGAACTCGAGGCTCACCTCAAAGCTGAGACCGAGCGTCGCGAGGCGGCCGAAGCGAAGCTTGTCGGAGTTCAGGCGAAGTTTGAAGAGGCGAAACGAGATCTCGAGAGAGAGACGGCCGAAATGCGCTCGCGTTTGATGAAAACTTTGGAAGATCGTTCGAAGCAGGGTCAGTTCAATTTCCTGATCACGCTCTTGCCGGTGCTCGATAATTTGAACCTGGCGATCAATGCCAGTGAGCAGGATCCTTCGCTCGACCATCTCCGGGAAGGGGTGAAAGGTACGGCCCGATCCTTCGAACAAGCGCTCATGAGTGTCGGGGTTGAAACCGTTCCGTCAATTGGCACGAAGTTTGATCCTGAGTTTCACGAAGCGATCGATATGGCCGAAGTTGATGCACAGGCCGAGGGCACGATCACGGCGGAGTATTCGCGCGGTTATAAATTTGGCGACAGGCTGCTTCGGCCCGCACGTGTGCAAGTTGGAAAAGCTCGGGCGTCGAGCGCGGCGGAGTGAGCCATGTCATCTACGTATCAGTTACTCCCCAACTCGTACTGATAAAGTTCTTTTGACGTTCTTTTCTAAATGCTATGATGAAGCTGGCGACGATTCCCCGCTCATCCGCATCTAACTTCCCGGTAGTAATTATCCTTATATGGCAGACATAGACGCATACAAAGACAAATTCAGCGAAAGTGGCCGACGCGTTTTAGAAACGGCTCTGGGCGAGTCGAAGAAGCGCGATCAAAACTACGTTGCCATCGAACATATCCTGCATGCGGTCGCGAGCGAAGAGGACGATCTCTTCAGCTCGACGATGCGCGATCTCGCGGTCGATCCTCGCTCGGTCAAACTGTTGATCGAGAAGCGGATGGAAATGGGCCGCCAGCACACCGGGAAAGGTTTTCGCATTGCTCCGGAAACAACCGAGCTTTTCAAGCGGGCGATGGACCGTGCCCGATCGCAGGGCCGGCGGGTGATCGATGGGAGCGACATTTTCTACGTACTTTCTAATGACGAGCGCAGCATTTTAAATGATGTGCTTCAAAACTTGGGCGTACCTTCCGAGGAAGTTGCGCAAACCGCGCGGACCCGGATCCGCAAGAGGGAGAAGGAAGAAGAACGTACCCGACAAAAGTACGAGCTTCCTAGTTTTCTGCGCCACTTCGGCGTATC
>DATLCA010000001.1:0-9047 GCA_035526605.1 Pyrinomonadaceae bacterium | reverse complement strand
ACATCCGAAGCGGCGTGGGCCTCTTTAACCAGCGCTAGATGGCCCTCGTGCAAAGCTCCCATCGTCGGGACAAACGCAACCGTCTTGTGCTCACGCCGAAGCTTGCGTGAGATCGACGCCATCCGTTGCCGACGATTGATGATCTCCATAAGATCAGCTCGAAGACTTTGCTGACTTCGGCTCGATGAGCTTTACGCCTTTCGGCAAACCGTAAGACTCGTCTTTGCTCGGATAGTTTCCGGATTTTACATCGGCCATCCAGTTCGTGATGGCGTCCGTGATGACTTGGCTGACATCTGCGTACTGGCGGACGAACCTGGGCTGACGCCCGAACGTGAATCCGATGAGATCGTGAAGGACCAAAACCTGAATGTCGCATCCGCTGCCGGCCCCGATGCCGATGGTCGAGATCGTGAGCTGCTGGGTAACGAGCTCGGCAACCTCGCGCGGCACAAGCTCGAGAACTATCGAGAACGCACCGGCTTCCTCGAGCATCTTCGCGTCGTCTACCAGAATCTTTGCGGCGTCTGCCGTTTTGGCTTGCACACGATAGCCGCCCATCTTGTGAACCGACTGCGGCGTGAGGCCGACGTGTGCCATCACGGGAATTTCTTCGTCGACTAGACGCTTCACGAGCCCGACGCGATTCCGCCCGCCTTCGAGCTTTACGGCTTCGGCACCGCCATCCTTCATCAACCTGAGGGCGTTTCGTACCGCCTCGTTGTCACCCGTATGAAAACTCCCGTAAGGCATGTCGGCGACGACCAGAGCGCGGCTCGATCCACGCTTGACTGCCTTCGTCGCGGAACAGATTTCGTCCAGCGTCACCGGGATCGTGTTTCCGTAACCGTGAATCACGTTACCCATGCTGTCGCCGACGAGGATGATGTCGACCCCTGCCTCGTCGACGATGCGGGCGGTCGGATAATCATATGCGGTCAGGCAAACAAGCTTCTCGCTTTTTTCTTTCGCCGCTCGAAGTGCCGGAACGTAGACCTTTTCTGGTTTATCGGGTTTTAGGTAGGCCATAAATCGTGAATAGGATAGTCCTTTGCAGATATCAAGTCTAGCAGTTCTACCTTCCGGCCGAGCCGTTCGTAGATGTTGGATTCCAACGTGTTACCGCTGATGCGTCCGTCGACTCGGCGAGCAGCGTCCGGATGTCTTTGTGCAGGGCGGGGTGAACGAAGCTTGGCGCGATCTCCGACATCGGGACGAGAACAAAGTTCCGCAGATGCAGGCGTGGATGCGGCAGCGTGAGGAATTCGGTATCGGTTTGTTCGTGATTGTAGAAAAGCAGGTCTAGGTCGATGGTCCGGGGTTTCTTGAGCGACTTGTCCTTGCGACCGAGCAGATATTCGATCCGAAGCATCCTCGCCATCATCTGCGAAGGCGTGATGCTCTCGCATTTCAGCTCGGCGACCATGTTAAGAAAATTGGTTTCGCTCTCGATGTCGACCGGCTCGGTCTCATAAATTCCGGAAAGCTTAGTGACGGTAAAGCTCGCCTCCATCAGACCCCGAACCGCGAGCAATAGATTTCCCGCCCGGTCTCCAAGGTTCGAGCCTATGCCTATGTAAGCTGTGATTGCTTCAGTGTTCAAGCGAGTCAATATTAAAGTTGTTCGTGCTTTCCGACAAGGTGCCGAAGCCCGCACGGAGCAACGGCGTGCATTGCGGGCTTCTGCAGCCGGATGAAACCCTTCGGTGAATACCGCCGTTTACAATTCCGTCTTTCGATGTTTCAATAGAATCAGGTCGGAAAGATCGAATCCAGTAATGTTTTCTTTGCTGCGAAAACATTCGGGCGGGCATTAGGTGCGACCCGTCTTGACATAAAATCTCACGCCACTCGCGATGCCAAGAAGAAAGTATCGACACAGCCAGCGGTTCGAAACACAGGCCGATCGCTCTCACGCAGAATACCTCCTTTCTCAACCTGCTCAAATTACAACGCGAACGGAACTGTTGCGCCTGCTGCGCGGCGGCGAAGACACGTACCTCGAGCTGAAGGTCCGGCTTTCCAATTCCGAAAAGATCACGCAGGGAATCGTCGCGCTCGCGAACACGAACGGCGGGACGATCATCTTCGGTGTAAATGACGGACTGCGGATCGAAGGCGTCTCCAACCCCGAATGGGTGCAGGAAGAATTGGCTCGGATCTGCCGCGAAGAAATCGTGCCGCCGATAATTCCGCTGATCGACACGATCGCTTTCGATAGCGGAAAACGAGTCGTCGCCCTCGATGTTCAGCCCCGCCGGAAACCGTACCGCACACGCGACGGGCGGTTCTACATGCGCTTCGGGGCGGAGAAACGTGAAGTCTCGCGCGAGCAGCTTTCTATGTGGCTGGACGAGATCCGGCCGCTCGGTTACGAAAATATTCCGCTGTTCACCGCCGAGCCGGGAGATTTCGACGACGGCCTCCTCTGGACGTTCGCGGGAGCGTTCGAAGATGTGAGCCCGACGATAAACCTTTACCAAACGGCCGACTTCCTGAAGAAGGACTTGATCCTTGCCGTGGGCGGTGCTGACGAATTCTTCCCCACTGTCGCGGCACTCGTGTTGTTCGGAAAGAACGAGCGCGTGCAGGAATTATTTCCCCGCTCCACCGTCACCGTCACTCGATACTCAGGTGAGAACGGGAACGCGCAGTTGGTTGAGCGGTTGGAGATCAAAGGAAATCTGCATACCCAAAACGAGGAGATCATTCGCTTCATAGAGCGATATTGCGATCTCGCAAAGGAGAAGCCGAAGAAGGGGCTTCATCTCGTGGGATCGCCCGTCGCCGCGCGTTCGACGTATCACGTTTATGCTCTACGCGAGGCCGTCGCGAACGCTCTTATTCACCGCGATTTCGCGCTTCGCGACATCCCGACCCGGATCACGATCTACGACAATTTTATCGAGATAGTAAACGGCCGGCGCACCCAGGGCTTTGTTCCCCCGGCATCGCGTGCGATCCGGTACGGGATCACGCAGCGTCTGAATCCGCAGATCGCGTCGATCTTCAGCCGTCGCGAATACGGCACCAGCGTCCCGCGCGGGGGCGTTCCGATGATCCTCAAACAGTCCGAACGCATGGCCGGGAAACGGGCCGAGCTGTACACGGCGAATGACGAATTTAAATTGAAGATCTACGGAGTTTGATCTTCTCAATGCCGAAGCACGAGGACGTTTCACCCCAACTTCTGGACAGACTCTACGCCGTTGTCACCATCCTGGCTGCGGCCGTCTATTATTTCTCGAATCCGAAACCTCAGGGCTATTACGATTACACCTTTCGTGTCGCAGCGAACATCCTGGGCGGCAACATCGCTTTCACCGAAAAGCAGCCGTCGTGGTTGAACGAGTTCGTTCCGTTCGAAGGTTTCTATTATTCGGTGTTTCCTTTCGGAAGCGTGCTGACCATGATCCCGTTCGCGCTGTTGAAGGTTGCCGGGTTGATCAGCGATATGCCAGCGGCATGGATCGCGTCGGGCCTGGCCGGCGTCATATGCCTCTTCTTGTTTTTGATCGGCCGGGCTTATGACATTGATCCGACCCGGCTCGTGGTGATGGCGCTCGGGGTTCTGTTCGGGACGTGGATGTGGACGAACCTGACCATGGCCGGGGCGTGGCAGCTGGCGCTTGGGTTCGCCATGGTCGGCGAGCTCGGCGCGATCTACTTCACGGTATACGACCGCCGGCCGTTAATCGCGGGACTGTTTTTCGCATTGGCGTTTGGGAACAGGACGGAGAATCTTCTAACCGCGCCGATATTCTTTTGGTTGTTGTACAGGTCAGTAGGGTTTCGGTCTCTTGGCGGTACGGCGCCGAAAGAGAAATCACCGAGGGTCGATGACCACGCTCAGCCACCTGCTGAGGCCGGCGGAACCGAACTTTCGCTCATTCCGCGACTTCGCCCGATCGCCTTCTTTTGCGCAGCTCCGTTCGTCCTCGGAACACTCACGCTCGTCTACAACTACGTGCGCTTCCATTCCTTCACCGATTTCGGATATGCCCGAATTCCCGGCGTCCTGAACGAGCCCTGGTACAACCACGGCATCTTTTCGTATCACTACATTCCGCGGCAGATGTGGGAGATGATGTGGAAGCCATGGGAAACGCGTGCGGCGTTTCCATATCTGCTGCCGGATCGCTTCAGCAGCTCGATCTTCTGGAGTAGCCCGTTTATCTTATTTGCCTTTCGTTTCGGTAGCCGCGACCAGGCGCTAAAGTACGCTGCATGGATCGCCGTTCTTGTGCTCTGCATACTGCTTTGGATCCACGGCAACTCCGGCGGATGGCAGTTCGGATATCGATACGCGATGGTTTGCCTGCCGTGGTTGTTTGTCATCATGCTGGAAAGCGCGCCGAAAAAAATCACGCCGCTCGAGTGGGCGGCGTACGGGTTTTCATTTGCGGCGAATGCTTATGCGACGTGGTTGTTCCACTGGACCGAGTATATGAAGTAGTCGTCGGTTGTCGTAGTCAGTTGCCAGTCGTCAGTTGTCAGTTGTCAGCAGGATCTCGACGTGGAAGAATTAAACGGTTTGTCGGCCACAATGTGAATCACCAAACTAACAACCGACAACCGACAACCGACAACCTACAACCGACAACCGACAACTGCTAATGCTTCTCGACCTTTCTCCTTTGCGGGTTTCACGCGACTACAGGCTGCTCTTCTTCGGGCAGCTTGTTTCATTCTTCGGATCGATGATGACGTTCATCGTCGTGCCGTGGCAGATGTACCGGCTGACGGAGTCGAGTGCGATGGTCGGATACATTTACCTCGCCGAGTTCGTACCGATGGTCGCTCTCGCATTTGTCGGTGGGGCGCTTGCGGATTTTCTCGACAAGCGAAAGATGCTGCGGCTGACCGAGATCGGGCAAACATCGGTGACGGTAATTCTTTTGGTCAATTCGCTGCTTCCAAACCCGCGCATCTGGGTGCTGTTTCTTTCGGTCGCGCTGCACGCGGGATTTGCCGCGATCCAGCGTCCGGCATTCGAATCGTTTATTCAAAAAGTTATTCCGCCCGAGTTGATGTCTTCCGTGATGGCGCTGAATTCGATCCGCTACAGCGTCGGTGCGATCGTTAGTCCAGCAATCGCAGGAATCATCGCGACGCAGTTGAGCGCGTCTGTCGCGTACGCGATCGATCTTGCCACATTCATCGCCTCTCTCATCGCGGTCTTCATGCTTCGTCACGTCCCGGCGCCCGAAAACGCGGAACGTCCAAGTCTCCAGTCGATCAAGAAAGCTTGGGCGTATGCGTTCTCGCGGCAGGAGTTGGTCGGGACCTATTTCATCGATATTGCGGCGATGTTCTTCGCGATGCCTCAGGCTCTGTACCCGGCCCTCGCGGTTATCTACGGGGACAAGTACGTGGGTTTCTTTCCGGCATCGATCGCCGCCGGGGCGCTTCTGGCGAGCCTGACGTCGGGATGGACGAAGAATATTCACAGGCACGGGTTGTTCGTCACAATCGCCGCCGTCCTGTGGGGGGTGGCGATTATTTTCTTCGGGCTCGTCGACAGCATCGTGCCGGCGCTTTTATTTCTGGGCGCCGCGGGGTTCTTCGACATGATCTCGGGAATTTTTCGCGGGTCGATCTGGAATCAGACAATCCCGAACTATCTTCGCGGCCGGCTCGCCAGCATCGAGATGATGAGCTACCTTACCGGCCCGATGCTCGGAAGCGCTAAGATGGGGATCGTCGCCGAGAAGTTTGGGGTGAAGGCCGCATTGGTGTCGGGAGGAGCGTTGTGCGTCGTGTCCGTCATCGGGGCCGCGTTCTTTTTGCCGGAATTTCTAAAATACGACGGCCGCGAAGGCGTAAAACAGCGCGAACGAGAAGAGGCCTCGCGAGCCGAAATGATGAGAGTGTCGGAGAGTGAGTTTTAATTATTGTCAGGGGCGCGTCGTCCGGAGCACCAAAGGTGCGGCGGCAATTTAGCCAGGGGCAACGCCCCTGCACAGACGCGAAGGATTAAGCCGCAACGCGGCGAAGTAAAAACCCGGGACGACGTCGCGATTGTGAATTGGATTATCCCGCGGGTTGCGGCTTCCTAAACTTTTGACCCGACCAGGGCCGTTGCCCCTGGCTAAATTACGGTCGCACCTGTGGTGCTGAATCTAAGAGTATGCCAATAGTCCGAAAACGTGAGATTGAAAACCTTGAGCAACTAAGCGGCGAGGAGCTGCAGCAATTTCTGGACGGCCTGCCCGCGCAGCAACATACGATCAGCGAGCTGCTCGATTATGTCGAGGACGCTCTGTACGAGACCGAGTGCAATCACAGCCTGCGTTACTCGATGCGGTACATGATGGAAAATAACCTGAACTTTCCAAAGATCACATCATGGCTCAATGAGAACGGCGGCTATTGCGATTGCAAAGTAATGGAGGAGATCGCGCCCAAGTGGCGAGCAAAATTTGGAGATGATTAGAAACTCTGGTTAGGTACTGCCTGATGTCCGCCTTGCGGACCTCCGACCTAAGCTACACCCGCGCGGAGCGTAATCGACCGCATCCAAGCAAGCCTGTTTGCAGGCGACATATAACCCTGATGTCGTACACCGGTTTTTTCTACGAAGTCGTTTTATGAAAATCTTTTGCCTATTTCTACTTCTAGCCTTCTTCGCACCCGCTTCATTAGCACAGAAGGCCGAAACCGTGACGATCAAGGTCTACTTTCACAACGACAAGACCGACCCGGAATGGAACAGCTGCACAAAGGTCCATCCAACCACGCGAACGATCCCGAAAACCGCGGCGGTCGCGAACGCGGCGCTTCGGGAACTGCTCAAAGGCCCTACCGCCGAAGAGGCGAAGACGTTCTCCGGATTCGCGCCGCCGGAAACAAACGGAATACTTAAAAGCGTCAAAGTGAAAAACGGCGCGGCTTATGTAAATTTTACAAAAGCGCTTTACGAGCAGATGGGCAACGCAACCTCCAGCTGCGGCGGGGGATTTTTCCCAATGGTCGAGGCCACCTTGATGCAGTTTCCGACGATCAAGAATGTCTACTACGCGGTCGAGGGAGACACGAACGGCTTCTACGAATGGGCTCAGGTTGGTGAATGTCCGTACAGCAAGAAGATCTGCTCGGCGAGTAATTTTTAGGTACGAATCCGAGCTCTCCTTCCGCTAACCCAGAAGATCTTTCAAATACCTTCCCGTGTGCGACCTCTCATTCTCCGCGATCTCTTCCGGTGTTCCGACCGCAACGATCTCGCCGCCGCCGACGCCGCCTTCGGGCCCGAGGTCGATCACATAGTCGGCGGTTTTTATCACATCCAGATTGTGCTCGATGACGATGAGACTGCCGCCGTTATCGATCAGAGCGCGAAAGGCGGTTAGCAGTTTGTTGATGTCATCGAAATGCAGGCCGGTCGTCGGCTCATCGAAAATGAAAAGCGTATTCGATCGAGTCTTCTGCGCGAGATGTGCGGCGAGCTTTACTCGTTGAGCCTCACCGCCCGAAAGCGTCGTCGCAGATTGACCTAATCGTAAATAACCCAAACCGACGTCCTCCAGCATCTTCAAACGCGAAGTAAGTTTTTTTACGTCCTTGAAAAACAGCAGCGCCTCACGGACCGTCAGGTCGAGAACTTCGTCGATGTTCTTGCCCTTGTATTTGACGCCAAGGATCTCGTCTCGAAAGCGGGTACCGCGGCAGTCTTCGCACGTCAGCTCCACGTCAGCGAGAAACTGCATTTCGACCGTAACGGTCCCGCTGCCCTGGCAGGTCTCGCATCGTCCGCCGGGAACATTGAACGAAAAATGGGATGAGTGAAATCCTTTCGATTTTGCACCCTGCGTTCCGGCGAAGACCTCACGGATCGCGTCGTACGCCTTAATGTAGGTGACGGGATTCGAACGCGGGGTCCGTCCGATGGGTGATTGGTCGATCAGCATCACGTCGTCGACGTGCTCCGAGCCGGTTATCTCCTTGAAGAGTCCGACGTGCGCGTTCCATTCCCCGCGCAACTTCTTGAGGCCGGCAAACAGAACGTCATGCACCAGCGTCGACTTGCCCGATCCGGAGACGCCCGTAATGCAAACGAGCATCTCGAGCGGGATGTCGACCGAGACGTTGGAAAGATTGTGCTCGCGTGCGCCGGTGATCGCGATCTTCTTTTTGCCTACCGCTCTGCGTTTTTGCGGGGTCTTGATCTCGTTGTCGCCGCGCAGATATCGCGCGGTAAGCGAGGCTTTGTCCTCCAGCAGATGTTCGAAGTCGCCTTCGAAAACCACATTGCCCCCAAGCTCTCCGGCAAAAAGTCCGATGTCCAGAATGTGATCGGCGGCACGCATCGTATCCTCGTCGTGCTCGACCACGAGCAGCGTATTGCCGATGTCGCGGAGGTTCTCGAGAATCTTGATCAGACGTGCGTTGTCGCGCGGATGGAGGCCTATGCTCGGCTCGTCCAGGACATACAGTGTTCCGACGAGCAGGGAACCGAGGTTTGTCGCGAGCTGGATCCGCTGCGCTTCGCCCCCGGAAAGTGTGGCGGCGACGCGGCTCAGCGTTAGATAGTCGAGACCGACATCCACGAGAAACTTCAGTCGGCGGCGCACCTCGAGCAGGATCTTTTCCGCGATCTTCTCCCGCTCCTCACTCAGCTTGAGCTCTTCGAAAAACGTGGCGGCATCACTGATCGACATTTCCACGATCTCGGGAAGCGAACGCATGCCGATCTTCACGTCGCGAGCTTCTTGCCTAAGACGGGCGCCGTCGCATTCGGGGCATTTCGTGTAACCCCGGTACTTCGCTAGAAAGACCCGGACGTGAAGCTTGTACTTTTTAGTCTCGAGCCATTTGAAGAAACCCTTTATCCCGCGCCATCCGTCGTCGCCGTAGATGATCGCGTTTTGCTGAAAATCGTGCAGGTCCGCGAACGGAGTGTTTATGTTTATCTTCGCCGACGAAGCGTATTTCAAAAGCTCCTTCTGCGCCCACGCGTGCTGCGGCCTGGTGAACGGTTCGATCGCTCCGTCCTTGATCGATAAAAGCTGATTCGGAATCACAAGATCGTAATCGACGCCGATCGTGTT